>CAIPHR010000001.1 GCA_903864905.1 uncultured bacterium
ATAGTCTATGTACCAACTCTATACTTGGTGTACTTCCTAGAGAAAAATTTATACCAAGCGTTTCGACTATCTGTGACAAACCAACAACGAATATTCCAACCCCTATCATTGTCAATGACTTACCTACATTTCCACCATAACCCAAAAGATTCTTTAATACTACGAACGATAACAGTATTATGAGAATGTCTAAAAATATAATTATAGTTTGCATATATTTAATTAATTATAAATTTATAATATTTCTTTGGAAATAAGGTCACAAAGATCAAAATACTCTTTTGATCTCTTATCACGAGGCCTCGGTAATGATATTTCGCATACCTTCTTCACAATAGTAGGACGTGGACCGAAAACTATTACCCTGTCCGACATCTCTACAGCTTCATCAATAAGATGCGTAACCATAACAACTGTCATCTTATACTTAGTCCAAATATTCAATAGATCTATACGTAATTTTTCTGCAGTAAGCATATCCAGGCTAGAAAATGGTTCGTCCATGAGCAATATACTAGGGCTCATAGCAAGTGCTCGAGCAATACCTACACGCTGTTTCATACCTCCAGATAATTCATGCGGGTATTTATGCTCCGATCCAGAGAGACCAACTTCCAATATCTTCTCATTGACGACAATATCAAGAGACTTCTTATCCAAGCTCTTCATTTTGAGACCAAAGCCAATATTTTCTCTAACATTCAACCAGGGAAATAGAGCAAAATCCTGAAAGACAAATGACATCTTACTCCTATCAATGCCTATATTTCTATGATTGTTATCGAGTAGTTTTGCTATCAACTTGAGTATTGTAGATTTACCGCATCCTGATGGCCCTACTATAGAGACGAACTCGCATTCAGACACCGAAAATGATACATCATGAAGTACGCTGACCCTATTGGATGTCTCTTCATTCACATATGAATACGACAAATTTCTTATATCGATAACTGTTTGTTTATGCTGCATAAAGTTGAGATTTCCTTAATAGTGGCATCCATATGAGTCGATTTATCAAAAAGACAATTATAAGTAACGCCGAAATACCTAGTATCTGGTTGTTATTATTGCCGACAGGTGTATTCAGGAATTGACCTATACCACTAGCGAGCCCAATAATTTCTACTCCTATGATAGCTTCCCAACCAATACTGAAACCAACGATAGAACCTGTTACTAGAGATGGGAATGCAACTGGCATCAAGAAATATAGGACTCTCTTTATACCTACTGCACCGAAAATCTTCGCAGCATCATCCAATTCCCTTCTTACTGTCTTTAGACTATGTAGTACATAGAACAATATTGGCCATAGGATAGATGTTGCTGCAAATATTATGGTCATAATATTTGTATACCCGAACCAATATATGAATAGTGGTATCAATGCAAATGAAGGAATATTCTGTAAAAGATCAAATATAGGTATCATCATATCTCCAAAACGACTATTACTTATGAATATTGCTACGATAGTTGCTACTACTAGAGATATTGCATAGGCTGATACTAGTCTGAATAATGAGAGCATCAGACTATTTATCAATTGACCTGCATTATCACCACTTATAATGATAATATATGAAAATATTACTGCTATCGATATGAGTACAAAACTAGTCGTAAAAATATGCTTTCTTTTCTTTGTAAGATGAAAACCAAGAATTATTCTTGACATACATTTATTATATCATAGAAACAAATGCTACAGACTAAAGTTCATTAAGTCATTGCAACACCCTTTTCACTTCCTCCAATCGGCTAGTGAGAGGTGGTATTCTGATCAATGTAAACATTTCGTAGCCTCATATCGGAAATGAAAAGTGTGTTGCAATTGATTTTCTTTCACTTCCTCCAATCGGCTAGTGAGAGGTGGTATTCTGATCATTGTAAACATTTCGTAGCCTCATATCGGAAATGAAAAGTGTGTTGCAATTGATTTTCTTTCACTTCCTCCAATCGGCTGAGTTGGATGTGGTATTCTGATCAATGTAAACATTTCGTAGCCTCATATCGGAAATGAAAAGTGTGTTGCAATTGGTTATTTAATTCAGCTAAAATCTGAATGCATTGACTACCTTCGGAAAGTTATGCGTAGATTGGTAATCTGCACCTATGGTCAACTATGGTGCGTAATCTATATACGAAATACTAGATTTCGTACAGTATAACGCAAGAATCCATTACTAATAACAAACATGGAATTGCGACGCTATTACAAGCATTACTAGATATTATCGCGCATTATAAATAACATATACGATTATATGAAAATTAAAGGATATATAAGCACAATAGCAATAGTTTCAATTATTAGTAGTCTTACATTAGCTTTACCTACATTCGCAGAAACAACCAATAAATCAAGAGAAACAAAAGAGAAAGAGAATAGGACTGAGATCAGAACTGCTTCATCGTCTCAAATGATGGGTAGAAATTATAATAACGGTTCTATGATGAAGCCAATAGTAGTAGGTATTGTTACATCTGTCACTGGTTCAAACATAACTATTGATGGTAGAAGCTTACCATTGGCACGTGGTACTAACACTACACAATCTGCAACAACCACATATATAGTAGATGCTAGTAGCGCAACTATTCACAAGAACAATGCAACTAGTACTGTAGCTAGCATAATTATTGGTGACACATTATCAGTACAAGGTACTATATCAGGAACATCTATAAAGGCTACATCTATTCGTGATGGGTCTGTTGGCCTTGGTTTACAAGGTCAGAACTATGGAATGATGCGCAATGGCAACGATGACAAAGAAGATCGTGGTAGAAATAGCACCACTACACCTGGAACTATCAATTCATCTATAGTTGGAAACGGCCAACCTGTTGTAGCTGGAACCGTATCATCAGTATCTAGCTCTACTATAGTTATTACCAATAAAAGTAATATATCATATACAGTAGATGCATCTAATGCCAAGATCGTACAGGGTACAAATACGATAACAATATCTGCTATTAGTGTTGGAGATTCTATAATAGCTCAGGGAGCCGTAACTGGTAACTCTATTATAGCAAGCTCTATTATCGACGAGAAGAATAGACTAGCGAATATCAATCCAAGCCTACAAAATAGAGGTATATTTGGTTCAATTGGAAAATTCTTTATGAATATATTTGGGTTCTAAGAGAATATCATAAACCAAAATCATAAGAGATATCGGTATATCAAACCTCTCCGAGGAATGGTATACCGATTCTTTTGCGTCTCGTCTCACCTTTCAATAGATTTGTACTTCGCAATGATGCTTCACCTCTTGAACCAGTATGACTTGCATTATTCATAGCATGAAAGCTTGAACCCAAAAATAGACTATGTTTGCCATATTTTAGAGATACTTTATCTACTGCTTCATAGATTTTACTCACTCGGTCAATGATACTAGTCTTTCCAAACAAATCTATTGTTTCTGTACTATCATGATCTAGATCCATGAGAACTACTCCAGAAGCACGATATAGAACATTTGGTATATATACTTCTTTCCAATGACTACGGATTAACGTGAGAATCTCCTGTGGAACTGATACTTTTTGAGACAGTTTCAATTCGAGACCACTATATGAAAAACTTTGAGTCTTTAGGAAAAAAGCAAAACGTTTCGTGAAAAGATTGTGCCTGCGGATCTTGATACATGCATTCTCGAGGTTCTTGGATAGCTGAGCAAAAATATACTCTTCTTTATCAGTAGGTGGTGTAAATGTACGAGTCTTACTAACTGATGCATAATCATGTTTTTCACCGAGAATAAGTGGATATACAAACTTTCCATTTAGCTCAGCATGAATTTCCTGAAATGGTTTAGATAGGTTCTTCTTTACCCAATCTACATCTTTTATGGCAAGATCATAAGCTGTCTGTATCCCCATTTTATTCAAATAAGCAGACGTATTCGCTCCAATACCCCAAACTTTCCCTACTAATAATTTTTGTAAATAAAGATGGATATTATAACCTGGAATGATAGTGAGCCCTGATGGTTTCTTCCATTTTGACGCAGCTTTAGCCAAGACTTTATTGACCGACAAACCAACAGAGAATGTCATACCGAGTTCGCTATCCAGATCATGTTTGACCTTATCTGCCATGGCTTCATAAGCCATATTGTTAGGTCTCCTCATTCCTGTGAGATCTGCGAAGCATTCATCTATACTGTATTCTTCAATATCAGCGGTATATCTGCGCACAATCTCATACATTCTCTGGGAATACAGTGAATATGTCTCATAATCTGACGGCAAGATGATGACATCTGGTATCAATCTCTTGATCTCACTCAACCTCATTGCACGCGTCACACCTCTAGCTTTTGCTTCATAGGTCATAGAAGATGCAATGCCTCTTTCCTTTCCTGTAACAACACATTTGCCCTTTAAAGCTGGATTCTTTGCTACTTCACATGAAGCAAAGAAAGAGTCCCCATCTACGTGGAGTATTGCACGTGGAAATGAATGTAGACTTAGTGGAGACATCATTCATTTTAATACTTCCTAACTACACCCTTCACTATAGCAGCAACCTTCAAATCCTGTTCAGGATAAATCGGCCCATATTTCTTATTGGCTGGTTCCAACCAAACTTTTCCATCCGTCTTCCTATAATATTTCATTGTCCAACCACCATCAACCTCTGCAATAACAATATTGCCGATCTTTGGTTCAATACCTCTTTCTACAATAACCAAATCTCCCTCTTGTATACCAGCATCGATCATAGAGTCACCCTTGACCTCCAGCATATAAGTAGCCTCTTTACGCTCTATCAAATATTCATCAATACTCATAGTATCTACCAATTCCTCTTCTGCTGCAGTAGGAAAACCAGCTTCAACCAAACCGAGTAATGGTACTTCACCAAATAACTTCTTTGGCACAAGTCTACCGCTAGAATCTTTATCCAGCATCCCTTCTAGGATGAGTTTATTGACTAACTTGTATACGGAATTTTTGGACTTGAATCCAAGCATGTTCATAATCTCAGCATATGAAGGCATACGTTTCGTATTCTTATAGAACTTTATGATTTTATCTTTATAATTATTCATTGGATTTTGTATAGGGGAGACCTATGTATTAGAGCCCGCTTGGGGGTAGAGGTCTCTCCCTATTCCCCCTTGAGTGGTTTGAGGGAGAGAGCTACTACTCCCAAAAGGGCGAAAGTACTAATTAAAACAAGAACGCGCTTACCAAACTCCCAAACATACTCATCTTATTACCTGAGATCATTCTGGACAACTGTGTACGCAGTATCTTATGTCGAAGAGCCTGACGTGCATAAGGTATACCCTTGATGATACATAGATCGATCTCACGGTTCAGTCTATCGATCTCGCTACGAATTGTTTTGATGGTTTGATACTTGCTCATATAGTTTAGTTTATTGATAATATGCATTCTTATTGCATATGTATTATAGGTGAACGACTGTTCACCTGTCAACAAATAACTGTGGATAACTACGAGAATATCCATTCATTAATCAGTAAATAGTTCAACATCTTTCACCCTCTTCAATACCTGCGCCGGTTCTATCTCATCTATGAGATCAGTCTGTAAATTTTCTAAAGCCGGCTTTTTTGATTGACCATAAGCAAATACATATGCAACATCCAACTTTTCTATAGTTGCCAATGTTATCGTCAATCTCCTGAATTTCCCTGCATCATAGGATGCAATAGTTCCTGGACTAGATACTCCTGTAGTACGAGGTAACACTCCGGCAATATGTCCATCTATACCTATACCAAATTGTCCTATATGCACACTATTATTACTCCAAGCATCTCTCATATTCATACCATATAACTTTGTGGTCTCATCAAATGATTTACCGAAAAGTACAGGAACAGAAGTAACTGCGTCAAAATCAAAATCATTATCCGTGAGTTGTCTCCAATTGGAATCAGGATGATTGATAGAACCATAACGTTCATCAGTTAGAGACACAGTTAGATTCTTCAAATTGATACTGGGCTGTTCTTGTAGTCTACTTTTTACGAGATTCAATACTTCTACAGATATAGGAATATTGGAACCACCACATACGAGCCACAATACTTTCTCGCCATTACTCAAATACTGGAAGATCTTATCCGCCATCAACTTTGTTCCTACTGGTATCACTTCTTTATGTATATGTATATTCATATTATATTTAAATAT
>CAIPHR010000002.1 GCA_903864905.1 uncultured bacterium
GAATGTACAAGCAGAACCTCCTTGTATTGATGCTGGCCATGATATCTTGAGTGTTGGCCAATCTAGACCATCGCTCAAGGATGTGATGGTTATATTGTTACCTGATATGGAGACTGTACCGTTCTTGTCACCTGGTACTGCTGCTGCAGAGAGGACTGGTTTGACTGCTCTTGCTTGGATGGATGCTTGAATTTGGTTTAGAACCGAAATAGGAGTGACTAATCCAGAAGTAATGGTGAAATAGCTATTACTATCATCATACGCTAGCACCACACTTGGAGAGAAAGTTACACTGGTCGTGTTTTCCAAGTAGACTTTTAATTTGTATTGCCCAGCTGGGATATCAGCTGGAAGTATCAAGGACTGATTCAATTGAGACGATGTATAATTTTGCCACGTTGCACCGCCAGAATAGCCTCCTACTGTTGGATCGAAGTATGTGCCTGTCGTAGTGCGTATCGGAGTACTGTTTTGAGGGATGTAGAAATAATAGACGATATACTGTTTATCTGAAGGAATCTGAAGATTAACTTGGTATGCTTGTCCCGCGGAAAGCGTCTCTCCACCATTCGGACTGACGACAGTAATGGAAGGTTGGGTATTTGTAAATCCAAGAGGAACAACTTCTCTGTCTGAGCCAAAGATACTACCATTCGCAGCGTACGCAGTAAGCTCAAATGTTACATTTGGATTTGTACTAATGGTGTTACCAGTATTTCTTGCATCGACAGTCAATAGAACAATATCTTGTGTCACATCGTAATAATTGTAGCCATAATATACCTGCTGAGTATTGCATAGTTCCTTTGAGTTTGGAGTAGGCATCGTTATTCCTGGAGTACAAGAAATATTAAGTACCCATTTTGATATATTCTTATTTCCAATATCTCCTTTTATTGATGCTCTAATGCCTACGGTTTGGTTTCCATTGCTATATGTAGGTTCTACAAGAAGATTCACAAAATTCGATACTGGCGTTCCAGAAATGATAGTAAAAATTCCACTTTTTCCAACGCTTACAATACCGCCACCTGCTCTGTCCGATTTGATAGCGCTTACTTTGACATAATATGAGTCTCGAATACTATCAGCCGTCTTCCCAGAATTTGCGACAATTTGATTTACGAACGTCCACAAAGCAAACGTACTGTAACTATTTTGTGTCTTAGATATGTGATACCCATCATCAATCTCGACTTCAGAGTTTGCAATGGTATTACCTAACATAAGTTGATAATAATCAAAATCTTCTGAATAACTACTCCATTGAAGATTAAGCTGCCCGCTAGGATCATAAATATCTCTACTTTTCGGACTCAAGATGGTGATGGAAGATTGAGTAGATGCACCAGAAGAAAAAGTGATTGTGCTACCACTCAATAGACCTACGACGGGACCTTGATTTACTAGAACAGTATTGTAATTCGAATCAATCGCTGTGATGCCTGTCAAAGGCAAATTAACCGATGCATTTGAACCATCAAAGAAGTTATCTGTATTCTGCGCTACACTCGCATACACAATGATAGGAACATTCACATCTGCAGGTAAAGCGACTCGAATATTTTCAAACGTTACAGTATCACCCACCAAGGAAGACTCGGCGTAAATCTGCCCACCAGCCCTGATGAATATATTTGTAAACAATGTTCCAGGTTGGCTTCCTTTCAGATTTGGACTATAGGTCGGAATCCCAACGCTCAATCTTTGAAGTGTAGACGGTATTCCCTGAGACTTGAGGTCAAATACGGCCAATGTGACATTAGATGTTGGAGCAGTCGAGGAAATTTGGACCGTGCTTGTTTGTGGTGAAGCTGGATCAAGAGAAGCAACGATAGATGGCGTTGTGGTCCCCCCACAGGTATTCAACTTTGCTCTTGTCAAAGGTCCAACAAAACCATTTGCTGGAATTCCATTTGCGTTCTGGTACCCGATAACAGCGATCATAGTCGTCGAACCAAAATACCCCTTCGCTGCACTACCAGAAGAGATATCGGGTATACCATACCCACTACTTATGAGTAGCGTTTGAAGTGCAACAACATCAGCACCCATGCTTCCAACTGAGAGATTGGTATTGAAGGTATAACAACTCGTGCCTGAAACAGTAGCTATATAATTGAACAAACGACTTCCACCATTATTAGTTCGAGAATTCGTAACACCTGTTCCATCAATAGATCTGACTATGATCCGACTTATATTTATTTGGCTAGAAGCTCTATCTGATTTATCATAGAACGAGATATTCACAGTCAGATTTTTTGAGTGTATAGCACTAACAGTATAGCTACTAACTGGTATATTGAGACGATACTGACTACCAACTATAAGTTCGGTGAAATTACTTGCGGAGAGGTTATCAGATTGGCCAACAATGTAACCAGAATCATCTTTAATTGTAATTGTCCTGGCATACAACCAAAGACGCACATTGAAATCTAGAGAAATATTTTGAATAGCCATATCTGACGCACCAGCTCTAACATTATATGCCGCAACATCATATGATTGGCCCTGATACACTGTAACATTAGATGGTGTTTGATTTAGCGACACAAACAATGTTCCTCCTATACCCGGCGTTGTGATTCCTCCATCCAAGTTGAGTGTACACTTGTACCCTGCTGGGCAAAATACTGGAGTTGAGACTACCTGCGCCTGCACTCCTGAATAAACAGAAAACAAAGCAACAATGATAACTGTTACCCATACTCCGCTCTTTATAAATTTCTTCATACTATAGTTTGATAACTAGTAATAATTTTTTTAAGCTACAGCCGATTAACTGTAGATACAGAAACTTGCACTAATGATAACACCTACACACACAACAGTTCTACTTCGCACGCGGGGATAAGATTTTGACTCTATGTTATTTTGTAAATATAATCTAAACAACCCCAATTCTCATTTGGGGTCATCGGAATCAATCGATATTTTACTTCCTCTTTTCCACAATCTCTAATGCCACATTCGCTGGCACAACCTCATAGTGATCAAACTCCATCATCGCACTACCCTGACCTGAAGTCATAGAACGAAGCTGTGTTGTATAACCAAACATTTCTGACAATGGAACCTTGGCAATAATAGATACATTCTGACCCTTTTGATTCTGTCCCTCAATAAGACCACGCTTTGATGCGATAGAACCATTGACATCTCCTATATATTTCTCAGGACATACAACTTCTAGTTTCATTATAGGCTCTAGAATAACAGCTTTTGCTCGTTTTGATGCATCTTGGAACGCTTGGGACGCCGCTATCTTGTACGCTATCTCCGATGAGTCAACGTCATGATATGAACCAAATGTAAGCTCACAAGAAATATTGACCATTTTGAAGCCTGCAACAATACCGCGATCCATAGCCTCACGAACCCCTTTCTCAACTGCAGGAATGAACTCATTTGGGATCACACCGCCTTTGATAGAGTTCACGAATTCAAAATCATCATATCTATGAACTGTCTTTGGTATCTTCTCTCCTTCTGGCCAAGGCTGCATGGGTTTGACATTGAGTCTGACGTGACCATATTGACCTTTACCACCAGTCTGCTTGATATATTTGTGTTCAGCTTCAGCTTCACCAAGAATAGTTTCTCTATAAGCTACTTGCGGCTCACCGACATTGGCTTCGACGCTAAATTCACGCTTCATACGATCAACCATGATCTCAAGGTGAAGTTCTCCCATTCCTGAAATGATAGTCTCACCAGTCTCTTGGTTGGATGATACTCTGAATGTCGGATCTTCATTACCTAGTTTTTTCAAAGCCATACCCATCTTTTCCTGATCAGCCTTAGTCTTTGGCTCAATACGTAGAGAAACCACTGGCTCCATGAATTTGATAACCTCTAGAACAATAGGCTTGTCTTCATCACAGAATGTATTTGAAGTCAGAGCATCTTTGAGACCTACTGCTGCAGCGATCTCGCCTGCAAAGACTTTCTTTACCTCCTCACGCTTATCAGCCTGAAGTCGTACTATACGTCCGAGGCGCTCCCTCTTACCTGTTGAGGAATTGTAAATATAAGTACCAGCTTCTATGGTTCCAGAATACACACGGAAGAATGTGAGAGCTCCAACGAATGGGTCATTCTGTAGTTTGAATGCTAGAGCAGAGAATGGCTCTGTATCAGATGCATGGCGCAAGATTTCTTCACCAGTATTTGGATCTATACCTTTTATAGCAGGCATATCTAGCGGTGATGGTAGGTAGTCGACGACCGCATCTAGAACTAGTTGAACTCCAACATTTTTCAAAGCTGAACCCGTAAATACTGGAAAAATCTTGTTAGCAATGACTGCTTTTCTTGTTATATCCTTCAAATCATCGATGCTGACCTCTTTACCTTCTAGGTATTTTGCCATTGCAACATCGTCATTCTCAACGATCTTTTCTACCATTTCTGCATGATATTTCTTTGCTTCATCAAGCAATTCTGCCGGAATCTCTTTCTCGATAACTTTACTACCAAGCTCACCCTCGAAATAATAAGCTTTCATACGCATAAGATCGACAACCCCTCTATGGTCACCCTCCAAACCTATTGGGATCTGGAATCTTATAGCATTCTTATTTAAACGTTCTAATATAGACTTGAATGATCGTTCAAAAGAGGCACCCATGCGGTCCATTTTGTTAACAAAACATAGTCGTGGTACATTTCCATCATCAGCATAACGCCAATTTGTCTCAGACTGAGGTTCGACTCCAGCGACTCCGTCAAAAACCACGACGGCACCGTCTAGAACACGTAGAGAACGCTTCACTTCTACAGTAAAGTCGATGTGCCCAGGAGTATCGATAACATTGAAACGTACCTTCTTCGAAGTATCCGTCAAAGGCATATATGACGGGTTCCAGAAACAAGTGATAGCCGCAGCAGTGATAGTAATACCACGTTCCCTCTCCTGCTCCATCCAGTCAGTAGTCGTATTTCCATCATGAACTTCACCGATCTTGTGAGTCATACCTGTATAGAACAGGATGCGCTCTGAGGTAGTAGTCTTGCCAGCGTCGATGTGGGCAATGACACCGAAATTTCTAACTTTTTCTAATGGGTAGTCGCGGTTCATGATGGTCTTTTTCGTCCCCTAATTCGCCAGTTGGCGAAGGGAATCTAAGGTTAATTTATTAAATAATATCTAAAAAAAGCAGAGACTGCTTAATACACATACTATACGGGAAAAGATGGAAGAAATCAAATTGGTGTACCCTTTACTACAAGAATGAGTCACGGAACGATTACAATTCTCTTTGGGTCACTGTACAAAAGCTATTATAACTTTATTAGAATCTAAAGATTATAAAAGCGATCTTTATAGGCGTTTTGTGGCTATAAAATATATTAGAATTGTGGTTAAAAGTAGGGGCAATGTCACAACCTATTGTTCATAAACCGCCATTGCTTTACTCTCAAAACCTTTGCTGGGATACTCTACAGTATAAAATAATTTCCCACCAAGCATTCCAATTTTAAAATAATCAATCTTAGGATAATGTTTCTGTTCTACACCATTAAAAACAATAAAACTCTCATTCTTATCCTCAACCAAGAAGGCTGGCTTGCCGCGAACATCAAAAAGATTCACTATTTTACCGCTATACTCACTACTTTTTATTCCTTTGTCTACAACAACCATCTTTTTAGATTTATTTTCTGTACCAAAATAAGCAATTTCCTTTCCAATTTTTTCAAAACTCCAAACATTAACCGTGCTGTCTGAAATCTGTTTCCCGTCAGAATATAAATTCGTGTTTACTTGCTCGGCGGCCAAGTACGTAAGCTTCCCATCGATTACGATGATATCTTGCACATATTTATATGGTCCCCACGTGTTATTTTTATAAATAACAAAAAAGTTCCCTTCACTCTTTTGGGTTACGAAACATTTTTTTGTATTATCATACCCATACGGCGATACACATGAGGATTTATTATCTGTAGCACTTTTTTCTATAGTAACATTGCCTGTACGTATATTTATTGAATATTTCTTCGTATTAGCTTTAATTTCTTCAAAACTTTTAATATTCTTGGATGAATTAGTATCTACTGCATCGAATGAAACTATATCACCAGATAAATTTAAACCGTCAACGAACACTAAATTTTTCAAACGCTTAACTTCTTTGTTCCACCATACAACTACAATGTCTCCACCCGCCTCGTCACTACCTTGTAATTTTGCATCACCAGCAACATAAACTGGTTTATTTTCCAAACTTTCAATATCTTTTACATACTTTCCCGCATCAAAATGACCAAAAATAGTATCGTAGCTCTTACCGACAAAATCACCCCATATGACCTGACTTTTCCCTAGACTCGGTAACATACTAATATAAGCAATTTTTTTATCTATGATACTGACGCCACCAATAGTTCGACCACTCTGTCGAGATGTGACTTCAATATTATTTCTTACAATTACATCATCATAATACCAATCATGTGGGCTAGTCTCTGTGGCATAAGTTCCAACATAATACACATCACAATCTGATTCAGATGCTGAAATATTAAAATACGGCCTTATAGAATAGTACTTATTACTACCTTCAACAAAATGTCCCTCATTGACATCCTTTACACACGAAGGTAGAGATGTCTCGACAGAAATTGGGACCACAGGCTGTGATTCTTCTTGAGAAGAAACCGTTGGTAATTCCTGAACTTTTATTCCTTTATTTCCCAAATAGATTTTGACACCCATAACCACTAATATGACGATAACTGCGATGATAACCAACGATGATTTATTAAACTTTTTTGTTACAATTTTATCTTTATTAATATCTGATGTATCTTTACTGATACCAAGCTCAGAAAATGCCTCTGCAATATCAGACAAGTTCCATCCACCCGCAGAGATCAAATTTTGTTGGATTACCTCTTTACTAAAACCTTGAGCTAACTGCTTCTTGATGTAATCGAGCAATTGAGAATTTGACATAATGAAGAAAGTTTAACAAGAAGTTTCAACTTGTACAATAGCGTCATACGTCAAATCCTAAACCCCATCCTCCCTTTCTTCTTGGCCGGCTTATCTGCCTCTTTCTTGTCTCCAAAACATTCATTACAAGTCCAACACGATTCATTCTCTGGAAATTGAGTACAGATACTAGAGTAATGTGCTCCAAAATACGTGCCGTCGCTTGAAAATACAACAAACATCAAATGATCACATTTGCGACAGCGGCGGAGGGCTTTCCATTTATGGATTAAACCGTGCATCGGTCCTTGGATTGTTTGCGTTTGCATGATAATTTATTGATTAGACTAATAAACTATGACTTCTTCGGGATACCGAGATCCTTACATATCTTCTTTGCTAAAAAATCATCAATCTCGGTATGTCTTGGCACTGTAGACGTTCTACCGGAAATAGTATTACGAAATATTGAATGCCGAGCTCCTTCACGAACTAATCTACAATGATACCGCTCAATGTGGCGGACAAGATCGCTACGACGCATGATTTTACGCTGGAAGAGTCACCTCCATCAGTTCTTTACGAGCCTTTTGGTTCTTTCTAACCTGAGTGCGCGAAGAAGCACGATTTGATTCCAGAACCATTAAAAGGGCTTCCTGTAGATTTTCACGGGCTTCCTTGAGAGTTTTACCTTGCGTATTTACACCAGGGATTTCCTCAATCCATGCAATAAACCAATCCTTGGTCTTTTTATATATAGCTGTAAACTGATTTTTCGTTGTCATACCACTATTTTACTCCCAAAAAATGCCCAGTCAATATTGACTAGACATTTCTTGTATTCTCGAATGGATTTTTCTTTAAATTACCCCCCGACTTCGTTAGGGATAATTTTACAGAGCAAACTTACCAAGCAAAGTGAGCGAAAGCTTTGTTAGCTTCTGCCATCTTGTGGACATTCTCACGTTTCTTCACAGCTTCGCCTTCATTCTTTGAAGCAGCAATGATCTCATCTGCTAATTTCTCATGAATAGGTTTGCCTTTCTTACTTCGCGCTGCTTCTATAATCCACTTCATAGATAATGATTGTTTTCGTTCAGGACGAACTTCGCGAGGAACCTGATAATTCGCTCCACCAACACGACGTGATCGTACTTCCATAGCTGGTGTAGTATTCTTCAACGCCAATTCGAAGACTTCGAGTGGGTTCTCTACCTTAGCCTTCTCTTTTATAAGGGTCATACAATCTGCAACTATAGAACGAGCAACATTCTTTTTGCCAGATTCCATAATATAATTGATAAATTTGCCCAATTTCAATGAATTATAATTGATGTCAGGCCTAAGATCTCTTTTTATGTTTAGTTTTCTTCTCATGTTAGTTTATACTTTAACTGCCTTTGGGCGTTTATTACCATATTGACTGCGACCTTTTCTACGCTTCTCTACTCCTGCAGCGTCCAATACTCCACGAACGACTGAATAACGGAGACCTACATCTTTTACACGACCACCACGTAACAATACTACTGAGTGTTCCTGTAAATTGTGGCCCTCACCTGGAATATATGCTGTGACTTCTACACCATTGGTAAGACGAACACGGGCAATCTTTCTGATAGCTGAGTTAGGCTTCTTTGGCGTCTTTGTTGTGACCTTTACACATACACCACGCTTGAATGGTGCAGGAAAAAAGATCGGATGATTCTTGATCGAATTGAATGTTCTAGTCAAAGCGATCGACTTTGACTTGCGCTTGAATCGCGCACGATTGCTCTTTGTGAGCTGATTGATTGTTGGCATTGTTATTAATTCTACTGCTAATAAATACTTGTTAATCTTGAATTTTTCACCATGATTGGCTTGAGTTTGGCCACGTGCCATACCAATAACGATTACTCACGATTAACTTGATAATGAACATAGTCCCTATAGACATTGATACAACCGTAACATAATGAGGTAATATTGGCAACAATTGAATATAAATGTAAGTATTATCTAAAATAACCCTTATATCACCACTATTCCAGTTATAATTTTGAAAATATAAGGAACAATAGGCGCTATGAGTCTCCATGCGAATAATACGAGAAGAATTACAAAGATAGACCCGTATCTTTCCAATACATATCTCATTCTGCCATATTGATTTGGTAAAAATGAAAATAATAATTTTGAACCATCCAAAGGTGGCAAAGGTATCAGATTGAAAACAGCTAATACAATATTGATAATCACTATATAAGAAAGAAATTCTATAAACGGAGTAACTGCAGTTAAACCACTAGAAACAAATCGTATTATGAGCCCAAATATGATAGCCAAGAAGATATTTGATAGAGGCCCAGCTGCAGCGATCAAGAATTCACCTTTTCTCTTATTTATCAGATTATGAGGATTATAAACAACAGGTTTAGCCCAACCAAAAGTAAAACCGAAGAATGACGTTATAATAGGTACCAATATTGAACCAACAGGATCAATATGTTTCAATGGGTTAAGTGTTAACCTGCCCTGTAATCTGGCAGTAGGATCACCCAGATAATCGGCCATATAGCCATGAGATATTTCATGAATAATAACCGAAAATATTAATATGATGATGAATAGGATAGTTATCATGATGTTTACTATAAAATATAAATAAGATTTGCTTTTTCGTAACCACTCAAATATTTTTTAAGGTCGAGAATAATTTGTCGAGCGATCTACCATGCATTTTCCAAAGCAAGGATGAAGCCTTATAAGCCGAGTTTTGAGGGGTTACGCTTTAAAAATTTTACATTTAACTCTACCTATGATAGCATATCATTTCAATACGCATATGGCCAAGATCTGTGCAATAACCAAAAAGAAATCTGTGGTTGGGGGTAGATACTCCAATAGAACTCGTGCAACACAATACAATCCTTGTGGTGCTATTCGAAAATATCCAAATCTGCAGAAAAAGCGTGTATATATACCAGAATTGAAGAAATCAATAGCTATCAAAGTTTCTGCTCGCGGTCTTAGAATTATAGAAAAGAATGGCGCTTACGCAACACTGAAAAAAGCTGGTATTATATAGGTCTTGATAAAATATAGTAATCCAATAGAAAATGCCGAAAAGGCACTTTTTTTATTTTACTTGCAATCATGTGCTTAAAGTGTAGACTTGGCTCAGATTGACATATGAAGACTAAAAACAATAAAGACTCCCTAAGAGTCATCGAGCAGGTTTTGGTATTACACCGAAAAAACTGCCGAGGGAAAGAGGCAAAATACCTTTTTGGTCCCAAACTTACAGGTTCAGTCAAAGGCTGCATGATGCCCGTTGGTGGCCATGTAACTGACGGAGACCGAGCCTTTGGATCAAATGGCGGATACTACACTGCAATGTGCCGTGAATCAGTAGAAGAATGTGGCTTGAGGCCAATAAATGGTACGAAAGTCGCATACCTGGAGATCAATATCATCAATAAAAACTTGATACGTAAGGTGACTGTCTTTGAGTGTACCGACTGGATCGGTCATCTCAAGAGGAATAGCACCAAAGAGTTTGAATGGCTAAAATTTTTTGATGTATCCAAGATTCCATGGAATAGATTGCCCCCAGGTGATGAATGTTGGATGAAATCTGTCATACTTAGACACAGTAGACTAGAGGTCAGGATAAACTGTGGCACAAGCCGCCTAGACATGCTATGTCGACCGTGTACGAGCCCTCTTTATCCAAACTAGGATCACTGCATAAGTGACGCCTATGATAGCGAGTTGCAAGACACTCGCTATTTTATTTTATATCAATACTCGACCCATCAGATACAAAATGAATATTTCCAGTCTCTTTCAAATTTACTCTTTTATCGATATCAACAATAGATAAAGGGTCAATTTTTGCCTTTTGTAAAGTTTTACTACTAGAATTCAGTACTTTTGAATAAACAAAATATTTTGGCTCCAACTTATCAATCAGACTCTTTGAAATATTTGTAGGTAATGCACTATTCGAAAATATGACTACGCTCTCTTTCATATCCTTTATTACACGACCATCATTGATAATCGGTGTCTCTAAACTTGTAGCAATATATTTTTGAATCTTTAGACTAGCGCTACCGAGTAACGTTATAGAAGTTTTACCATATGTGATCGTCATCAGTAACTCTGGCGCACTGGCTTTTGAATATACAAAATCAGTCTTATTTGTAGGAAATAATATCCTTGCATCTACTCCAGTATCGAGACGTAAAGACTCCGAAGCCGCAATATTATGAACTCTTATACCCTTTTTAGTGAGCTCACCTATAAAAGTTTCATAGATTTGGTCCGTCGAACTTGTAAGCATCAATGACTTGGTGGTTATAGAAGGCTGATAAATATCATCTACCACATATCTATCCAATACATCGATCAAACCAGAAATATTCTTGCCATCTGTATTTGTACCAATAATAGTATCAATACGTTTGGAATAAAAAGGTATTATCTCTGTAAGCTCACGTATAATATCAGAATTTGCTCCACCATCAATGAGTATCCTCTTATCATTAGGCGTACGTATGAATACTGAACGACCACTTTTCAAAGCAAAAACATATACTTCCAATATCTTAGGCCTATTTTCATTTTTCCAAATATAGTTACCAACACCTAGAGCCAATGTTCCAGTGGCTACAGATACCAATATTGGATTTATAATACTTCTAGCACTCATCCATATAGTCTACAGATAACTGATAAAATTCTGATGAATTATTCCTCAAGATTTGATAAAGATTAGATAAATATATTTATACCAATAAGTCATATAGCCTCACCAATCCATCAAGCTGATTCGTATATATGAATACTATTAACCAAATAACACCTATTATGAAAATATTTACAGCAAAAACATTTAGTCTGTCCCCTTTTGGGAAAATCACGACGAAAACTATTGAAGAACACATGAAGCTATATCATGGCTATGTAAAAAATACCAATTTGATATTAGAAAAGGTTGCAGAATTACGATCTGACCCAGAAAAGAATACCTATACTATAGGAGAGATCAACCGACGTTTTGGTTTTGAATTCAATGGTATGCGCAACCATGAAGTATATTTCAATTCACTAGAAGGAGGTAGCCATACTCTTTCTAAAAAAAGTCAGCTAATAACAATGATTTCCGAAACATGGGGATCATTTGATGCTTGGCTCATCGAATTCAAGACGATAGCATTAACAAGAGGCATTGGTTGGGCAATGCTATATTATGATAGAAATGACAAAAGACTTCTAAATGCTTGGGTTGACGAACAGCATATCGGACAACTTCAGGATTGTGCTCTCATATTGGGTCTAGATATGTGGGAACATTCATTTGTTGCAGACTATGAGCCATCAGGTAAGAAATCTTACATCGATGACTTCTTTGCAAATATAAATTGGGAAAATATAGCAAACGCTATATAAAACCCGATAACCCACCATTTTGAAAATACCCCAATATGAATAGACGCAAATGGTATTCGTGCAAAAGTTTGTACCATGTATAGTTCATATGAAAGCAAAAAGTGAGTAAACCAAGAAAAAACTTCTGCTATATTAAACGAGATCATTCCGAAAGCTCCGGTAAGAAAAACAAATAACATTGTTACTGGAATTGCTGGTAGAACCAAGATATTTGCAACAACACCGATAATAGAGACATTCCCCATCATATAGAGGATATACGGCGATACGAATATCTGCGTAGCTATTGTTGAAGACACTACACTGCGCATACCTAGTCTTTCTGGTATAAATTGCAAATAGTTTTCTATTGGTGAAGCAAAGAGTACCAATCCCAGTGTTGCCAGAAATGAAAGTTGAAATGATGGATCATGAAATAGGATCATTGGATTCTGAATGAGCATAATGAGTCCAACAAATATGAGAGCCCTCGTAACATTGTAATCACGCCTTATTATATCAGCCGACAAAGCAACTCCTGCCATGAAACAAGATCTAACAACTGTAGCTCCACCACCAACAAGGATACCAAATGTAGCAATTCCCAAGCCTCCAAGAACTATTCCCCACACTCTCGGTAAAAATGACAAAATCTTTCTGATCGCTGCACCAACAATAGTTATGTTATAACCTGAAAGCACAACGATATGTATAAGTCCTACAGTTCGAAAATCCAATAATAGACTACTAGGCAGTGCTGCCTTCTCCCCTACCACCAAACCAGACGCCAAAGCTGCGTGTGGTTCACCAAGATGCTTCTCTAGATTATTGACAAAATTTCTTTTTAACATGAACAGGCCTTTTTTTAACTTCTCTAAGACTGTTTCAATAATATTTGAATTGGATATATCTGTATCTGAACTATTAGATTTGCTATCTGTATCGGTATGATCAAATAACTTAACCCTAGCGCTCTTCATTTCATAATAAATGTTATTCTTGGCCAGATATCCTTCATAATCAAAGGATCTACCAGGGTCTTCTTTATTAGAAAAATTTTGAGGCCTGAGCAGCCTACCCTCAAACTCAACTTCGTCACCAAAACTAAATTTTGGATAAAGTTTCGTCTTGACACGTAGGAGGAAATCACCACTACATTTAACTAAACCTCTATTGACATCTAGTACATGAATTTTATCTACACTGATGACGAGAACCTGGCCACTTTCTTTTCTTTCCGGGTCTTCACTTATAATTCCACTACCATTTATAATATCTTTAAGACATGGGCCGATATCAAGAGGTTTGACATCAAATGAATTCATGATGCGGAAAATAGCAGCCGCAATAAATATGCTCCAAAATATGACTGGTCCTTTCTTCATTCATAAAGTTTACTCAGAACAAATAAAATCCTGATAAATTTGCGCTCAATATTTGATAAAGAAAGTATAAAAAATGACTATATAGCATCAAATTCTCTAATTATTTGAGCCTCATCAATCATATCTAGAGATTTCTTGTACTTTGCACCTTTTGCACCCTTTACCCTCTTCTCACATTCAAACCATGTATGATGTGTTTCTATGACTCCACCGACAGAACTTATATATGAATAAGCTTTTGCTCTAGAATGTGAGGAACTAGACTTTTTTTCTTTCATTTTTGATTCATCAAAAGATACATCGAGAATATTAGGTAGATCATAGTTAGCTAGCATTCCATGATAAAGATCCACCTTATTTCTATCAGCAAAATTTGTAGCTATATGATCGCAACGCTCGTTTCCTACGATTCCTACATGACCACCAACATATTTCCAGCTAATTTTCTTTCCAGACATTACAGAATCTAGCTTTTCCCATAGATCACGATTCAAAACTTCATCTTTCGTCTTTGTTATCCAGCCATTCCTCTTCCAGCCATGGATCCACTTGGTAATCCCGTTTATCACATATGATGAATCTGTGAGAACTGTTGCAATAGAGCCTTCTTTCAAATATTTGATACCGTGCAAAGCAGCACTAAGTTCCATCCTATTATTTGTTGTATTCTCTTCATATCCGCCCAATTCAC
>CAIPHR010000003.1 GCA_903864905.1 uncultured bacterium
ATGTTCTTAATCCGCAGAGTATGAGGAAAATATGTGTGGAACTTAGAATTTATTAGAATTCAAGTTAATATTTTTCTTTGCTTTTACCTTAACTTTAGATATCTTATGTAATGGAGCAGCAAAAGCCAGAAACTCTTTTTCTGCAGCTTCAATATTCTTAGTATCCGTATTCTGAATAATACTTTCAGCTTTCGCAGATAGATCCTTGAGGTGACGATCATATTCTAGAACCAAAGGGTTGACTCGGAGAGCTGTATCATTGATACCGAGAATCTTGAGACCAGCCAATGTTCTTACACGTGATAGAGCAACATAACCCATACCTGGTTCGAAGGACTTGGATAAGTCAACTTCTACAGAATCGAGACTCATACCCTGGCTCTTATGGACAGTTATAGCCCAAGCCAGCCGAAGAGGATACTGATTGATCTCAGCCAATATCTTTCCACCATCTTCGATAGCCCAGCTAGCTTTTTCAATAGTTATCCTCTCTCCTTGTGGGTGATCGGGAGTAGATCCGGTCTGTATAACAGGGTCAACACCATAACCACACGATACAATGACACCCAATGTTCCATTGACATAACCCTTTTCAAAATTGTTCTTAACACATATGACTCGTGCACCTTTCTTCAATTTTAGTTGTTCTGGAGCGAGACATGATTTCTTTAGAGACAAAACAAGAGGTTTTTTACCTTTTGATGTCATTTCATAACAAGATTCATAGCCACCCATCTTCTTCAGTTCTCCACTATTTATAGAATCAACATCAATATTGTGGGTATATAGTAATGTAGAAATACATTCATTATTATCATCATTTTTATTATCCATATCTATATCAATTGATCCTGACTCAGAATTTCTTTTCACACTTCTAGTCATTAGTAATTCGTATGATTGTTCACTCACTTCACCAGATCTG
The DNA here is from genome assembly GCA_903864905.1 of uncultured bacterium. Taxonomy (GTDB): domain Bacteria; phylum Patescibacteriota; class Minisyncoccia; order Phycocordibacterales; family PALSA-1337; genus C7867-002. The sequence continues at coordinate 926 of CAIPHR010000003.1, forward strand.
ATCTCATTCAGGATATCTAGGCTAGGATCATTGACCTGCCTATAATTATCCCCCAGATAGCAAACGGTAAATCTACCATTCTTCCACGCATTCGCATTATATATGAACTCTGATCTAGGCTCACCATATCTAGATATTGGAGGTAATTGAAAGAAGTCACCGCAAAGGACTACTTGTATTCCACCAAATGGTTTGTCATTCTTCTTTATCTTCTTTAATACCCTATCGATCATATCCAGACGAAAATGATGCAACATAGAAACTTCATCGATGATGAGTACCCTAGCCGCTTCTATCTTTGTTCTTACATATTTTTTTTCACATATTTCTTCAATCTCATAATCAGATAAACTATCACTTATACCTATACCAGACCAAGAATGTATAGTTACTCCACCCATATGTGTTGCCGCAATACCAGTTGATGCTGTTATACCGATCGATATATTGTGACTCTTCAAATACTTTATGTACTGATTGATAACAAATGTCTTACCACTTCCAGCAGCGCCAGTTACAAAGACACTCTTGCCAGTCTTCAATATAGTTAAGGTTTCTGATTGGGTCATTTGGAATATAAATACTGCTGATAAAATTGGACATAACAATATATGATCACTCTTCACTATCCTTGATAAATCCTTGAGATTGTAATGACCACAATTTTGCATATAGACCACTATTATTTGCAATAAGTTCATCATGACTCCCCTCTTCTATAACTTTGCCATGATCAATAACTACTATACGGTTCATTTTACGGATCGTAGACAATCTATGAGCTATTACGATCACAGTTTTTCCTCTCATCAATGTGTCCAGTGCATCTTGTATAAGGACTTCAGAATGTGAATCCAGACTAGAAGTCGCTTCATCCAAAATGAGTATCGGTGCATTCTTGAGTATAGCTCTAGCTATAGCAACTCTCTGACGTTCTCCACCAGAAAGCTTTATACCTCTCTCTCCTACATAAGTATCATAACCACTAGGAAATGTAGTGATGAATTGATGACAATGAGCTAACTTTGCAGCATTCACGACTTGTTCATCCGTAGCATCAGTTTTGCCATATAGAATATTCTCTTTGAGAGTCCTATGGAATAATAAAGGATCTTGAGGAACGAAACTGATAGAATCACGGAGGCTGCCTTGAGTAACTTTAGAAATATCCTGACCATCTATAGTGATCGTACCATTATCTACATCATATAATCTGAGCAACAATCGGACTAACGTTGACTTACCTGCTCCAGATGGACCTATGAGTCCAACTCTTTCACCAGGTTTGATATTCAATATAATTCCATTCAAAACAGATTTCTCTTTATTGAATGAAAACACGACATTATCTAGTTTGATCTCACCATGCGATACATTGAGATCTTGGGCACTACTCATATCCTTTACATCATGCGGAAGTTTTATGATCTCAACCATTTCTTTTGCATCTCCATACGACTCATATACATCGCGCATGATCCTGCCCCAACCCCAGAAATTATCCATTAGTCCTATCACATATATCTGTAACAATACGAATGTTCCTATAGAGAGCATGCCCATTCCCCAATATTTGATAGCGAAATAAAATATAGTGAATTCAACAAAAATATTGAAAATAGCTTGAACTGCATCAACTATATTCGCTATAGTCCATTTGTCTATCATTGATACCGTATGACTTGTATTTGCATTACTAAATAGAGAAGACTCATGCCTCGATCTATTGAACATCTGTATTGTCGTATGATTGCTCAAACTATCTGCGAGTGCAGCTGTAGCCTTTGACTCGAGTGCTGCAGATTTCACATCATACGGCCTCTTCCATCTAGAGAAGAACAGTGATATACAAAAGAAAATAAGCATCCATATTATGATGAAGAATGAAAAGATCGGTTTTATATACCATAGTACGATGCAGATACCTACTACCTTCACAAGCATTGGTAATAATTCGAAAAATAATCGATCTGTTACACGTTCGAATGACCTCATGAATCTATTGACTCTCTGCACCAATGAACCACCAAAATTGTTACTGAAGAATGCATAAGAATGCTCTATGAGATAGTCATAAGCATTCTGACGAAGCTTATTCATAGTCTCCGCTTGAAGACGTGCCATAGTGAAATTGCGTAAACTGAAAGTAACCCACCATATCATATTGAATACAAAAATATAAATGATGATATTTATGAGTTGTGGAACTGAACCTGCAAAATCAGTACTCCTTGAAAGCACATCGAATAATTGCTTGTAATATATAGGTGCTACTACGGCTCCAGCAACGGTCATTATTGTTGTTGTAATAAGAACCAGAGAAAAACCACGACTATAGATCTTGGCTACTTTGAAGAATTCCTTTATTACATCCCAAACTGTGACTCTTGGATATTGTATTCCTGATGATTCCTTATTATCTTTCATAAAATTATAATATTTAATAGTCTACCATATATGCTAAAAAGAGGTATGAAGGATTACCAGTTTCACTACTCTATCTGTTCTGGTCCATTCAAAATAATTTCCGCCTTTCCTTGATAAGACTTAATGAGTCCAGTCAACTTCACTTCCCTCTCATATTGCATCAAATCTTTAAATTTTGGAACGTCGCTTGCAAATATGACGGCTGAAAATGTACACGTTTGAAAATTATCACAGAAATCAAAGAAGACTGTCCCTGATTTTGATGTAAATACACTTTGCACAGTTCCAGTCACTGTCGCTTTTTCACCAATATGGTCAACTGCCTCAGTATAGTCATAATCTCCGTCACCAATAGGTTTAGAAGTGGCAGAAACGTCTAATTTAGATCGAGCAGAATTCAATGTAAGAACCTCAGAATTGGTCTTAAATGAATTAATAACAGTGAGCGCAACAATTATTAGCACCACAATGCAACTAACAATTATCACGGTCTTCTTATTCTCAACTAAAAGTTTCATAGCTTTTTCCTTAATAATTTGTATATTCATGGTATTTATTTAATAGTTTGTATTAATGTAACTTCTCACACTTCTTTTAAGACCGAGAATAATTTGAGAGGTGTTGGTAGGGTTACTGATTAATAGTTATAATATTTTTAATGATCGCTAAATATCGTTTTCTAACGTTTTCATTTGTTCCAACTTCTAATACTTCATCATTCATTGTCGTAGCACTATCGGTCCAGTTATAGCTGCCTGAAGCATAAGCATTTTCGGTTACTAAAGCCTTCATATGCATGATTCCATCTGGATGCCTCTGGGCTAGCATTTGAATACTGGCGTTTTTTAATCGCTCAAGAATCTTTGCGTTCGAATTCAAACTTGCATCTCTATCCATTATTCCGATGACATCTACCCCGCGACTTTTCGCGCGAATAAGCGCATCTGCTATCGAGTTCTTTGTGAAGAAATAGATCGCAAAATATACATATATATTGGCATTGTCTATCACTTCTATAATTTTCTTATCATTGTCATATTTGTCCAAACTATAATATACATTTATCTCATGGTTACCAAAGACAGACACTACTGAAGCTATGCAAATAGTAAATAGTATAATAGACAATATACAGAATGTGACACTAACTATTTTCCATTTACCTTCACGTCTAAAGTGAATATTGATATTATTATTCATCCAAATTTATTTAATTATTAATAATAAAAACAAAAAACTACCCGTTATACAGGTATCTCCAAAATATAGAGATAAATTATTTAGTTTTTCTAAACAGGTTGCAGGTACCGACCATGAATAGAACTATTGTATCATAAAGTCCTATTATCTTCTAAAAATATTATCGACTCGTTTGAGTAATTCATCTTTTTTCCTAAATAAATTTTCATTCAAATGTTTATAAAATAATAATATATCTGACTTCCTCAATAAAATTTGCTTCTTACGATCTTCAATCGACTTTAACTTCTCTCTATATTGACCAAATTCTTTTGGATCAGTTTCTGTTAGTTTAATCGATCTATCAATATAATATTGTGGTAAAAATGTTTCCATGGCTTCACTGGAAAGTCCACTTGCCTTAGAGCTATCATTCATACTTATACCAATTTCCAATCGAGCTATAGCAATATCTATCTCTCTACCACGGTCATCGATAAAACTATTTATTGAATTGATAATATTGAATTTCAAATCATGTAACTCTCCAATAGCTTTGGACTTCAAAGCTTCAGCTTTATTTTTATTAGCAAAAAAACCAGGATTTTCATTTTTTCGAATTATCGCACTTCTCGGGTTGATTTCAAATTGCACTTTAGCATGCATATCCTTTTCTATATCCTCGACATTTTTCTCTACTAATTTGGATATACTATCTAAAGCATCGTTATAGAGATTCAGAGCCGCATTGGAACTAGCCAGATATTCCTCAAATTTAGGGATTGAATATTCAATATTCTCTTTCTGTTTACGAATAAATTGTTCATAATTTACTGCATAATTAATTTCTGATTCTTTACCAGGATGCTTAGCATCAATTTCATTTCCATGACTCTTCAATACTTCTTGAGTTGCAAATTTGTATGGATCCTCTGCTACTTTTTCTTGCTCAATTTGAAAGCCGATACGTCTATTTTTCTCAATATTATGCTTTTTTATTGAATCATTCAATAAATTATCTGTTTTATGATATTCATTATTATATAGAAATTCAAGATCTAGCGATTGTTTGTCTAAATCCCTAAGTAATTGCCTATATTGTATATTCTCATTACCAGAAGATGTATCAACCAATTTCAATAGTTCTTCTCTCGAAATAGCTATATCAATGACTAATGCATCATGATTTCTAGAAATTTTTCGACTTTCATCTGACAAGTATTCAATATTTTTCCTATCTTGTTCTCCTTCCTTCCAATATCCTGAACCATGCATGGGATCCTTCTGTTCATCTATTGATTTGGATAACTTTCTATTTCCCTCAGTCATATCAACGATCTGCTTTGCAATCGTCTTTATGGCTTCCTTCTCCTCTTTATCCTTATAATGAACAGTTGCTTGTATTGCATCGATACGTCTTCGTATTTCTTCCAATGACTTAGGAACTTCTATTTCAATTGACGTAATTTTGGCATTTTTTTCGACTTGTGTTTCGACTTTCTGATCGGTGATTTGATCTGGAGCACCTTCATTTTTTGACATAGCCATAATAATATTCTTAGTTAATAAAACTATTACAATTATAGACTATTGGGATACAAAAGCAATATAAATATAATAGAAAACACCAGGACTTTAACCTGGTGTTTCCATTTTTTGCCGTACAATAAGCCGAATTCTGTTTCAGTACGCCAAAGCTTGCAAAACAAGTGAAGGCGACTATAAACAACCATTTATCTAGCCCCGGGATTACTCTCGGGGTCAAGCGACTCTTCCCTAACAGACTTACGCCTGCTCGAGACACGGTCTTGCATTGAAGTAAGGATTTAGCCGTTGCAATTCCATGTTGCCATGGACTTCATCCGCCGAAGCGGAGCTTCCACCTTTCGGTTCGAGCGTCACTGTTCGCACCTATGGTTATTAACCTATGGGTATTACCCACTACTTGTCTCCCCTAACAAACTTACGCTCGCTCGGGGCAATGTTCGGACTTTCCTCCCTATAAATTCGCAGAGCGAGAATATAGAGTAGTTGTCTAGTACAGCAATACTAGTATACAACAGTTATAAATAGTTGACAAGGATTTTATATGTAACCACTCACATCCTTTTCATTTCCTCCAATCAGCTAGTGAAAGGTGGTATTCTGATCAATGTAAACATTTAGTAGCCTCATATCGGAAATGAAAAGGATGTGAGTGGTTACTTTTATATAAATAAGTAACCCCTTACACCTCTCACTGGTCATACTTATAATTACTAATAAAGAAAACCCACAAAAGCAGGTTTTCCTGTTCAGTGGGCTAAGTATTACTACACAGCAATGTTGGATCAAACTTCGAACAATCTCGCTGCATCAGAGCTGATATCCACCTCGAAATATTTGCGCCCAGGAATCTGGAGGCTGATGAAGTGATTGCCATTGTCATTACGAAACTTCAGGATACCATTTTGAGCGATGAATTCCTCGGTCATTCTTGCTTCAAGGTTTTGTCCAAAAAATATCGCATTTTCGACAGGAACTAGACTACCTTTCGTATACAATGAATTTGTAAGATCATTGAACTGTACAGTCAATACTGACTTTTCGGCCAATATTGGTTTTCCAAATTCAACCGATAGAATTGGAAACACCTCAATGCTCAGAGCAAAACTGTCATGTAGCTCCGCAAAGCTGTTATTCATCTCCGTTGCGTTTATCATGAACAAAAAACGACTGAGATCAATATTGATCTTTCTATGTTTATCTCCAAATTCATCCACAACATTTTTTATGAAGAATATGTTATTCCTGCTTTGGAGGCAGATCGGCACCTGATTACCAACACTAACTAATCCTGATGATTCACTCATATGAGTAACTTCCTCTCTTTCATTATTGAATTGTTATTGTACATAAATGACGTTTTCCAATGTAGATTGGTATGTCATTCCATTTAAAAAATTATCATACTTATCTTTGCTAGTCAATGTTTTATAAGTAGGTACCATCTTACGACTCTTGAATACCGAGGATATTTTGTGACTAATATACCCCACATTTTCACAAATATGAGTAAAATCTTGGAGCGAACTATTGATTACTATCACCTATTCACTACTAAGACCTATAACATGCCTTACAAACTCTGGCAAACTACTACCAACTGCTTTCAATGCTTTAGGTAGGAGAGATTCGTGAGTTAGTCCCGGCAGAGTATTCACTTCCAAAACATATATACCCCTTCTAGGATGAATGATGAAGTCAGATCTAGAATAATGTCGTAGACCGAGTGCCCTATGAACTCTCCTAGACGCATCTTCGATCTCGAACTTGAGTTTATCACTGAATGTTGCTGGAACTATTTCTTCAGACTTGCCACTATATTTTGATTCATAATCAAAGAATTGATTGTTCGGTCGTATCTCTATAGGAGGCAAAGCATACAGCTCCTGACCTCGAAATTTTTCTATAACAGCACACGTTGTTTCAATGCCAGGAATATACTCCTCAACCATTACCGTATCACTATATTTTGCAGCCTCTAATAGAGCTTTTGGAATTTCATTATATGACCTTACGACCGTAACACCTATAGAGGAGCCACTAGACGAAGGTTTGATCACCCCTGGTAATATGAAAGTTTCGAAAAGTTCTTTGGTAATAATATCCGACTCCGTTTTGATCCTATCAGAATCAAATACCACATAATTTGGAGTCTTTATATCATTATCAACAAATACTTTTTTTGACAAAATTTTGCTCATACCTATCGATGATGCAAGCGACCCTGATCCAGTAAATGGTTTATCATGATATTCGAAAAATGATTGGATCTTTCCATCCTCACCATAAGTACCATGCAGAGCATTGAACAATATATCAGCTGATTGGATAGAATGTTCCCTAGTCATTGGAAAACCGTCAACATGCCAGTTTCCAGACTTATCTATAAATATATCCTTAGCATGATATACATCTCCAAATGACTCACGTAGAGTTTTCAAAACAGTACTACCTGAATTGATAGATACATCATATTCCATGCTAGGTCCGCCACGTATAACTCCTATTCTAGGGCGATGTTTCATTCACATATTATAACATATGTTCTATATAATTCTCCGCTTTTTTCTATGAAAAGCTAGTGCGGATCTATGTGCTTCAGCATTAATCTCTATAATTGCTTTATTAAATTTTGTTGTAATAGATTCATCACCGATCAAACTAGTAGCTTTATGTTTATCATTCTTTGTTACAGCTACAATAGGTACCTCGATACGTCTAGATTTCAAAATATTTTCTACTATCTTGATCTGGTTTTGATTGCCATCAACTACTATGAGATCAGGATATGTCCATTCAGTATGATTCAAGCGACGAAATACCATTTCTCCCAAACCAGCAATATCATCATTCTTCTGTTTGTGTATGATGAATTTTCTATGATCTGGTGGTGACATTTCTCCATTGATCATAACAACCATTGCACCAACTACATTTGTGCCAGAGAGATGCGCTATATCGTATGCTTCTATTCTATGCTCTCTATGATGCGTATCAGAATTCATAGAATTACTACTATCATTCTTAATGAGAGCTATCTCATTTATGTGATTCAATGCAAAAAGTAATTTCTTTGATATCATAGCATCTTCAAATTTCATAGCTTTTGCTTGTTCTACCATGTCCTTTGCTATTCTATCTCGAATTATTTGTTTTTTGCCCTTGAAGAATAGGATTAGATAATTGATAGTTTTAATATATTTCTTTCTAGCCTCAGTATCGATTTTCTCATCATTCTCTGGTGATCTCCCTATAGACATATAGAATCTATCATGTCTTGGGTCATATGATTTCTTATCCTTGAATGGAAACATCTTTCGTAAAATTCTTAGAGCCTCTTTGATCAGAGCAGCATGCGGGTATGGACCAAATAGTTCCTTTATTCTATATGGTAATGATCCGTGCTTTTTTGACGCCTCCAGATCTCTTGCTCTGGCTAGGAAAACTCTTGGCCAAGCTTCATCTGTTATGACCACATATTGCGAACTCTTATCATCTTTTTCCGAAACATTAAAATATGGTTGGTATTGCTTGATCAGACTTCCCTCAAGGATTATAGATTCCAATACAGAATCATTTTTTTCATATGTGATCGACTTTGCTTTCATAACCATATCAACGATTCTCGGGCCACGAGTCTCTATGAGATCACTCAGAAAGTAGCTTCGAATACGATCCCGAAGTGATGTTGCACGACCAATATACAGAGGCTTTTTTCTGTAGTCTCTAAATATGTATATTCCTGGCTCTCTCGGTAACTCTAGCCTATTTATATATTGACGGATCATTGATATAAGAGTATTGATAATACCACTTATTTTTTTAATATTCTTTTCAAATATTTTCCGGTGTAACTTTTCTCATTTCTAGCTATGTCCTCTGGAGTTCCTGTAGCAACAATATTTCCACCTCTTTCTCCACCATCTGGTCCAATATCTATTACATAATCAGCATTTTTGATCAGATCTAGGTTGTGCTCTATAACTACTACGGTATTTCCTTTATCAACCAATTTTTGGAGAATATCTATCAATTTTTCAACATCCTTATAATGTAAACCAACCGTTGGTTCATCTAGAAGATAAATAGTCTTTTGCATATGAGCTCGATACAATTCAGATGATATCTTGACTCTTTGAGCCTCTCCTCCTGATAGAGTAGTAGCTGACTGACCGATCTTCACGTATCCGAGCCCTACCTCATTCAATGTTGCAAGCCTATCTTCTACAGCTGGAATATCCTTAAAAAAGGTCAATGCTTCTTCGATAGTTAGCTCGAGAATTTCTTGGATATTTTTCCCACGATATTTGATATCTAGGGTTTCCTTCATAAATCTCTTTCCATTACAAATATCACAAGTAACATATACCGTTGGTAAGAAATGCATCTCTACTGCTATCTCTCCATTACCTTCACAATTTTCGCATCTTCCACCTGGTCTATTGAATGAGAATCTTCCAGCACCCCAACCACGAGCACGTGCTTCAGGTTCACTAGCGAATAAGTCGCGCACATGAGTCCATGCACCAGTATAGGTAACAGGATTTGATCTAGGTGTTCTACCTATTGGGCTTTGATCTATCAAGATGACACGACCCATATATTCGGAACCAGTGAAACTTTTGCAATTGATAGTTTCATTCGTTCTATGTCTCATCTCATATCTAGCCGAGAGATTCTTATGCAGTATTTCATACATCAATGATGACTTACCAGATCCAGATACTCCAGTAATTACGTTCAAACAACCAAGTGGAATATCAACATTCATATTCTTTATATTATATACATTGGCATTACGAACCATGATCTTACCTTTTGGTTGCCTTCTATTCAGTGGTAGTGGTATTGATTTCTCACCACGTAAGTATGAGAGTGTTAAAGAATTTGATGTATTACTTTTTGCAGTCAGCAGTTCGTCTAGATAACCAGATACTACTACCTTACCCCCATGTACGCCAGCACCAGGCCCTATGTCAATAATATAGTCGGACGCGAACATTGTATCCTCATCATGCTCTACTACGATGATGGTATTACCCAGATCACGTAGATGTATCAATGTTTTTATCAACCTATCATTGTCTCTTTGATGTAAACCTATAGTTGGTTCATCTAGAACATATAGAGCTCCTACGAGGCCTGAACCTAACTGTGATGCCAATCTGATACGCTGCGCTTCACCACCAGAGAGTGTATGTGCTCTACGATCTAGAGTGAGATATTCTATTCCTACATTGACCATGAATGATAGTCTAGCCTTGATCTCTTTTAGGACTATCTTTGCAATATCTTTTTCAGTTTCGGTAAGTTTTATATCGGTAAAATATGGTACAGCTTTTTCTATCGACATTCTGACGAGGTCTACTATATTTACTCCGTCAATCTTTACATTCAGTGCTTCATCCCTTAGACGTGCACCTTTACAAGTTTTACACATAGCATCACTAAATATACTCTCAGTTCCTAGCCCATTACACGCAGTACATGCACCATAAGGTGAATTGAAGGAAAACAATCTTGGTTCTATTTCTGGGTATGAGAATCCGTCATATGGACACATGAATCTTACTGACATGAGTTCTTCCTTATCTCCAGGATATTCGATTTTGATCAATCCTTCAGCTTCATTGGTTGCCCTCTCCAATGCTTCTGATAACCTTTCTCTAGCATTATCTGCAGTTTTATTTTCATCCTGAGTCATGCTCTTCTTTGAGATAAATTCGCTGATGAATATCTCATCAACCAAGATATCGATATCATGCTTTTTATTCTTTTCTAACAATATTTGATCACGTAGTTTATAACCTACTCCATCTATACGAACTTTTTCATACCCTTTTCCGAGCATGTCATATAACATCTGGTAGTATTCCCCTTTTCTACCAACTACTACTGGAGCATATATACGTATTTTTGCATCAGTAATATTCACACCAAAAATATTTTTTGCTTTTGTCGTCTTACTTCTCACTGTTCGTATAACAGTTTCCATGATCTCTTCTTTTGAAATTCTCTGAATGATACGTCCACAGGTGAGACAATGTGGTTTACCTACACGAGCAAATAGTATTCTCAAATAATCATATATTTCAGTTATAGTAGCGACCGTAGAACGAGGATTGTTTGATCGAGATTTTTGATCGATTGAGATCGCAGGTGATAGACCAGTTATCTCATCGACATCAGGCTTCTGCATTTTATGTAAAAACTGCCTTGCATAGGCTGATAGAGACTCTACGTATCTCCTCTGACCCTCTGCAAATATGGTATCAAAAGCCAATGACGACTTACCAGATCCTGATAGACCTGTTATAGCTATCATTGTATTACGAGGCATCTCCACAATTATGTTCCGCAGATTGTGGGTTCTAGCACCCTTCACAACTATCATTTCTTCGCCATGTATTATTTTTCTTCGGTTTATATTTGGTTTCTGTACTGACATAAGTGGGCGCAATATATCACAAAAAATACACTTAAGCAAACCCACTAGCTACTTGCACGACACAGTAGATCAAAATAAAACTTGATCTAAAGTAAATTTTGAATTTCTTGAATAATCTGATCTGGGCTAGAATGAGATTTTATGATATATACTTGTGCGCCGAGTAGCCTCGTTTTTTCTCTATCACTTTCTCTATCAACATTGGTCAATATCATTATCGGTATTTTCTTCATATCTGGATTCTTATCTAGCTTTTGCAATATGTCGATTCCGTTCATGCCAGGCAAATATGGATCCAGAATGAATATGTCAGGTATAAAGACTGATTTATCTGACGTGAGAATTTTGAAAGCCTCATCCCCATTGTCTACTAGCTTGAGATTAAATCCAGAATATATCATCTTCTTTCCATAAATATTTGATACTAGCTTATCATTTTCCAACCACAATACATTTATTTTCCTATCGCCATTTTTCCCATTTGACGAATTGCCGCCAGATAGTTCATCCAAATACTTTTTTACTCGCACGACCAGATCAGCAGGATCTTCTCTGAATAGCATGATGATCTGCGTCACGCTATTTTGTGGAATTTTGTTCATGTTTATAGGTAGACCTTGTGTCGATACCAAGAAAACAGGAATTTTTTTTAATAGTGGCTCGCTATCTTTTTGTTTAAGTAAATTGTAACTATCGAAGTATGGTGAAGCTGTATTCAATATGATCAATCTTGGTAGAATATTATATATCAATTTTATAGCTTCAATACCATTTGTGACTAGTGTTGCTTCGAAACCGTTCGAGTTTAATTCTTCCACTATTCGTCTACCGAATGAGACACTTCCTTCTATTACTAGGATTTTTTGTTTCTTTGCCCCATTTATACCAATTGCTGACATAAACTGATTATATCATATATAATTATGTTAATTCTCAGTAATAGTTGTCTTTGTAACTATGAGTTTTATGGAATTGTCACTCAATGATTGGATGGTTATAGGCGTAGTAATGCCAGCATTATCATAAACTGAATCTGTTTCACATCGTAGTTTGAGTACATATGTACCGACTTTTAATAGATTTTTCGATAATGTGAAGGTGCCATATTCTTGATAGATAGTAGTATCAATGGAAGTAGAAAGTTGTTTTGGAGATATCCAATCCATAAGAGTCATATTTGGACCAGATGATTCATATCCATAGCACCTAGTTACACTAGGTGGCCAACTAAACTTTATTGGTACATCTACACCCTGTGGAACAACCATTGGTAGTTGATTGTTCATATGTCCAGAAGTTGTAAGTGGAAGTTCAATAGATGGAGTTGGTCTAGAACCAAACCATATATATTCCTTGTCTGAATTATTGTTCACTCCAGTACCTGGATCTTCATTGTTATTGCCAACACCTACTGTAGTGTTAGCACTACATGTATTATTGTTTAGACCTGAATTAGTACAATTAAAGTCGTAGTAATTATTGCCTTCCACTGGATTCACTGTACCAGTTCCATTTTGTGTGTCTCCTGTAGTTGGAGTAACTGGTGGAGCACAAATGATTGCATTAGATGATGACCAAGTGAGAGTTGCACTACCTCCTGGATATACAGATGTTGGGCTGGAAGACAAATTACATGTCATTCCACTAGGTATTGAATCACATGTTTTAGTACCAGTTTTAGGTGGGTTACTTGAATCAGATACAGAAAAGCTTACTATAGATGATCCAGGTGCATAGTCATTAGAAGTTATTGTATATGAACCATCTTGGTCAGGTACTGGATTACCAGTCCAATGGTATGGTGGTGTACCACCAGTGACAGTTCCTGTGAATGAAACATCTTCTCCTGATGGATCTACAGATGTCAGATTTGCACTACATCCAACAGTTAATGAACCCTGTTGCCCTACTGTCACATCTGCAGTACTTATTGGACTCAAATCTCCATTATTATTTGAGCATTGAATGTGATATGTATATGTCTTTGCAGTATCCAATGGTCCAGTACTGACTCCACCAAGTGGACTTGTAACATCTGCATCTGTTTGTGGTACCAACCAATCTCCTGTAGTTACACATGATGTTGCTCCTGTAGATGTCCATGTCAACGTAGACATTCCATTCAGTTGAACTGAATCAGGCTCGGCTGTAAGTTCGACAGTTGGTGCACCACATACAGCTGGTGCAGTTGCTGAAACTGTTGTTGTAGCTGAAATACCAGTTGGATAATATGCGGAAATACCATATTGATATGCAGTACCATCTGAAACTGACGTGTCACTATAGTGTACTTGAGTTCCTGAATTTGGTTGAGCTACACTTGCTATAGAACTAGCGGGCCTCCCAATCTTGAAATTGCATAACTCGTAGCACCAGACATGATATCCCAAGAAAAATTGATAGTATGCGTGTTACATGCGCCTAGAGTTTTAACAATATTTGATGGTGTTAAAAAGGTGTCTGGTGGGATCAATTCGAAATTTGCAGTTACATTCTTTGAAGAGTTCTGTACAACTGTGCATGAAATATTAGACCCGGTACAAGCTCCACTCCAACTTATAAACCTAGATGTTGGACTATTTCTTGCATTTATCGTGATGCTCGAGTTGAATGGAAGTGTTTTACTACACGACGATGGTCCAGTACAAAGTGAAGTATATGTATTAGGACGATTCCTAGCTGTTATTGTTTGATCAATGGATCCTGTACCAGTACCACCAAAATTCATCGTAAGTATTGGATTGACTGTGATGGTCTTAGAATATGTATACTCTTTTCTGAATATTACAGCACCTGAGACGTCAGATATCCGAAACGTAAGTGTTACCATATAGTTGCCAACGCTTCCAAGTCTCGCATTTCTAGATCTACCAATAGTTCCGTAACTTTCTGAAATATTTACACCAGGACCACTTACAGAAGCCTTCGAATGTACAATAACGTATGCTCCATTCGCGCACCTCATATATGCCGCTGTTCCATAGTCTCTGATAGTTATGGTATCACCTACACCGAAAGCAGCAGTTCTCGAACCATTTGACTTAAATATTTCGAAATCTGCATTGGCGTACACGGTATAGAACTCCCCATCCCAAAAACCCGTAACCGACAACAGATACGCCCTCGCAGTCTGTGCAACTCCTAGACTTCCAGCAAGCATGACGAGCAACAGTAATAGTTTGGAATCTATGTGTTTCTTCTTGATTTTGATGAGTACAATGATCAATATGATACAAAGTATGAGAACTCCTAGAGCTATAGCATACTGTA
>CAIPHR010000004.1 GCA_903864905.1 uncultured bacterium
AACCTTGGCGATTTAAGTATTGACTAGTACCCTATGTGGTGCGACATGGTTATGATCCGTTGAGGTTCGTCCTTGAGCTGTTCCTTACCGCGAATACTGGGCTCTCCGACCCCAGACCCTCGTCAAATCCTCGCCTCCTGCACAGAGCATCGTATGAGTAAAGACTCGCAATCACTTAATTGGTTGCGAGTTTTGTCGTAGTGATTCAATCTGCTCCTTGAGTAGTAACACGCGCACATCTGATTCTTTTATCATTCCAAATGACGGCGCATTTGAAAATCCTACATGCTCAACTGTCTTACCTTTCGACTTGATATATTTGATCGCCGGAATTAGATCTGTATCAGAACTCACGATGATTGCCGTATCGTAACAATTTTCAACTGCTCCAATAACTAGATCAATCGCAATTTGAACATCCACACCTTTCTCCCTGATTTCATTATCGTATACAATCCTACCCTTCTTAATCTCGTATCCGTCATTCTCAAGCCCTGTTAAAAGTTTCTGTTGACTCTCAACCATTTGCTGACTCTTGGCAGTATTATCAAAATTTCTAACTATTCCAATGTAGTATGCTTTTGAAGCTATCGGTCTGCCATTCGCTAAAAACTTTGCAAACTTTACATAGTCAAATCTCGTACCCTTCGGCACTAATCCATCCTTACGGATCTTCTTATAAAAATTGCCACCGTCTATCAAAATGGCTACTCTGTTTTTCTCTGCTTTTTCCATGGTCAATATTATACACCTTATTTTATATAACGAAAACTGCCCTTGCTCTTGCGAGCAGTGGCAGTGAGGTTAATGGAGTCATTATACATGAAACCTATCCTAATGCAAGCGCTAGTATGTGTATAACATTAACTTAGATATATCGGGTTTAATGTACTTACATATACAAAGGAAAACGCCGTACAGGCCGGCGTTTTCTAATGACCTTTAATATAGCATACTCTAGCTCTTTCCCAAAAATACTTTTTCTAATATCTTCTGTTCTATCAACTCCTTCGGATTTCCCTCCGCATATATCTTCCCTTTATCAAGCACGGTCAAATGATGAAATACTCTACGACCTTGTGGCACAAACGACACGCCTCGCTCAACTACTTCATACGAGACCGGCTTAAACTTCTGACCTTCCCAAAGCACAACTCCGGAATCAATAGGCGCTAATCCAAATATAGCTTTTAATATTGTCGATTTTCCTGCCCCATTCGGTCCCATAAGGGCGACAATTTCTCCCTCATCGATATTTACTGACACACCAGCCAATGCCTTAACACCACCATAGTGCACATGAATATCTTTTAGCTGTAATAGAGTTTCTGTTTTCATATATTTACTCACCCAGATACGCCTCAATAACATCCTTGCGTGCCAATACATCACCCGGCTTGCCTTCTGCCAATAACTCACCAGAATCAAGTACATAAATATGATCCGACAATTCTCGTATCAAATCCATGTTATGTTCAATCAAGATCACTGCTTTACCCTGATCTCGAAGTTCCTTCATTACAACAGTCACGATCTTAATCATCTCCGGAAAAAGTCCCGCAAACGGCTCATCAAGAAAAATAATATTGATATCGCCTACACCACAATGGATCATCGCCAATACTCTAGCAATCTCTAATAGTTTACGCTGTCCATATGACAAATTCTTAGCCAACTCATTTCGCTTCTCCCACAGCCCAACTTTCTTCAAAACTTCTTCCGCCTTCTCTAAATGGAATGCTCCATGTTTTTCAAATAGTGCTTTCCATATACTTCGTTCTGTCAGTACAACTAAAATATTGTCTATAACAGGCATCTGTTCAAATAATCTAACATCCTGAAATGTCCGTGTCATGCCATACGATGCTACTTCATGCGCTTCCACTCGTTGCAATCGTTCTGCACCTGCTACAATAATTTCTCCTGAATCTATTGGAATCATTCCCGTTAGAGTATTTATCAGCGTAGACTTCCCAGATCCATTTGGGCCTATAATCCCTGTAATCTTTCCCGCCTCAAAATTAATAGACAGTTTATTGACCGCATAGACGCCATCAAAGTGTTTAGTAAGGTGTTTCGTCTGTAGTATTGGCATTTGCCTCTATTTTTCCATATTTTGGTCATTAAGTAAACAAAGTTGCAATGATAAAGGCCCGGGATTGAACCGAGCCTTTTCGTGATTCACTTTGTGGAACCTTACACTTTTCCCAGCTCCATAAATCGAGATGCAATCTGTTGTGCGACTTCTTCAACGCTCTCGATTGTCCCCTTGCGGATATACACCGCCCCAGTCTGGTCATGCTCGATTTCGTCCCACATAGCCCGAAGTAGAAACGATGAGTCATCACCTGAATCGTCCTTGCTTCCGCAGACGAGTCTGCTGAGGTTGACGATGTTAGGCTCTTGGCGCATCCAACGCACTGAGGCACTGCCACCGACATCTAAATCTGAGCCATAGCTCCGAACACTCCACAGAATCAGGTCGTCATCATCCATTGTGGAATCTAAAGCCTTGCTTACCGCCTCGATAAGTGGCATGAAGGCACCCAACGTCTTCAGCATTTCTTTTCCTTGAGTGCCGTCTGGGTCTGAGACTACCGTAATCGTAGTGTTTCTCATAGCAATTTCTCTTTCGTTTGATTGTTTTAGTCTGGAATAGCTCTAAAATGGTAAGATGTTTACCTTTTCGGAGCTATTTCAGACTATTCTCAATGATCACTATTTTAATGTACAGTATAGCACTGTTCGTACTTATTGTCAAGCTTTGACGAAATTCAAGCCTTTTCTGTTATCAATATCGCGTATGGCTGCTCCTGCTCACATGATTGCCAAAACTCCTTGCCTAGGGCTTTAACCCCTTCACTTATCGGATAAAGTTTTTTCCAGTTAATTTTCTGAAAGCCAGCCTTTTGAGCAGCTACAGTATATTCATTCGTAGAAAATTGATTGAGTAAAGCAGTAAATTTTACTTCGCTATTTGTTGATTTTGAATTCAAAAAATTGACCTCAATTTTTCCATTCTTCTGTTTGAAGATTCTGTTAGCTACAACCTTATCGAATGCCTTAAATTCTGGATTAAAGATTACTGATATGAATCTTCCACCCTTTTCAAGTGCTCTGTATGCTGAATGGAAAAAATTTACTAGATAATCTGCATCGGGAGCATACGACAATACCATAACCGAGAGACTCTCCTCAAACATTCCGACCGCATTGAAACTCAATGGATCGTCTACACTATAAATAATTCCAAGCGGATTTTTATTTTCCTCTTGTTTCGCTAATGCAATTAAGTCGGGCGCTTTATCATAACCAGTAACTTGAGCTCCATATTCCTTCGTCAATTTTCTATCAAAAAGACCATCGCCGCAACCAATGTCTAGGATCTTTTTACCTTTTACATTACCGAGTATTTTGATAACTGTCGGGTAATGTAAAAAATTTCTTACTGGATCTTCGTCTACAAAAGACGCATATTTATTGCTGATTGTATCGAATTGTTTAACCTCATCATGCATTTCATTTCAATTGAACAACTACTTAATCTCTAAAGATTTCACTAGAGCATTCCCCTGACTATCAACAGTGAGAATGCCTAGGGGCATAATTGATGACTGAGGCGCATATGTAGAAGCTACTTGAACTATTCCAGAAATACCATCATATGAAGTAGCGGTCTTAAACTTATTACGAATACATTCAGAATCACTAGTAGAATTACATGCAACCATAGCATCCCTCACCCGCATCACCATATCGTATACCGCAGATATGTAATACAAATTAAAAGTAATTTTTGAATTATACTTATTTTCATATGCAGTAACAAAATCGACTACTTTCTTACTTTCTGGATTTGCATAGCCTGTAACAACGATAAACTTCGCTGGAATATATCCAGCTGAACCATCCTTAAATGACTTCAAATCAAACCCAGCATTATAGATCTGAACTGGTTCTAATCCCAAATCACGAAACTGTTTAGCTATTAAACCAGCTGTACTACCTCCTTGAGTAGAGACTAAGATTGCATCTACCTTACTACTTTTGATTTTAGAAATTATCGAACGGAAATCAGTTGTTCCGGGTGCAAACTCTTCATTATAAGCAACGACTGCTCCTATAGCCTTAACAGAGTCATTGAAATATTGAGTATAGGTTAGTGGAAACTCCTTCTTCTCAGAAATAATTCCAATAGTTTTATAATTTAACGATTTAACCACATACTCTCCTGCTTTTACAGCAATATAGGAACTTGGAGGCGAATGACGGAACAGCCACTCTCCTTCATTGGCGATCGTTACTGCCGAAGTAATATTTGCTAAAACTATGGTCTTTGTAGTCGAAGCTAATGGTGCGATAGTGAGAGTTTCGGTACTGCAATGGCCACCGAGGACAATCTTCACCTTATCTGTTTGCACGAGTTTATTCCATGCACTAAGAGATGCACTAGCATCACATTTACCGTCCTCGACTACAACATTCAAATTCTTACCCAAAATCCCACCCTCCGAATTAATTTTATCAACAGCGAGAAGTGCTGCGTTGCGCGCCTGTTCTCCGTTCACTGCAAAAGAACCAGTCAAAGGAGAAATCATGCCTATACTAACTACGCCTTCTGTGTTTTTTGAACTCTTGCCTGCAAATACCACAATCAATACAACGACAACAATTGTGACGATACCCCAAATTAATTTATTGTTTTTATTCATAATGTTTTATTTATAATTTTAGTTAACCTTTTCCAAATGCATCGGGACGACGAAATCTCCGGGTGCCACCTGCTTTGCGGTACCAGCAACACCATCAATCTGATTTACCACAGACAAACATTCACGAACCGCTTCTTTTTTGTTCTTACAAACATCAATCAGATTAACAATGTCGTAACCGAAGGCAGAGCCAAAATTAGGCTCTTTCCCGAATTTCGCCTCATATGCGACTTTGAAATCTACAGCTTTACTCGGCAATGAAAAATCATATGAACTTGAGTAGAATGTTATATCTCCAACCTGCTTACGAGTATCGAGATCCGCAAACACAGCAGATGCTTCAATCATTGGAATACCAATATTCAATTCATTCGCCGTCTTAACTATACCAACTGCTTCTAGTGGATTAGCAACAACAAAGATAAACGCATCTGCTCCTGAATTCTTAATTTTTGTTAATACTGTACGATAATCTTTTTCGTTTGGCGTAAATGATTCTTGTATTACAATTTCCTTATTATTTGTTGCACTTAATTCCACAATCTTGTCTTTTACAGAAACACCCAATTCATCATTCCTATTTAGTAAAGCTATTTTCTTTGCCTTAATAACTGGAGACAACGGATCAGTAAAAGCCGGCATAGCATAGTTTGTTGGATCAGTGTAATACCTCGTCGTATAGTCATTGACTATTTTCGAATGTTCAGTAGCAACCAAAGATACAAGTAGAGGTAACTTTCTTTCTAGGGCAATCTTTGAAAGTGGAACAGCGACTAGAGATGTTTCTGATACAGTGAGATCAACTCCTTTATTTTGAAGTAAATTATAGGCAGAAATACCGTCGGAAGCAGTAGACTTACTATCTTCATAAAGTACTTTTATGCCAGTCTTCTGTTCAAGAGCTAGTTCCATACCATTTTTTACGGTTTCTCCCCACAACGCCGCCGGGCCGGTTAATGGTAATACTGCCCCAACTGTAAATAAATTGTTATTTGTCGCAGTTCCTGATGATTTAACTAGAACGATAATAACTATCACAATAACGATACCGACTACCCATAAGATTTTTTTATTCATAATGTTTTATTTATAATTTTAACTTTTAATTGACTATAGTATATATATATATATCGGCAATTCTACAACCTATACTCTCCCACCAACCCCTGTGGCCTATATAGCATTAACAGTATCAATATAACACCATATGTGACTTGACGCATCTGTGCTGCAATATCGTCAGGAAATCCTACGAAACGCAAAATTTCGGGTAAAAGGATGAGACAAACGGCGCCGATAACCGCACCTTTGTTATTTGCCATGCCTCCAAGAATGATTATTGCCAAGATGAATATTGATTCAGTGAGAGTGAAACTCGATGGATCAATAAATGTAATGTATGAGGCAAAAAGTGAGCCGGCCACTGCAGCCATCACTGCCGATATTACAAAAATAGCCAGCTTATACCAGAGTGTGCGATAACCAAAGACTGCAACAGCTTCATCATCTTCACGAATAGCTTTGAGAACACGACCAAACGATGAAAGAGTAATATATTGGCAAACAAAATAGATGATTGCTACACAGATAATCGACAAAAGGAGAAACCATAAATTTTCTGAAAATGTAAAGCCAAACAGAGACGGTCGCGGAATACCGGGGATGCCTAAAGGTCCACGAGTTAGACTCTGCCAGTTCAGAAAAATGCTGTAGATAATCACATTGAAGCCAAATGAGCCAAGAGCGTAGTAGTCGTCCTTAAATTTGGAAAGAACAAAGCCAATGGCGAGAGAGAGTATGCCAGTGATAATCATACTGATCAGCATTGCCAAGAAAAAATTTATGCCGGTTGATGTAAGCAAAATCGCCGTTACATACGCCCCGATTCCATAGAAAGCGGCTTGGGTAATACTTAAGAGACCTGTAAAACCGACGACTAAATTTACATGAACTGAAGCCTGGCAGTAAGACGGTATTGGTCAATATGGATACGGACAGTTTTGAATTCTTAGGTATAGGTATTAAAAAAGACAATCTTTTCATACCACCCGACGCAATCACAAATTTCAAAGAGACTTTTGAAAGAGAGATCCTAAATGCAGAAATTGCCAATACATACAGTTTCGAGCAAATAATGAAGACCTATAGAAGCTATGCTGGCGGTTGGATCAATCACTATAAAAAGCTTTGTCCTGATGATTTTGATAGAGTCGAAAAGGAAATTGTCCAATATCTAGATCAGTATGTAGAAAAACACAAGACCAGAAAAACGATTCAAAAAATATTTGGCTATCAGCGCCTTACGCTGTCTCCACCATTTCTGAGGATCAAAACGATATAGTTTTTCAAAAAGAAGAACCGCTCGCAAAAGCCAAGTGGCCTTCGTGAGCGGTGTGTTATCGATAGATCATCAAACCTTCCTGAAGAAATCCTTCACCAGTTTCCTTGTGCAGCGTTCGTTCGAACGCTTCCAAGTCACTAACGTGAAGAACTAGAACGGCGCTACCATCTTGTCTCCTGGAAACTTTCTTTCCCCACAAGAGAAGCTCGCCGTCATTCATGGTACAGAGATTACGGAGCTCGTTAAAAATTATCATCGCCCTAGGATCGCGGAAATCCGACAAATCCTTGAAGGCGGAGATAATGAACTCATTCCGTACATCTGCCCACTCATCGTCTTTGACAGATTGACTGTCATTGACGCATCTATCAAGTTGGTCAAGATGCTCTTTTTTGAGCTCCCAGCTTACTGCCCGAGGCAGTTGCTCGTGTGCTTTTGTGCTACCAAACAGTGCTCCTTCCGCGAAAGTTCTCATATCACCTTTCTCGAGGTAGAAGCAAATCATTTGGTAGACAAAGAGCACTGGGCTCAGTGTCTTAGTATTCATAACAAGTGCAATGCGGTGTCGTTGTCCGCGGACGCAAGCTGTTTTATAACGGTTTCTTGAACGTTGTTTTTTGAAAGAACTGTACTCTCAAGATCTTCCATTCGGCTGTGCCGAATCGTTGATCTAGTTGAGTGGAGCAAGGGATTGGACCTTGCTCCATGAACCATCAATTGTGACGCAGGAGACGCTGACGGATCTTTCCGATGACATCGCCTCCGATGATGTCATCGACTCGGATCACGCTACTGACTTCCGGAAGGAAGGCGCTAGGATATGTGTCCAAGCACAGCGAACCCTGAAGTGTTCCGTCGAGTGGACCCGGCTTGAGATGACCAACGGCATGATGGTGGCAAATCATTACCACTTTCTTGCCCTTGATCGCGTCCCGGTTGAACGTCTCTGTCGGGTTGTGCCAGCCACTGTAGGGGAAAACCTCGACGGTTTGTCCTGCCGGAATGAGGCTCCTGAACTTCTCGACATGAGCCGCACGGTCCGCATCCGTGACTTCCTCGTTGTACTTCTCCTTGCCCATGATCTTGAAGATATCATAGTCGGAAAGGTTGTTTACAACGATGACCCACAGGTCGGGCCTCACAGCCTCGTTGAGGCGGAGGTAGGCCGTCCTGATGACCTCTTCCAACGGCATGGCGAGCTCCTCCATGTGCCGGATATCAAGGTAACCGTTGAGGTTATCGTTGAACTCCCAGCCCATATCGAACCCCGCTTTGCTCATCCGACTGCTGACCGTGCCGTCAGTGATGGCATGCACAATCTCGTTTTCCGCTTTGACTGACCCAATCCATTGGTCGATGACCTCTGGACCGTCCGTCGGCTGGAAAACGTTCACGACCAGCTCTGACTTGTTTCTGGCCGCCACGCTGGTTGCTTTGTCCAGGAGAGCATCCTGAAGAGCCTGCCAGGTGTTATTGTTGCGGTATGCTAACAGTGTGGTTCTTTTCATAATCTCTAATGCGGTAACGTGATCCGCGGACGTATCCTGTTTTCAAACGTTTGGATAGACGTTCGCCATGATTACTTCACCACATTGGTTTTTCGTCATAGCAGAGAATGGCCCAAAAGAGCCGCTTTCTGCTATGACGAATGGCAAGTAATTTCAATGTTCTTTACTTGTATAAGTATAGCACCTCTTGTTGCATTTGTCAATACTTTGGCGATTTCGTCAAATACACGTCAAAATGACCACAATTTAGCCACATTATATGGTATAGTAATCAAACACATGGAAGAAGCACCCAATAAGAAACCTGTATTTGATATGGGCATTGCCACATCGGAAGCTTTTCGAGGTGACTCAGCTTTTGATGCGGTAAAGGAGATTTATGGTAATTCGGCTCCACTTTTCGCCAGCATCATAAGATCAAAATTTCCTGTCACTGAAAAAGAATATGCCCTGATTGACGTAGGTTCATACAAGGGAGAATTACTCTCCGACATTCTTAAACTGCTACCTGAATACCATTTCAATATAACTGTCTCTGATACAAATTCAGATGCCATTGCCCATAATACTGTATCCGGAAAGCATGTAGTTGCTGATGCAGAATCGCTACCTTTTGACGATGCCAGTATAGATATAGTAGCAATGCGTTATGTTTTACAATTCAATCTCTTTGAAGTTCAAAAGAAAATTATTAGTGAGATCTCTAGAGTCACAAAAGGAATTGCAATCGTTCAACACGGAGGTGCAGATGATATTGATACTGATCTTTGGCGCGAAAAAGTAGATAAAATATTTAGGAATGATACGTTGCCTCAGATCAAAAGAAATGGAATGTTCTGGTCTTCAGCAAGCGAAATCGAAGATTTTATGCGAACCTCAAATATTAAATTTGAAAAAGTTCTGTCAAAGAAAATATCTGGAATGTCACAGGCATTCATTGAAAGATACTCTCTTAATAACGAGCAGGTAGAATTGATCAAAAAGATAATGGGTGATAAAGATTACCTAATTCAAACCACTTGGCTTATCCATCCAAAAGAAACTATCAGGAATAGCTAAAAAAGTTATCCACAGTTCCTTGTCCGACAGGGGGTTGCAAAACTTTCTATTGTGCGACACAACCTTCAGATAGCATATAAGAAAATACACGTCTTCACGGACTTCCCCATGAATATGAGTTTTGGATTACAACCCATGGTCATTGTATACCATACAACGCAAAACCAGTTACAAAGTCAATCTGATATTGTAACTATATTTCAGAATCTTTAACAAAAGGAAAAATATTGAAACTTTATATTCAGAGCGTCGAAAACGCATTCCTGACGGCCATGGCGGCCGGATGGGCACAGGAAAAGATTGAAAAGATCAGATATATAGAGTTAAACACCGCTATGTAGTCATGCGGTGTTTTTGAAAGTTTACGGTTACTTCACCGAGTGGACGAACCACTATTCTAGAGGTTATGCTGTAGTTTTCTCCTAATTGATACCAGCACCTTTCTAGACATCAACAGCTCATAACCCAGTGCGTGCTGTCCAAAATTCGGATCCTTTATTCCAATAATGGCGTATAATACAGATACTGTCAAATATGTACCATTAACCACTCCAATATAGCTGTAGGAATAGCTGTAATCACGTTAGCTACGTATTCAGTGTTTGATAGGTATGATACTTCCTGTGAAGCTAGTGTTGCAGTGATATTGAATGTATTGGACTGTAGAGTACCACATCTGAGGTAAAGAGTACTTTGTCCTGGATCTTGATTCATATAGTTGATAGATGTATATGACTTGGTACTAGGATCGAAGTTGAATTGACCACCTGCTTTGGCTACTAGAGTACCTTCGCATGTACAAGCGGAACCTCCTTGTACTGATGCTGGCCACGATATAGTGAGCATAGGCCAATCTAGACCATCGCTCAAGGATGTAATGGTTATATTGTTACCTGATATGGAGACTGTGCCGTTCTTGTCACCTGGTACTCCTGCTGCGTATAGGACTGCTGGTTTAACTACTCTTGCTTGGATGGCGGCTTGTATTTGAGCTTGTGCGGCCGCATCTGTCTGATTTTGTACTTGAGAGACTGGAGCTAGGATTGATGGAGTTTGGGATTGAGACTGGATTTGGGTTTGAGATTGTACTGGAACGGTTCGCGAAACATTTACTATTACATTAGCAGAAGCTGACCCTCCTGGTCCTGTACACGAGAGATATAGGGTCAAGCTTCTCAAACTTGTTGAGGTGATAATAGAAGCTGGGAGGATGAACGAGCCTGATGTAGGTTGAATAGTTGTTCTCCATTCTGCAGGTAACTTTACTGGATATCCCCCTTTACCTGGAGGATTGTTTGAACAAGTGGTGGCATTGGTACTCGACCAGGATATGGTAGTTGATTGATTTGAAGCTATAGAGTTTGGTGTGGCTGTGAGGGTAATAGTCGGCAATACAGGAGTCGAACCTACGACGTGGAAAGTTGTGCTTGCAACAGAACCATTTGTATGTATATATATTGTATAGTATCCATCTGGTGTTGGTATACGAGTATTACCAGACAAAACATTATTTGGAATAACATACTGAATTTTTCCATCGACCGATGATACACGAACGGTCTCAGTCAACATTCTTCCTTTCATGAAGATCATATTATTATACGGATCGAATCCAGTTCCTGAAATTAATACGACTATACCACTACGACCGATAGACGGATCAATACTAGTAATTCTTACAGGTTCACTAACTTGTATAGAAGTTGAAATATGCTTATGTATACCACTCGTCTTGTTAATAAATTCAATATCAATAGGATAATTACCTGGTATTGTAGTAATAGGAATATCATAACTAAAGATTAGTCTTCCAGACAAATTTGGAAATATTGATATATTATTTGCAGGATCCAATATATATGTCCCTAAGCCAGGAAGTGTCATACTTCCACTAAATTGGGATACACCACATCCATAGTAATCTCTATTCATAATATCAATTGCTATGTTACCCGTACTTCCTGCTGCATTATAGAAAACAGGATCAATACTGTACGAAGGAGTTGGCGCAAAACGTTGACAGGTTGGAGATTCCAAAGTTACATTAAATGTAATTGAAGATGATGAAACATTCAGTACCGGACCGATAGTTATACCTCGTCCCGCATCAACAAATGAGTATGCCGAACTACTTGCTGATGGAATATTTAATGTTGCAGTTTTTATAGTATACAAATCATTAGTAGGACTCATGTCAAGTAATTCAGTTTCAGGAGCACCATAATTTTGGGTATTTTGTATACGATTTATCATAATCCCATTTTGATTCTCACTTATATCAGAACGATTGAGATTTGAATCAAACCCGATACCTTTTCTGAATTCTAAAAAATACGGAGTCTCTGTTGTACCCAATATATTTACAGTAGCTAGTTTAATTCCATTTACCAATTCAATAGGATTTATTGTATACGACCCAGAATGAGTGATCGATAATACCTGTGGTGATGTAACCCAGCCCAACTGTTGCTTAAAATATGCATTGTAGTCCAGTGAATAACTAATAGTTCCCATTGTGTCATAGTAATTTCCATATTCCAAATGTGAGCAATTACCATAAATAATTTGACCATCATCACAAGCCCAACTATTTGCATGAAGTACTCCAAGAGCATGCCCAAGTTCGTGAGACAAAAGAAAATCAAGATTTTTCCAGGTAAAAGGCTGGTTCCCCCAGTCTGATGACAAATCAAAACGAAATAATCCAATAAATGTTTGAGACAACGAATATGTGCTACCGTTAAAATTATAATCTATTTTCCCAATACTCGAACATCCACCAATACCTCCGCTAAACAAATACACTATACGATCATAGTTTTCCAAGTGTATATTGTAGTCACTAATAGCTTTTGAAAATTTAGAAGTTTGAATCGAATAACAATCCATATAATTGATGTCATAGTCTAGAGAAATCCACCCAAAGACGTCTCCACTAAAGGAAACATTATCATATGACTGTTCCTTCATAAAGTTTTGGAACTGACTGTTGAATACAATATTTTGACCCTGAGAAGGTGTAAATGGTTCAACATCACTAGGAAAGGCTTTTATAAGCAAGACCAATGTTCTTTGGTTTCCGACAGCATCAGTTCTTGGGGCCGAAAGATCTTTTGAAATAACTATAGGATTTAGATCAATATTTGTTGATATTTGATCATCAATCACGTAACCAGTAACACTGACAGTTGTTCCAGACATAAGTGGTGTGTCGCGAGTAGGATAAAAAGAATACTTAACTTTTGGTGTCTGAATATAATATTTGTAATATGATTTAATATTATTTGGACTAGAAAAATCATCAATAGCTATTGTAGTTATCTTACCTGTGATCGTAATACTCTCCTCAACCTCTAATTGAACAGAGGAAGGTAGTTTGGATTTGGTCGTCTTATTCATGACTACTGCATTGAAAAGCCATGGGTCAATTTTCATCAATTCCTTCATCAATTCCTTTCTTTGTGTTGCTATCTGGACTAAAGTATTATCTGTTTGTAAGTTATCTGCCGTATTTTTTAACGAAGACAATTCCAAAAGACTCCTGCTAATACCATTTATTTGACTAGCTAAATTCTGCCCACTGTTTACAGGAATACTTTGAGTAATATTCCCCTGCGAACTCCCGACCGCCGCAACTTGTGTCTGTGAAGGTATTGATACTGCCAAATTAACTATAAAAAAAGCAATGATACCACTTATGATGGCGGTAAATACGAGAGTAGAATTTATTTTTTTCATACTATAATTATACTACTACCAGCATGCAGATGACAGTGGATAACATGGAGCATCTCCTCACTCCAAATGATCTGACTAGTGGTACGGGATACTTCGGTCCTTCAACAAGACTCAAAATGAATAGCATATACGGTTGTACATCAGGAAATACAGTATCTACAGGATCAGCCAACAATACAGGTACGGCAGCTTTTGTCTGTCCATCAAATATGACATGCACACCTAGAACTCCAGTAGCTACTAACTTTGTATGCCCACCAGGCTATAATTGTATTCCAAAGACTACTCCAACTGCATATTCACCAGGATCCTTCACTCTCACCTATTTGACAGGAAGTGGTAGTACAAATTCTGCACAACGATCAGCA
>CAIPHR010000005.1 GCA_903864905.1 uncultured bacterium
CTACCACTGAACTGTGCCGAAGCACAGTTCAATCCTCAGTTTCGGTACGACATTTGAGCCCCGATTATCTGCGGCGCGAAAATTCTCGATGAGTGAGCTGTTACGCTTTCTTTGAATGATGGCTGCTTCTAAGCCAACATCCTCATTGTCAAAGAATTTCCACTACCTTAAGTACACTTAATGTCGATTTAGGGACCTTAAATTGAGATGCGGGCTGTTTCCCTTTTGTCCAATGGAGCTTAGCCCCCACAGACTAACTGCCGGATAATTACTTTACGTATTCGGAGTTTGATAGGTCTCGTGATCTTTCGACCTGTCGAGACCTTCCAGTGCTCTACCCCGTAAAGGTAAATCCGACGCGAACCCAAAAGTTCTTTCGGAGAGAACCAGCTATTACCAGATTCGATTAGCTTATCACTCCTTACCACACGTCATCCGATAGTATTGCACGGCTAAACGGTTCGGGCCTCCATCCTCCTTTCGGAGAACTTCACCCTGCGCGTGGCAAGCTCATCTGGCTTCGGGTCTTATGCAAACTATAAACGCCCTGTTCAGACTCGGTTTCCCTATGACTCCAGTCTCGCGACTTTAGTCGAACAGCTTGCATAAACTCGTTGGCTCATTCTTCAATAGGCACGCCGTGACGGACAGAACTCTAAGTCAGAAGTAAGGACACTTGATTTGGGGGAACTAGCGAGCGCGACTGGCGCGAGCTCGAGGAATTTTTCAGTAGAAAAATATCCGTGTCCCTGAACCTATTTTATATTTTCTTTTACTTATTCACACGCTCTCTATATTCACCAGTTTCTGTATTTATACGTATAATATCTCCTTCATTAACAAATAGGGGAGCATTGATGGTTGCGCCTGTTTCTAGTGTAACCAATTTGTTTCCTCCTGCTGCAGAATCACCCTTTATGTTTGGGGGAGCATCTGTAACTCGTAGTTCGGCAGTTATCGGCATTTTGAAACCCATAGGTTGATCTTTGAATAGGAGCTGGGTTACTACTGTATTTGGCTTCAAGAATTTTCCTTGTGGGCCAATGTTATCTTCACTAACCTTGAAGCGTTTTGATGCATCTTGTACTTCTGTGAACCACCATTCATCACGATTGTTATAAAGATATTTTACTTCTCTCTCATCTATTTCGGCTTGTTCGATCTTCTCGGATTGATGGAATGAATATTCTGTGACCTTCCCAGTCATTAGATTCTTTAACTTGGTAGCATTTACTGGTTTTCTCTGTTGCTTTCTGAATACATGTGAAGATATAACCTCATATGGTGATCCGTCTAGAACGATATACTTTTTCTCCGTTATTTCATTATATTCTAATAGGGACATGGTAGATAATTATATTTAATAAAAATTGACTTATTTCATACTAACAGACATTGCTATCGATTGGGCAATTCTACACACTTTGTTCGTAAATGCAAAATATTATTACGGGTCAAAGAAATTAACAAGGTATGTATCGATAGTTCTTTGGTCTAGGTCATAGAAATTCTTACCTTGATTGTGTAAGTATGTTGCCAATTTTATACCAACAAAACGCCAGTGCCATGGTTCATAAACATAGAAAGTATTATTTTTTGGATAGGAAAGTATGAAACCATAACGATATGCATTATTCAACATCCATTGATAGGCTGGAGTTGTGTCGAAACCATCGATCACACCTCCTAGTCCTGGAGTAATGAGATCGATAGTTGTACCGAGCTGATGTTCAGAGTAGCCTTGATCAGCTGAGAATGAATTTGCTGTACCTGCTCCATATATTATCTTGTATTCCTTTTTGAGAGCACTCTGTTCATTGAATGATCTGTATGCTGAATATACGTATAATGTTGTATTTTCTTTCTTTGCATCGTCTATGAGTTTATTTAGGTGAGTCCATACATCATTTTGTAACATCAATTGTTTGGTCTCACTATATTCATATGTTCCTGGTATAGGAGTGAGTTTGGCTGGTGCATAGTATTCATTTAGAAAGAATACCTTTGAGTATTTCTCCAATAGCTGCTGATCGGTGTTACTTAACTTTTGTAGGGTACTGACCGTACTAGAAACTGTGCTTACTTGCTGTTGATAATTACCAAGTTGTTGTGCTATAACTGCAGAGTTCTGTTTTTGTTGATTGAGGGCATCATTCAGAGAATCATGTGTTTGTGTAATATTTTTTGATAGATCTGCTGTAGTGCTGGATAGTTTGATCCCTATATTATCTAGTTGCGTTGATAGGTCGGCGATCCTAGTAGAAAGGGAATTGAAATGATCATTTGTATACTTTGTATTAAATATAAGGAATAGCACGACCACCACAAGTGTGATGATCGTGCCTATTTGCCAAATAGATAATTTTCTCAATTTATTTATCATATTTCTTTTAGTTTCTCGCGTATCATTTTCAAGATATCTTCACGTATAGGTAAATTTTCCTTGAGGAACTGCCTCGTTGCATCATAACCACGTCCGAGTTTGATATCACCAAATGAATATGATGATCCAGATTTTTGAAGGAGGCCATATTTTTCTCCAAGTGCAATGATCTCACCTTCTTGACTGATGCCTTCATTATACATGAGATCGAACTCTGTTTGTTTGAATGGGGCAGCAACCTTGTTCTTCACAACTTTCACTCTACAACGTCCGCCCATGATCTCTTCACCTTTCTTGATCTGAGCTATGCGACGTATATCTAGACGAACTGAAGCGTAGAATTTCAACGCTTTACCACCTGGTGTCGTTTCTGGATTTCCGAACATGACACCGATCTGCATACGTATCTGGTTGATGAATATGACGATAGTCTTTGACTTTGCTACGATAGCTGTCAATTTGCGTAGAGCTTGTGACATGAGTCGTGCTTGAGTACCTATATGATGTGCACCCATATCTCCTTCGATCTCAGCTTTCGGAGTTAGTGCTGCGACAGAGTCTATAACAACTACGTCCATTTTGCCTGTACGAATAAGGCTATCAACTATTTCTAGTGCTTGTTCACCAGTATCTGGCTGTGATATGAGTAATTCATCTATCTTTACACCGAGCCTTTTGGCGTATTCTGGATCCATAGCATGTTCTGCGTCTATATAAGCAGAGACACCTCCACGTTTCTGAGCTTCAGCTACTACATGAAGAGCTAGTGTAGTTTTGCCTGATGATTCTGGACCAAATATCTCTATTATGCGACCACGAGGCATACCACCGATACCTAGCGCCCAATCGAGACCTAGTGAGCCTGTTGGTATAGCATTTACATTTACTTTTGGTTTATCACCAAGCTTCATGATCGAATCCTCACCAAACTTTGTACGTATAATATTGAGTGCATCATTCACATCTGTAGCGGATCTTCTTTTCGTAGATTCGCCCTTATTATCTGCAACTGTTTCGTCTTTGGTTATTGCAGTTTCTGGCTCTATTTTTTCGCTATCTTTCTCTTCCGAGACACTATTTTTTGCTTTTGTTTTTTTGTCCTCCGAAATTTTGGCGGACGAAGAATGTTTTTGGATAGGCATGTTCTTTTATTAGTTTCTGATAAATTGCAGGTATTTGTATACTATCATAATTTTGGAGATCTATGGCGTTGTCGTCGTAGCATTATTGTTGCCTATTGATGTATCTGTTGTTGTCGAAATACTTAGTCCTGACAATACAATACGTTGTTCAGTTGAGCGACCAAATTGATCTTTTGCTATGAGAGTGACTACATTGATGCCAGGGAATACGAGTATTGCTATAGAAAATTCTCCTTTTTCATTGATATTTATTCCATTTCCATTCAAAATGAGATTTTTTGCTCTTTCAACATGACCTTTTATCAATACAGATTTTGATGATATTGAGGATCCATTTACTGGCTCGGTAATAGTGATACTTGAACCACGAGCATAGTTCAGTGATCGCCATATAGCAAAAGCTACGATCAAACTAGCTAGAAATAAAGTAACTACGGATTTTATCAAACGTATAAATGATGTTCGTGTCATTCTCTCAGTTTACATCTATTACTATTTGATTCAAGTGGCAAATCAATATTAATATAAAAATAATATATTATTGGGGGACTACTTCATTACTATCGGTAGGTGTTTGTTGTTCTATACTACTTCCGACACCGATAATATCTCTAGGCTTTGATCCATTGGCTGGACCTATAACACCTCTTTCTTCTAGTGTATCCATGAGTTTTGCAGCTCTAGAATAACCTATACCAAGTTTACGTTGAATAAATGATGTCGAAGCTTTATTGGCAGTGATCACCGCTTCTCTCGCTGGTTCGTACATGTCATCGTCATCCTCTATCGAGTCATTGGTATTCATTGCATCAAAAGCCGCAGATGCTCCAGCCTCAGTAGGAGTCAGATTTATAAAGTCTATTATCTCATCAATATATTGGTCCTTTATATGTTTTACGACTCTTTTTACTTCGGATTCAGAAATATATGCAGATTGTAGACGAATAGGTTTGGACATTTCTCCTCCAAGATATAGCATGTCTCCAGCACCTAGGAGTTTTTCCGCGCCCATTTGATCTAGAATAGTTCGTGAGTCTATCTGTGAAGCAACTTGTAGTGCTACACGAGTTGGTATATTGGCTTTGATAAGACCGGTGATCACATTTACGCTCGGTCTTTGTGTAGAGATGACTAGGTGAATACCTATAGCTCGACTCATTTGAGCGAGACGTACGATCGCGGCTTCAAGTTCACGAGGGTATGTCTGCATAATGTCAGCCAATTCATCGATAATGATGACTATGTATGGCATTGTTTCTGGGAATGATGCAGGAGGGACTGCTGTAGATGAGTCATCTTTATTATTTTTAGTATTTTGTTCTTTTCTCCATGAAGCAACTGCTGGTGCAAGAATATTCTTGTGATATGAATCGATATCTCTAGACTGATTTTTTTCTAGTACATCATATCTTCGGCTCATCTCTTTTGCAGCCCATTTTAGAGCAATAATAGCCTTTTTTGGATCAGTTATGACTGGTGTTAGTAGGTGAGGAATTTTGTTGTACATGGTCAATTCTACGCGTTTTGGATCGATCATAATGAACTTCATATTCTCTGGTGAGTTGCGATATAGTAGGGAGGTTATAAGGGCATGTATCGATACAGATTTACCTGAGCCAGTAGCTCCAGCTATCAACATATGAGGAGCCTTTGCTAGGTTACCAAAATGAGCATTTCCTGTGATATCTTTTCCTAGAGATACCATAAGAGGTTTTTCTGATTCCTGGAAATCAGCTGCTCCGAGTAATGTTGCTAGACCTACCGTCGTCTTTGCTGTGTTTGGTACTTCTATACCTACTAGAGATTTTCCTGGTATAGGAGCTTCTATACGTATTGGGTGAGCTGCTAGAGCAAGTGCCAAATCATTGTTAAGTCCTACAATTCTAGAAAGTTTAACTCCTTCTGCTGGTTTTAGTGAATAGCGTGTAACTGATGGTCCGATGGATATCTCATCCATTTCGACCGTAATGCCAAAATTTTGTAATGTACGTTTGATAATATTTGCATTGGCCTTGATATCTCCAGTCTCTGGTTTACCTCTATCTTTTTCTAGAAGTGATAGTGGAGGAGGGGTAAAAGATTTCAAACTTGGCATTGCTATCGAAGCCGTGAAACCACCATCTTCGTCATCGGAAAGATCGAGACTATTTCCTCCAAGTTTCCTTTTCTTCTCGGCAGCCAATGCATCAGCTCTAGCTTTTGCTGCAGCTGCTTCTATATCGCGAGCGGTCATCTCTCCAGCAGTCTTTGCACTAGCGAGAGCCACCATCTTGTCTATAGAATCTTCGTCGTCACCATTCTTTGGTTTTGCGAGCTTGTCCTTTTCATCTTGAAGATCTTCTTCACTTTTTTTCCAGAAGGCTATCATGTCCCAACTGATATGTAGATCGAATGTCATGAATATTGAGATAATGAGTATTGTTACAAGTAATACTGATGTAGCAATATAGTCTATAAGTCTAATGAATGGGTATGCTATGAATTTTCCTATAACTCCTCCTGCTCCAGTGTAAATGATATGCATAATACCGAGTCCAGAAAGAAAGAATAGTGCGGCCCCTATACCTTTTGAAATTTGGAATTTACTCTTGAGTCCTTGCAAGAAAGTTATGCCTAGCATAGAAAATACTAGAGGTATGAGGTAATAGCCTATTCCGAACATTCTTGAAAAGAAAATAAAAGCGTAGTCTCCAACTACACCTGCTTTGCCGAATGCTGCCAATAGGGAAATGATAGTTACAAGGAATGATAGTATAGCAAATATTGTATGTACTGTACCTGTACCCATCTCATTCCAGAAATGCATTTTCAAACCTAGATCATTGTCTTTTTTTCTTGCCATGTTTTTATTAAAATTCCTTTATTATATATAAATAATAACATATTTTGGAGTAATGCACCTTGTTAGTCTGATATTGGAAATGATAAAATCTTATTACGAAACATATTATAGTCACGTGGAATATTGATGTAAGGCAAATATTGATTACCGCCACACGAAAGGTCTGACCAAGAATTGAAACAATAAAAACCACCTGGGAAAGCAGGTGGTTTTTGTGGCTAGTAATTGAAAGTGGTGAAAATAACAACACTTGCATTCCTAGTCTATAAGACTATAATAGACACCTGAGAGACATAGAAATAAAGCCGTTTTTAGTAAAGGACAGAGGAATAAAGTAAAAGGACACAGTTACATATCATGGACAATAAAGAGACAAATAATAGTGAATCATTCAATAACCCACTAAACTGGAAATCCCTTGGGTTTTTTTCCGCTGAGGATTATTTGATATACCTTTTCAAAAAGACAGAAAAGATAACCGCAGCACTTTATTTGGTCTCAGGTCTTCTAAAGGACGATGAACCTATCAAATGGGAATTGCGTGATAGGGGAATAGATCTACTATCTTCGTCTTTTACTGCATCGAGTGCTGTTCCTGGTGATAAAAATATTGTTATTCAATCTATTTTTACCGCAGCCCTAGAAACATTGTCTCTCTTGAATGTTGCTAGGATCTCCAATCTTATTTCAGAGATGAACCACAAGCTATTGGTTAGAGAAATTGATCTAGTCGTTGGTATGCTACGTGATCGATTGGCACAGAGTGCTGAGAAGGCTGGTTATGTCCTATCTGAGGCATTCTTTAAGACACCCGATCTCTTCGCTTCTGGTTTTAGGTTAGATAATAGGGCTGATGCCGCTAGCAGTAAGAATGATTCGAAAGGACGAGGATCTGATATACAGTATCCAGTGCCTGACGGTAGACAGGCAATACCTAGTAATGAAGGGGTATCTATTCAAGGACATATATCTACTCAGCAAAAGAAGTCCAATAGACAAGAGACGATCATCTCTGTCCTAAAGAATCAGAGTGACCTAACTATAAAGGACTTTGCTAAGGTTATAAAGGACTGCAGTGAGAAGACTATTCAACGCGAACTCATTGATCTGGTTAATAGAGGTATCATTAAAAAGGAGGGAGAGAGGAGGTGGAGTAGGTATTCGTTGAAGTAACTTCTGTTAACAATTAACAAGAAGTAGTATATGAGTTCATGGGCACGGATATTTTTCTGCCCTCCTACGCTAAAGCTTCGAAGGGCACTTATAAGTGGCCTACGAAGCCTTGGCGAAGTAGGCAGGAAAATATCCGTGCTCCTGATGTGAATGTATTACCTAGAGGGAACCTTGACTTTCAGCTCTTTTTAGACTAATATGGCTCTATTACTAGATGAAGTTAATACAGCGCCAATTTATAGGGCTTTTTAGCTAATTGTGTTATCCACATAGTTCTTTTGCATAATATGTAGTGATTGAGATATAATGTTTTGCAACGAGTGTGTAATCGGTTTCGTACCTATTATATACTCGTCCCAAAGCATATGCATTGGGGAGTCCTACTTCGCATAAAGCTACGTAGGATGAGTGACGAACTTTGAAAACTAAATAATAAATAGTTTCTACAGTTCGTATTTAGTGTACCCACAAAATCTCGCGTTCGACGTGTCGATAGCGTCCGGTCGTGAGAAGTGGCAAAGTTAGTTTATTAGTAAGTTTACTAGTCGCATTAAATTCTCCTTCGAAGTCCTTCGAAGCTCCGCAAGGAGTGTAGTAGGGCGAAAATTATAAATAAATGGAGAGTGGTGCGTTATATTATAAAAAACAAATGAAAAAGATTCTTATTGCATCAGGCGTCGCCGTATTGGCAGTCGCTATGATAGCTGGAGCACAAGGTTACGCCTTTAGTACCAATCTAACAGTTGGTTCAACAGGTGCTGATGTTGTCGCTCTTCAGACATGGCTCATGAGTAGTGGTTACAATATTGCTTCTATCGCTAACGGCGCAGCAGCAAAGGGTTACTTCGGTTCACAAACCGTCGCAGCCGTAAAAGCTTATCAGACAGCTAACGGAGTTCCTTCAACAGGATTCGTTGGTCCTCTTACACGCGGTAAGTTGAATGGCTCAGCAGTTGTTGCGAACACTGTTTCAACAGGTTGCCCAGCAGGTTATACTTGCACATTGGCAACAGGAAACACACTTCCTGATAACGGAGTCGTTATACCAGGTGCTCCAGCAGGAATCACAACTCTTGGTGTTGAGGGCATCTTGACAGTTACACAAGGCCCTGTATCAAACACAGTTGTTAATGTTGGACAGACAATGGTTCCAATATTGTCAATTCGAGCACAAGCTCAGAATTCGGATCTCGCCATCCAGCGCATAACTCTAAATCTTGGTACAGATACAAAGATCTATAACAAGATCTATAGAACATTGTATGTCACTGATGGTGTGACTGTTCTTGCGACAGTACCTTTGAATTCTACAACAGTTGTTCAAAGTGGAGCAAATTACTTGGTTACGATTACAGGTTTCAATGCAATAGTTGCAAAGAATTCTTACAAGGATTTTGTAGTCAAGGCTGATCTTCAGACATCAATAGATACAGCCGTTAGAAATGCTGGTCCTTATGCTGTATCCGTTTATTCTCAGGGAGTTCGAGCTATTGATGGAGCGGGCATATCACAATATGCAGGAGATTCAGCAATCACTCAGTCTATCACGATTAACGCTAGTTTGACAGATAATGCAATAGCAAATATCTCAACAAACAGTGCTTCACCTCAGACAGCTTCAGTTCCAGTTACTGACACGACAAATGGTCAGATATTGCAACTCCCAGTTCTTGTCTTTGATGTTGGGTCACAGAATGAC
This sequence comes from uncultured bacterium, assembly GCA_903864905.1. Lineage (GTDB taxonomy): Bacteria > Patescibacteriota > Minisyncoccia > Phycocordibacterales > PALSA-1337 > C7867-002. Next base: position 9,240 of record CAIPHR010000005.1, read on the forward strand.
TCTCTACATCTTCGTCAGGTTCAGGTCGCTATAAGTGGTTCCGGAACAGGTACAACAACTGCAGCATACTTGTATCAGGGTGCAACCCAGATTTCATCTGCCGCTGTTTCTGCCGGTGTAGCAACATTCAGTAATATTGTGAATGGTACTGCTGGTGCATCTATACCAGTTAATACAACAGTTACATATACAATTAAGGTTGATGTTACTGGTGTTACATCTAGTAGTGTAACAGTTACGCCTTCTCTAGTAGTTGCTAATACAACGGTCCTAGCTTCGGATGATTCAACTGTAACCACTAAGAATGGTTCAGCTCCAGGCTTCACAACAACAGTACTTGGCAAAGGTCCTGCCTTTAGCCTTGCAAGTGCCCCAGTTGCAACAGTCACTGGTACAAACCAGAGTGGTGCAACTAATAGTACTTCAACAGTTACTGCAACATTCAATGTCAATGTGCAAGCCATTGGAAGTAATGTTTACTTCAGTTCACAGGCTTCAACGACTAACAAGATGTTTATCTTCAAGGTCTTCAATGGAGCAGGTTCTGATGTTACATCGACTCTTAGTAACGCAAGTTCAGGATTCATAATTCCAAGTGCTGGAGTTGTAACGGTAGGTCAACCTACATCAAGTTTCTACGTTCCTCAACAGAACTCAGCCCAGATTGCTAATGTTACTTATCAATTTGATGGAAAAGACACAAGTGGTAATCGATTGTCAGCTGGTCCATATTCTATTGAGATACAGCATGTCAATTGGTCATCTACTGGTGCAGCCGTGTCAACATCTACGACAAGCTTTGATGGTTTGTCAGCATGGAGGACAAACGGTATAAATCCTTAATAATAGGATTATTTCTCTCCTCCCAACGGGTTACAATGTTGGAACAAAAACCGCCTTTGGGCGGTTTTTGTGTTGGACGAGTTGTGTACATCCGCCACTGTAAGCGATATAATAACAGTATGAAAAAAATATATTTTGTTATTTCCGCATTAGTATTATTTATAATCATGAACCTTGCTTATGTTCATGCAGATCAAGCTCTTTTGTCGGTGTCTCACCTATCGGCTGACTCTATCCAGGTTACAATTTTCGGAGGTAAACCGAACACAATAGTAGCATTACATTACATTTCAAATTCAGTCATTAAGACAATAAACATTGGGACTACAGACAGCAATGGTAACTTGACGACTTCTGTTGCGTCGGGTAATTATCACTTAATGGGTGGTGTTCAAGTGTATGCTTTGATAAATGGTCAACAGTCGACAGTTGTCACCTGGCCGAATTATTCTAATTCGGGAATATTGTCGCTCAACCCTGCTGGTCTATCTCTATCAGTGGGGCAGACATCAGCGGTGACTGCATCTGTAGGGTCAAATCTGTCGATAGTTGATAATTTGAATCCTTCCGTAGCTTCTATATCTATAACTGGCAGCCAAATAACTGTCAATGGTGATAGTATAGGTACTACAAATATTATCATATGTGCTATAGGAATCGGTTGTAACACACTCTATGTTTCAGTTGGGTCTCAAACCAGCCTTTCAACTACAAGTTCGCCGATCTTATCGAATCAGCTCGTTCAGCCTGTAATTGCGGTAAACGTTCAACCAACCATATCGTTGAGTCAGAGTAGTACGACACTCGATATTGGCGATAGTGCTGTCGTGACCATAAGTGGTAATGGATTTTTTGGCATATTAAACAATCCTGATATACGGGTGGCAGTTGTTAATATATCTGGTTCCTCGATGTCTATAAAAGCCGTATCAGCCGGTAGCACAAATATCAGTGTTTGTTCTGTACGAAGTTCCTCGATGGCATGTGTTGGTTTTTTGGTGACTGTGAAACAGTCGGATGATCAGATGACAACATCGACAAATCAGACAGTATCATTTGCGGACAAAAGTATAAATATGAGAGTAGGCCAGAATCAGATAATTCCTATTTATGGTCCCGGCGGGTATTCATTATCGCAAAATTCTGGTCCTGGTTCAGTCTCTGCTAACGTAGCTGGAAATAACGTGTATGTAAGTGCCGTTGCTTTTGGCGGGTCTAATATAACGGTGTGCAAGCAAATGAATGTATGTGCTACGATTTATGTGTATGTTCAACCCGTGCAGGCAAATTTAACAAATCCGATGACATCAAATGTCACATCCTCTGTCTCGTGCCCAGCAGGCTATCCATGTGCACCTTCTACTGCGGCTATCAATTCTGATGGCGCAACAGCTTCGTCTGGTCTCTTCTCTCGCTATCTCTATCTAGGTATGACAGCAGATGGTGTATCTGATCCTGATGTCGTTGCGTTGCAAAAACGATTGAAGACCGGAGGATTCTTTACCGGTACAGCCACAGGATATTTTGGTTCAAAGACCAAAGCAGCTGTTGAGGCATATCAGAAGAAAAATGGCTTGAGCATTATCGGAGTAATCGGTCCATCTACTAGGGCACTATTGAATAAGGGGATATAAAAAAGGTTTATGAATACACAAAAAATCGTTAGATACATCACGATTCTCGCACTATTTCTCATACCAGTATTTCCATTGATAGTAACGGATTCATTATATTATCCATTCATTACAGGCAAGGCTTTCTATTTCAGGATATTAGTCGAAGTAGCTTTTTTGGGCTGGATTATCTTAGCCTTTTTCGATGCTAAATATAGACCAAAGTTTACGTCCCTTACAGTTGCCATAGCCGCATTCAGTTTGATAACACTTGTTGCTGATTTATTAGGTGCCAATCCTCTTCGTAGCTTGTGGTCAAATCTTGAACGCATGGAAGGTTGGATTACTATTATTCATCTATGGGCACTATACATGATATTGGTTAATATATTCAGCTTTGATAAGGAAGATAGGAAATTATGGCATAGATGGTTAAGTTTTTCACTCCTGATTGCTTCGATTGTTGCCATTTATGGGTTTTTTCAACTTTTCGGCTGGGCTCAGTTTCATAGGGACATAGGAAGATTAGACGCTACGTTTGGGAATGCTGCATATTTGGCCGGATACATGATATTTAATGTGTTTATTGCGTTATATTTGTTCATTGCCACGAAAGTCAAAAATACTGTAACAACAAAATGTAGACCGGATAGAAAACTATCATTTCGATGGTTGTATATCTTGCTGGCTATACTGTTTGGCTTTGTGATATTTGGAACACAGACCCGTGGCGCCATACTCGGTCTAGTAGGGGGAATTTCTATGTCGTTAGCTTTGTACGCAATATTCGGTAGGGGAGAACCAAAGAGATGGAGATGGGTTGCTGTGGGTATTATAGGGCTGTTCATAATGAGTGGAGTCATATTTTTGCTAAATCGCGATGTTACATTTGTAAAGGATAATCAGTTGTTGAAAAGATTTGCATCTATTTCTATCAACGATGCCTCGAATCAGGCTCGTCTGTATATTTGGCCGATGGCCCTAAAGGGTGCCGTGGGAAGACCTGTCCTAGGTTGGGGTCAGGAAAATTTTAATTATATTTTCCAATCCCAATATAATCCAGCAATGTTTAATATGGAACAATGGTTTGATCGTGCCCACAATGTTTTTCTGGACTGGTTAGTCAGTTCAGGAATTATTGGGCTGTTGTCATACTTAATATTATATGTACTTTACATCGTCTATGTGTGGAAATCCTCATTAAGTATTATGGAGAAATGTATTTTGTTGGGTCTTCTTGTCGCATATTTCCTCAACAATCTTTTTGTATTTGATAATTTGGGAAGCTATGTATTGTTCTTCGCTATACTGGCATATGCAAATACATTCAGAAATTCTCAATCAATAAGATGGCTTGTCAGACGAGTGCGAAAAGATATAGTAGAATATATTATCGTCCCAATCATGTTGTTGATTTGTATTGTCGTAGTTTATACAGTAAATGTTAGGCAGGTCAGAATTAGTTTGGATATGGTTGCTGTTTCTGAGTCATGTCTGACGGATAAGCCGAATATTCCTTTTTTACTTTATTCATTACATGCGAATATTTACATGACAGGTCAAGAATCTACTGAGCTTTTGTTTTCGTGTGTGACTCGGTATTACATAAATCCAAGTGTCTCTTATGCGGATAAAACGACCGCCCTTGAATCAGTGAAGAATATGATCAGGACTCAGGTAGAAAATGCGCCAATGAATGCCCGTAGTTATTACTATGCTGGTTCATTTTTGGATCAGGTTGGTCAATTTGGTTATGCCGAAGACTATCTCGCACGTGCCCATGAACTTTCGTCGACAAGACAGATAATTAGTTTTGAATTGGCAACGAGCCTAATATTTCAACGAAAGAACGACCAAGCACTTGTGATTTTGAAGCAGGCATATGACTCGGCTCCAACTTATAAAAAGGCTGCTCATGCGTATGCGGTAGCCCTCATGATTGCTGATAAAGAGGAAGAAGCACGTAAAATTCCATCTGTAAGTCAGGAGATTTTGAATGAGACGAAATCATATATGAGTGCCAATCAATTCTATAAGGCATTTGTTTTGTTTCATGGGGTGGTTATGGTATCACAGGATTTCAATGTCCAACTCCAACAGGCGGAGATGGAGTACTCTCAAGGAATGACTGATCGGGCTATTGAAACACTACGAAGGATAGGTAATAGTAACCCGACATTTAAGATGCAGGTCGAGGATGCTATAAAACAGATGCAAAAATAGCTGATTGCCTTTCTAGCTTGTGCCGCGTACAATCGTTGATGAGATGTAGAAATGAAATACCAATTTTAGTTTCTTATACGTTTATATAATAAAACGAAATATGTAGAATTATGTAGGAAAGAATAATTTCTCGAAAATATTGATTCTGACGCGGTTGACAATGACTTGACAATAGAAATCAGATTGGTTTACAATAGAGTTACCTATATGAATAACAAGGAAAAAATACTAGCGTTAATAGAAAAACAAGGAAAAGTTACTTCTCGAGAAATCACTGAGAATATCGGTGTGTCTCGACAGTATGTTAACCTTGTCATTTCTGGACTCGTTGGAGAAGATAAGGTTATCAAGGTTGGATCAACTCGATATGCTCTCTATGTTTCCAAAAAATATATAGCCGAGCATCCTGATGTGGTCCCGAATGTCTTCAAGAAGAAATACGTAAACCAGGCACTCGAAGAACATAAAATATTTATAGAAATAGAAGACAGGTTACCCCGTCTCAAAGAATTGCCAGAAAATGTGCGTAGTATTTTTACGTTCGCTTTTTCAGAAATGTTCAATAATGCGATCGAACATTCCAGGTCAAAAATAATCTCTATGGAAGTAACCATGCGAGATAAGTTTCTGTCTTTTATCATAAATGATGCAGGTGTCGGCGTATTCCGTAACATTATGAAAAAACGCAACCTGAAATCAGAGATCGAAGCAATTCAGGATTTACTTAAAGGAAAAACCACGACTATGCCGAAATCTCATTCTGGTGAAGGAATTTTCTTTACCTCCAAGGCCGGGGATATGTTTGCACTGGATAGTTTCGGGCAGATGTTAGTAATAAATAATTTATCTCATGATATTTCTATGCGAACAACGCCATCTGTTAAACGTGGTACGAGGATCATCTTTAAAATCAACATTGATTCCAGTCGGCACCTGAATGATGTCTTCAAAAAATATACCAATCTAAACGATGAAAGTGATTATGGTTTCGACAAGACCGAAATTCGTGTAAAACTATTTACTTCAGGCGGAGTTCATATATCACGCTCGCAAGCACGCAGAATTTTGGCTGGACTCGATAAATTCAAGGTTATCCTTTTTGATTATGAGAATGTGCCTCTTGTAGGACAAGCGTTTGCTGATGAAATTTACCGTGTTTTTCAGGAACGCCATCCTGGTATCCGACTTGAAGACGAAAACATGAGTGAGAGTGTAAGTTTTATGATTGAACGAGCCAAAAATGAAGCTAGAAAGAAGCAATAAATCCTATATATTCAAGTATATTGGCCAAATCAAAATGCCCCAAACCCACGAAAACCACAGAGAGCTAGTGATGCGTATAGCCAAGACTGATTTCAAGCTACGTTACCACGGGAGTGTACTGGGCTATGTGTGGGTCGTCTTGAAGCCGCTACTCATGTTCACGATCTTGAACTTTGTCTTTTCCTCTATCTTCAATTTCCGTAACTCTGGCACGCCGTACTATCCGCTGGAACTATTGACGGCGCTTCTACTATTCCAATTCTTTTCCGAAGCTACGATGACTGGACTCACATCGCTAGTCTCCAAAGCCCAGCTTGTTACCAAAATATATGTTCCAAGATGGACGATAGTATTGGGGTCTACGATGAATTCTTTATTTACTTTTGGCATGAACCTGATCGTTCTGGCATTTTTCTTTGTGCTATATCACAAGGCACCGACGCTCTCCGGGGTAGTTATGTTCCTGGTGTATTCGGCACTTCTATATATTCTCGCCGTGGCTTTCTCGTTCTTGGCCGCTCCGTTCTATGTTCGCTTCCGAGACATTGCGACGATATGGGAAGTGGCATTATCAGTCATCATGTATGCCTCACCTATCATCTATCCTCTGACGATCATACCCGTCAAGTATTGGCAGCTCATATTACTCAATCCTGTGGCCTTCATCATTAACTATGGCAAGCAAGGCCTGATCAATGGTAATTTTACGACTGTGGGGCATTTTATGGCTATGGCGGCCGGTATAGGACTATCGTGTATCATCGCCTATCTCGTTTTCAGGAAATATGAAAAAACCGTGGCGGAGATGATATAGTTGTTGACATTCGTCTATGATGCGTCTATCGATCGTCTACTATTCGATCATGTGATAGTTTAATATGTCATCATGCAATATATCTATATTGATAACAATATTGACTGGATCATTGCGACTGATATAATTATCCTAATCTGTATATAAGTTTCTCCTCGGGATTCAGACAACAGCTTTGCAAATGTCAGTAGGGTTTTCTCATCAAATCGTATGATGAGAGTGTTTTAATAAATAATTTCAATATAAATCATATGGATAAAGCTTTGGATACGGTCCAACGTAGTTTGGAACCATTTTGTCGGCGCCGACAAAATGGTATTGATAGATTCAGGGGTAAGATAAAGAAGAGGGGAATTAAATAACTATATGTTCACAGGTAAAGTCATTAAAATTGAAAAATCCAGTCTAGGTCATGGATATGACCCAGCGATTTTTTCAGTGGGTACGTATCCTACAAAGGAGTTATATGATCATAAGGAGATTGCTCAAAAACTGAAAAATAATAATCCATACACGATCACCGTTATTATTGATAGCCTAAATCCTAAATTTTGGAATAATAAAAAATATGTGGAGAAAACGCAGACGTTGAAACAATCCCTATACACAGGACTATTGTACGACTGTCTATTTGCGGAATTTGGCAATCTGGAGGGTAACGAACTATATGCAAAATGGTTGGATAAATACAGAAATGTATGGAATCAAGAGAAAATTAAACCGTCACTGGACGAATATATCATCAAGAATGAATTGGAACCCAGATATAAGGAGAGGATTTTGAAAGAGCATAGAGATCATGAAAAACTGTTCAAACCGCAAATGGAAATAAGTAGAAAGAGATATTACCATTTGCAACCACCTTTAAATCATGTGGATTGGCGAAATCCTTACGACAATATTTTTGTTTGGGAAGAAGATGGCAAGAAAGTTTTTCGACGTGGAGGGAGTGGATCATCGGGCGGTCGTGAAATAAATTCGAAGTACATTTTTGGTTTTAGTCTCATTAATAAGACATGTCCCATAAAATCGTATTTGTTTTTATATGGTGACGATAATGGACTATATTTCATACATGAATTTTCTTCTCTTACCGTTCCTCGTTATGATATTGGCGAGAACTATCACCTGAAGAGTGAAGAAGAAAAGGTGATTCTATCAAAAACCAGTTTGATTGAGTGGGATGATTTTATGATGTTGAAAGAGATAAGGATGATGTGAGTCAATGAGAGATTTGTAGGGGAATGAAATCAGTTGGTGACAAATTGTCACCAACTGAAATTTATCGAGTTTTAAGTATAAATCATCATGACCAAAGAAGAACTAGATTTCCTCATACAACAGGGTGAAGGCTATAGCCTTGAATTCAAGGAAGGCTTTAATCCCAGTCCATACGACGAGATGCCAAATGAGAAATTCAATTTTGATTAGGATTTTAGTAAAGATGCTTATTAGAATTTCCTTTCTAAAATAGGTGTTCTGACGAAGCTCCATCGTGACAATGTCTTGAAGAATCTCGAATTATCAAGCGGTAGACTGATAAAGAACGCCGGGGCATTACTATTTTGCAAAAAGGCGACCAATATCTCACGAAATGCCACAATCGTCTGCGCTCTATTTATGGGCAAGACCAAGACAAAGGTGATCGCCTCATCCTGCCATTACAGCCTCAGATGTCTACTTTGGTATCTCGTTCGAAAGACCGGATCTGCAGAATATGAGTGTGGAGCAGAGGAGGAAGAAGTATAGGTTTGGTGAAAATGAGCCTGTAGATGTGCCTGTAAATATCCCAGATTGTGGTATGATGAGTTACTAGAATAAATTATGTCGTATATATTCATAGATGAAAGTGGTCAGTTTAGTAAGAATGACGCTGGAAAGTGTTTTGTGGTCGCGTCTTTTACTGTTGGAGATCCTCGCAGAACAGAGAAATCTTTTCGTTCGTGGTGCAGAACTCGTTTTCCGAAAAAGATGAGGAGTAGGTCCGAAATAAAGTGGTCATCAACTGGTATTAATTACAATCTCAGGTTGAGAACGTTAAAATATATTTGCAAATTGGACGTGCGCATCCGATATGTTTTTCTTTTGCGAAAAAATATACCAGTGGAATACTGGCGTAATGAAAAGTTACAGAGTGGTCTATTATATACAAATATTGTTGGCGAACTTGTTGACGCCTTTTTACCCTCTAATGATTTGGAGGTGCGAGTTTTTTGTGACCAACGACATTTACGTGGGATCACATCATCCGAGTTCAGTGAAAATATCAGGGGGCGTATTTTAACTCATTTACCAGCGAAAGCCATTGTTCAGGTAGAAATGGTCGATTCTGCGACGCACCCAAATATACAGATTGTTGATTGGATAGTTGGTGCTATTTTTCATTATCAGGAAGGGAGGAAAAATGGCGAGAAGTATCTAAATGTTTTGAAAGACAATATTTTAAGTGAGGGTAAAGAATTATTTACTAAGGCTGGTATTGAATACAAATCATGAGATTTATTATAAACAAAAAAAGCGTGCTGTTGCACACTTTCTCTGGTAGAAGTAGCGTCTTACAAAGTGGTTTTCCTCAACTTAAGCTCCAGATGATCCAGAGGAACATCGAGGCATTTCATAAGTTATTATTGCATACTCCTATTTACAATGTTAGCCTGTCTCAGACGGGAAGTCAAGTGGTGGTGAGCAGTTTATTATCCAAGGGGGGTAATAGTAAAATTGAAAACGGCGATTTACCCTTATAATTCATGGGTTCCTAGCATATGTCATTATCATCAAAGAAAAAACAAGATCAAATGGCCATCTCTGCCGCACCCGCCATCTCCGTCAACCACGTCTCCAAGCAGTTCACGATCCCGCATGAAAAGACCAATAGTTTGAAGGGGGCATTCGTCAACATCTTTCGCAAGAATACCTATGAGCGGTTCTATGCCTTGAAAGATGTTTCATTCGAGGTGAAGAAAGGTGAGTTCTTCGGTATCTTGGGGCGTAATGGCAGTGGTAAGTCGACACTCTTGAAGATCCTCGCTGGCGTGTATACTGCCAACGGGGGTAGCGTGAAGATCGATGGTCTCGTTTCACCCTTCCTAGAGCTCGGAATAGGCTTCAATCCAGAGCTTTCTGGCCGGGACAACATCTATCTCAATGCCACTGTCCTCGGCCTCTCTACACGGGAGATAGATGCCAAGTTTGACTCTATCGTAGCTTTCTCCGAGCTAGAGAGATTCATCGATCAGAAGATAAAGAACTATTCTAGTGGTATGCAGGTTCGGTTGGCTTTCTCTGTCGCGATACATGCCAATAGGGAGATTCTCCTCATGGACGAGGTCTTGGCTGTCGGCGACTCGAACTTCCAGTCCAAATGCCTCCGCGAGTTCGCTCGTTACAAGGAGATGGGCAAGACGGTTATCCTGGTCACGCATGACATAGCTACGGTGCAGAGGTATTGTGATCGGGCGATGCTACTACGCGCAGGCGAGGTGGCGATGATCGGCACGGCGGAGGAGGTGGGGAATGAGTACATATATCAGAATATGAGTGATGAGGAGAAGAGGATCGTGAAGGAGCAAAAAGCGGCGAAGATGAAGGAGGAAGCCGCCGCTTCTCAGACGCTATTGAGAACGGAGAAGGAGAATATGGGAAGCGAACAAGGTGGCGCGGCAAAACCGTTAGAACCGAAGCCTCAAAAGGTCGCAGAGATCACTGGAGTTGAGTTTCTGGATAGAGATGGTAAGGTTAAGAATGTATTTGAGACGGGGGAGGTCATCAATATAGTTGTGACGAATAAGTTCTATAAAGAAGTTAAGGATCCTATATTTGGGGTGATAATAAGAGATGTGACGAAGAGAGATGTATTTGCTTTGAATACTATGTACCAAAAGATTAGGACTGGGCTTATAGAAAAAGGTACAACAAAAATAATTTACTCTATAAAGAATTATTTTGCAACAGGGTCGTATTACGTTTCACCAGCTATTGCTAGAAATGATCAAAGTAATATCGATTGGAAGGATAATACATGTTCCTTTCAGGTTATTAACAAAAAATTCAACTCAGTCGCGATAGTTGACTTCGAAACTGAGATAATCATTTCACAATAATATGGAAAAGAAATTTCTAGAAGACAATTTATCAATTACTGTTAGAGAATGGATGTATTACCACCAAAAGAACATACATTTTAATCAGAAATATAGAGGATTGAATATGATAAAGAACCCTTTTGATTTAATAGTCTATGAGGAAATGCTCTGGGAGTTAAAGCCCACTGTTATTATAGAGATTGGTAATGCATTTGGCGGTTTTTCTTTGTGGTTATATGACAGAATGAAACTGATCGGTATTGATGGTAAATTTATCACGATCGATCTGGCCTCTAGTGCAGATATAAGCCTATCTAGATTTAAGTCTGATAGGTTCATATCTATTGTAGGGGATTGTAATAATCCTATGACGGTTGATATCGTTAAAAGTTATATTGGGCAGGGAGATACAGTCTTAATAATCGAGGATAGTGCGCACACTTTTGATAATACGTTTAAAGCACTTGAAAATTATAAGGATATTGTAACTGTTGGCAGTTATTTCATAATTGAAGATGGAATATGTGATCTCTTGGACCTCGGAATTAAGCCTGGGCCAATGAGTGCAGTAGAACGATGGATTAGTGGTAATCCAAATTATAAAATTGATCGTGATAGGGAGAGATATATCATTACTTATAATCCAAAGGGATATTTAAAACGGATAAAATAAATAGTATGAAATTCACAGGTGAACGGATGATACCAGAATATAACAAGGGACAAGCGATCCATATAGAACATATGATGAGGTATCTGTTCGCATCTCAATACATCAGAGATAAAATGGTTCTAGATATAGCCTGTGGGAGCGGGTATGGTTCGAACGAGCTTTTAGAGGCGGGGGCAAGAAGGGTTATAGGTATCGATATTTCAGTTGAGACGATAGAGTATTGTAAAAAGACATATCCGAACACGAACCTAGGATTTATGGTTGGAGGTGTTGAAAAAATTCCAGTAGCAAATAATTCTATCGATGTCATTGTTTCCTTTGAAACTATAGAACATGTTGATGAAAAATCACAGAAAGATTTCTTTGTTGAAAGTAAGAGGATTCTCACGGATGATGGAGTCCTCATCATTTCTACTCCCAATTCTGAGTATTATCCAGCGGGCAATAAGTATCACATAAAAGAATTTAATAAGAATGAATTTCTGGAAGTCCTCAGTAGATATTTTAGAAATATCAGGCTTTATTACCAATCAGATGAATTGGGACGCGGTATCTATATGACTGCTGTATGTGGGAATGGTGTGAATATGCATCCACATGATCCTGGGGCGACATACTTTTCGAAGATCGATATTTCTTCATTGGCCACGGAAAATGAGGATGCAAAGTCAAAGATCAGAGATCTGGAACATGTCGTAGGATTGAGAGATGCTGAAATAAATAGCAAGAATGGAGAGATTCGGTCTCTGGTGATGAATGTTGAAGAAATGAATAAGAAAGTTTCTGCTAAGGACCAGGAAGTACAAAATAGGAATCAAGAGATCCTCCGCATGGAATCGTCAAAATTTTGGAAAATTAAAACATTTTATGAGAAATTCAAAAATCCAGTATTGCAGTTCGTAAAACTGTCAAAAAAAGCGTGGTATGTATACAGGAGAGATGGTATGGTCAGTATGTTGCGACGAGTAAAAAAGCATGTTATCTATAAGAGGAATGTCTGGAAACAGAATAGAGTGAAGCCGGAGACATATGATATAAAATATATAGGCAAGCTGGACATAGCGACGGTCAAGGAGATCGTATTCGTGAAGACTGGTGATCCTGTAGTTTCCATCATCATTCCAGTATTCAATCAGTGGCGGTATACCTATAACTGTCTTGATTCATTGTTGAAGAATATCACGGGCACATCTTTTGAGGTGATCATCGTAGATGATGGATCAACTGATGAGACGGTAGATATGCTAAAGAAGGTGAAGAATATCGTATATGTAAAAAACAATAGAAATCTGGGTTTTGTGGGTAGTTGTAATGCGGGTGCAAAGAAAGCAAAAGGAAAGTATGTAGTTTTTCTGAACAATGATACTTTCATAAAGGCACATTGGTTGAGTGCGCTTCTTGATACATTCAAAAATAGTAAAAATATTGGTCTAGTTGGTTCGAAACTGATCTATCCAGATGGAAGGCTCCAGGAAGCTGGTGGCATAGTATGGAAGAATGAGAATGCCTGGAATTATGGGCGATACCAGAATCCGAACGCTCCAGAATACAATTATCTCAAGGACGTTGACTACTGTTCTGGTGCGTCGGTCATGTTGCAAAGGGAGGTATTTGAAAAGTTGGGAGGCTTTGATGAGATATTTTCACCGGGTTATTGCGAGGATACGGATCTAGCCTTTCGAGTCAGACGATTGGGCTTGCGAACAGTCTATCAGCCGAGATCCGAACTTTTTCATTTCGAAGGCATCACATCAGGAAACGATCTGAAAAAAGGCATGAAAAAGTATCAGAGTATAAATAGCGAAAAGTTTTTTAAACGATGGCACGATGTTTTGCAAAAGGAGAATCTCGATGATGCTGAGGACAATGTATTTCAGGCGAGAGATAGGAGTAAGGGGAGGAAGACGGTATTGTTTATGGATAATAATGTACCAACTAGTGATAGGGATGCAGGGTCTTTTATCACATTCCAATACCTGAAGATTTTAAGTGATCTGAATTATAAAGTCATATTTTGGCCCCATAACATGGCAATACTTGAGCCGTATACGGGTACATTACAGCAGATGGGTATAGAGGTTATGTATGGTGAAGAGTCTTTCAGTAATTATATTCATAAATATGGTAAATCGATCGAATTTGCATTTATCGCTCGTCCACATGTTGCTAGAATATATATGGATCTAGTAAAGCGTAATTCAAGCGCAAAAATATTATATATAGCACATGATCTTCATTTTTTGCGCGAAACACGCACGGCGGATGTAGTCAAAAATGAAGTTATAAGAAAGATTGCGGCAAGCACGAAATTATCCGAAGAAAAGGTAATGAGGAGCTCGGATGTATCATTATTTTTTAGTGATAGGGAGGTAGAGATTGTTGAGGATGAATTTGTTGGAGTTTTGGCAAAGGTTATCCCGTGGATTCAAGAAATTGAAAATACTAATCCTACCATTTTTGAGCATAGGAAAGGCCTTATATTTATCGGCGGATACAATCATCAGCCAAATGTAGATGCGGTAAAATGGTTCCATAAAGAAATATTTCCACGAGTTATTAAAAAAATTCCCAATATAGAAGTAACCCTTTATGGAAGTCAGGTTCCAAAAGAGATACTAGATTTGAATGCTAGTAACTTTAAGGTTATCGGTTTTGTCAAAGAAGAGGAGATAAAAGACATATTCAATTCAGCTAGAATCTTTATTGCACCACTAAGATATGGCGCAGGGTTTAAAGGAAAGATTGCAAAAGCGATGAGTAATGGTCTTCCTGTTGTCACTACAGACATAGGTGCAGAAGGAATAGGACTTACAGATGGTGAAAATGCACTTATAACAGAGAATCCTGAGGTATTTGCAGATAAAATCGTTCAGTTATATTCAGATAAAATTCTTTGGAATCATATTTCTAAGAATTCCTTGGATCATGTAATAAATAATTATTCTGTGCATAATGTCAAATATAAGATCGAAGAATTACTTGCTATTGATGAACGTGTAGTTAAAATACATGAACAAATTGAAGAACAATCTAACTATCAAAAAAAAATTCAACAAGAACTCGCAATTTATGAAAAACAAGTAAAAGTTCATGACCTACCTGAGATTTATCATTATTGGTCAAATAAATATTTAGCCCCAATCTTTAAAGAAGCTGGATTTGCATCTATGGACGAATTCTTTTCGTCTAATTTGATAGAAGCTAAAAATAGAACAGGTAGCTTAATTGCTAATTTTGTAAGTGTGGGTGCAGGGAATTGCGATTTGGAGGTATCTGTGGCAAAAAACTTGATTAGTAGTGGCTTTAAGGACTTTATATTTGAATGTCTTGAAATTAATCCAGTGATGATCGAGAGGGGTAAAGAAATTGCCAGAGAAAATGGTGTATTTAATAATATGCGTTTTGTGGAAGCAGATTTCAATACATGGATTTCTGACAAAAAATATGATGGGGTAATGGTAAACCAATCACTTCATCACGTAACAAATCTAGAACACTTGTTTGAGCAAATCAATAAGGGTTTAGATGCCAATGGAAGTTTTGTGATTAGTGATATGATCGGGCGAAATGGTCATCAGCGTTGGCCTGAAGCTTTGGAAATAGTTAACAAGTATTGGAGAGAATTGCCCAAAAGCCATAAGTTTAATGTCCTTCTAAATAGACTAGAAAACGAATACGAAAATTGGGATTGCAGTAAAGAAGGTTTTGAGGGTATCAGAGCGCAAGATATAGTACCTTTGTTATTGGAACAGTTTGAATGTGAAAAGTTTATAGGTTTTGTCAATGCAGTTGATATTTTCGTTGATCGTTGTTTTGGTCCAAACTTCGATCCAAAGTCTGAATGGGATAAGGAATTCATTGATAGAGTTCATGCGGAGGATGAGGAGGCGATAGTCAGTGGAAAACTGACTCCAACTCATATGTTGGCTGTATTTGTTAAGAAAATGCATGTGCCGGCGTATTATTCGCGTGGAGTCTCCCCGCGCCTAGCTGTTAGATTGGCCAATAAATAAGTGGGTAGATCTAAAAAGGATATTAAATCATGATTACATTAAAATATAAAAAATTCATATGGTTAATATTTTTGATTCCACTTTTACTCATTTTTTTGAGCGGTAGGCGTTATGGAAACGGTATGGATAATACATTTACGTTTTTACCTTTTTATCATGAGATGTCCAAAACCACTCTAAATATCGAGGTACCTTACAGATTGAACGGTGTTTTGACGGGAATGGATATATATAATATCCCACAGTTTAGTCCGTCTTATCCATTCTTATTCTTTTGGCTACCAGTTTATGGAAATTATGAAGATACCGTTATTGCTGTAACAATTATCACATTGCTTCATGTGCTCCTTGGCATGGCCGGATCGTATCTGTTATTCAAGTATTTAACAAAATCAACTGCTTTAGGTTTGTTGGGAGGCTTGTTTTTGGGGCTTTCTGTTACCTATCAATCCTACTTCGAGCAACTTCCCGTTGTTCTTCCTTATTTGTGGATTCCTATCACGGCGTATTTCTTGTTAAGGCTGCTGGAACCACATAATACTAGGTATAGATTAGACGTTTTGGGCTTAGGTTTTTGCGCCGGCATGCTAGTTTTGTCATGTTTTAATCATGGGATGATTCACTCCATAGTAATTTTTAGTTGCTTGGCCATTGCTTTCCTTTTCCAAAATTACCGCTCATATTCCTTAGAAGATTGTATCTCAATAGGAAAGAGGCTGTCTGCCTCTCTATTCGTCTTCTTTCTAATCGCTGGGCACTATGTTTATGCATGCATCAGTAATATAGGAAATAGTGTGCGATGGCTTGGTCTTTTTGGGGTCTTGGACAGTGCTACCAAAATACCATTTGATGCTTTTAATCAAGATAAGCTGTCGCCAGTTTCGTTGTTAAATGTTTTTGGGCAAACACACGTCTTTACTGCACACAACAGTATTATATGTGGGTTGGTGGTCATATTTTTCTTTTGTTATGCCGTTTTTTACAAGCCATCGAAGTTTACTTCCATCATCTTTATTTTCACGTCTTACATGTTAATTTCAACGCTTGGAGATTATACGCCACTCGCGTGGATTAATTATCATCTTCCTGCCTTAGACCTGATTAGGCTCCCGTCCACTCATTTTGCTGCCGTTATTTTTCTCCTAGTTTTTGGTGCAATCCTCGGTATTAAAAAATTTATTGATGATTCCAAAGGGCGAGGAGTCTCGATTGTGATATTACTGGTCATGTTCTCTATTGTGCTGTTGAACATCAATGCTTTTGTACAACCATGGAAAATCCTAGTAGCAGGGTTGTTAATTCTCGCTGCTCTTTTAATAAAAAAATACGTCGTATGGAAGAAGAATTATCTGATTTTTGCCTGTATATTATTGTCTTGGGTTGTGCAAAACATTTCTCCTGCACAGATTACCAGTAACCCGATTTCGGATCGTGCAGGTATTGACTATGTTCAAGCAGATCAAGTTCAAGAGAAGTTGGCATCGATGAGTGACATTGCTGATTACAGAGTGATAATATCTGACAGTGCTGCTAGTGTGTTTAATAGGGGGTATTGGGCGAATATAGGCCTATGGAAAAACCTTAACAGTTTTGATACATTCATGAATCCGCAACCCAGCTATAAAAATTTTTTAGATGTTTATTTTTTCAATAACGACAGAGATATAGGGTGGTATATAAATCGTGGTGGTAAATACATAGTCTGTCTCGATGATTGTGGTTTATTTAAAGATAAGGGTTATGATTTGATTGCCAAAATCAATAAATACTCGGTACTAGCTAATATTAAGGCAAGTAAAATATATGGCGTAGATTCTGATAATTGTACACAATCAAATGTTAAGAAGTATTTTAACGGTATATCTTTCGACTATGATTGCAAAGCAGCTTCTAAATTTTATTACAATACGCCATTTTCTGCTAATTGGTCAGCGTCTGTAAATAATAAGTCCTTTTCCATCAAAGATGGTAATGCACGTATGGAGGTAAAATTAGATTTTGGATCAGGAACGTTTTCAATGAAATATGAACCAATCATTTATACATTTTTATTTTATATTGGTTTGATATCTATATTGCTTGTTCCGGCCGCATGGCTGTATTTCGTCTTTAGAAAAGATGTTCAAAAGATTTTTATGCATGAACGAATTGGTAAATACGTGAGGTATCTTTTTGTGGGTGGAACTTGTGCAGTTCTAGATTTGTTGTTGCTCTATGTATTCATTGATTGTTTTCATATTTGGTATTTGTCTGCAGCGACCGCTTCGTTTACCATTATGCTAGTGCTGAGCTATTTGGGCCAGAAGTATTTTACATTCCGGGACTATACAAAAAATCATAGGAAACAATTGTCTGTCTTTTTTATTGTTGCTATAATTGGCCTTGTAATCAATGCGGCTTGCATGTTTATATTTGTTAGTTGGATGAGCCTTTGGTATATACTAGCCAGTGTCATAACGAAACTCGTAGTCTTTATTTGGAATTTTGTAGCTAATAAAAAATTAACCTTTAAAAAATGAATAAAACTATAAACATTTCGTTGATTGTGCCCGTATACAAAGAAGAGACGAACATCCGTCCGTTCTTGGCACGAGCAGAGGCTGTGTTTGAGAAAATGGGTAAAATCTACGAGATTATCTTTGCTCTGGACCCTTCACCAGATCGAACCGAAGAAGTTATTCTCGAAGAGATCGACCGAAACCCAGACATAAAATTAATGGTGTTTTCTAGACGTTTTGGTCAACCAGCAGCGACTGTGGCTGGTATTATGACTTGTACAGGTGAAACTTGTGTAGTGATCGATGTTGATCTCCAGGATCAGCCAGAACTTATAGAGAATATGTTTGCTAAATTGAATGAGGGCTATGAGGTGGTATATGCCAAGCGACGTTCTCGAAAAGGGGAAACGTTGATCAAACGAGTGATCTCTCATATTGGGTATTCGCTTATCAATAGATTTAGTGATGTACAGATCCCTCGTAATACTGGCGACTTCCGCATCATGACACGACGAGTGATCGAGGAATTACGAAGATTGAATGAAAGCCATGGTTTTCTACGTGGCATGGTAGCTTACGTTGGTTTTAAGCAAGCCTTTATCGAGTATGATCGCGATAGCCGGTATGCTGGTAAGGGCAAATACTCTCGTCTGACTGGTTCATTCAAAATAGGCCTAAATGGTTTGATCGGTTTTAGCTCACGACCATTATTCGCAATGTCGATTTGTGGATTCATATTGGCCGGATTAAGTTTTTTGTTAGGTGCATGGTATTTACTGCAGAAATTTATTGGTGTCAGTTTAACTCCAGGTCTTTCCACAACTGTGCTAGTGGTGACCTTCTTTGCAGGTGTTCAGTTGCTGGGTCTGGGGCTTATTGGGGAATATGTTGGGCGTATTTATGATGAAGTAAAACGTCGTCCGATGTATATTGTGGATAAGCAGGTTAATTTTTTAAAAAAATAATATGTCTAATTCTAAAATAAATAAGAATAATAAATGGCCTAAAACATTTCCTCCCCTTACTAAAGAGCAGGTAGTTATCAGCGATGACTTTATGAAGTACTGGCATGAGGTTTTGCCGCACCAGTATGGGATCGTCGATAGATTCAATCATAATTATGTAGTCAAAACTGCGCCGAAGAATTTTTATTGTACTTTGGAAATCGGTGCCGGAAGTGGGGAACATTTGGAATATGAGCATCTTACCAAAGAACAGAAATCGGATTATTTTGCTGTTGATATAAGAGCAAATATGGTCGCCGAATTTAGCAAGCGATTCCCGGAAATAAACGCAGTTGTCGGCGATTGCCAGGCACGCATGGATTTTGAGGATGGTTATTTTGACCGTATCCTTGCTATTCATGTGCTTGAGCATTTGCCGAACCTTCCAGCTGCTGTCAAAGAGATGTATCGGCTTTGTGACAAAAATCGGGGAATTTTATCCGTAGTTATTCCCTGTGAAGGCAGTCTGGCTTATTCCTTGGCAAGGAAAATATCAGCGCAACGAATATTTGAAGCTCGCTATAAACAGAGTTACCAATGGTTCATTGAAAGGGAACATATCAATCTTCCGAACGAGATTATTGAGGAGTTATCCAAGTATTTCTCCATAGTTTCTTCGACTTATTTTCCTATTCCGCTAAAGATGAAGTTCTGCAACCTTTGTATAGGTCTAACATTAGAGCCAAGATTTGGAAGTAAATTTCAGGATTGAGGTCGTGGTGTTATACTACGCACGTGAGTGAATCACATAAGCATAGTCTAAGTTATTGTATGTTATATGTCAGAATTAAACCAAAAATATGTCTAAAAAAAAGGATATTCTAATAATCGGAGGAACGGGAGGAATTGGGTCAAACATATCCAGGGTATTGGTCGAAGATGGTCATCGGGTGATTGTGTGGGGTACCAATGCAGAAAATTTTGAAAAGTTGACGAAGAAAATTACAAAGAATGAATGCAATATTTCTTTCGAAAAGGTTGATATAAGTAATAAAAAAGAAATTGAATTTGCTGCAAAAAAAATAGATAATCTGGATATATTGATCAATGCTGCCGCTGTACTATGGCCAGTAAAACCTTTTTTGGAATCCGATTTAGTGGAGATGAGAACATCGCTAGATATCTCGATGTGGGGAACTATTTATGCCTGCTATTTTCTTATGCCCATTCTAAAAAGATCAAGTCAAGGTAAAATAATCAATTTTGGCGGGGGAGGTGCGGCTGGTCCGAGAGAAAACCATTTGGCATACAGTTTGGCAAAAACAGCGTTGGTAAGATTCACAGAGAATATTTCTGTTGAATATCCTTGGTTAGATATAAATATTGTTGCACCAGGCGCTCACAAAACAAACTTATGGAAAGACGAAACTTTTGATTCTGAGCCGGAAAAATGGGGCGATATGACCAAATTGACAGATTTTTTCAGATTTCTCGTCAGTAATCAATCAAACGGCATTAGTAGTCGGTTCATAAATTACAAGGACGATTGGAATAAAAAAGAATTTATCGAGAAAATAAGGAATGGTGCTGATTTTCTGACCTTGAGACGTATTGATGATTTTCAATTTACCAAAATAAACAAATGACAATGAACATGGCTATAATTGGAGCAGGTTTGATCGGTAGAAAAAGAGCCGTAGCTTTGCCAAAAAATATTCAGTTGAAAATAATTTGTGATATAAATAAGCAGGCTGGAGAATCGTTTGCTGCTGAATACCATTGCATTTTCGAAGAAGACTGGAAGAAAGTCGTTAGCAACAAAGACATCGACGTTATAATAATCGCTACAACGAATAATATTCTAGTTCCGATCGCTCTTGAAGCGATTAAAAACAATAAGCATGTCTTACTTGAAAAACCAGGTGCTCGTAATCCAGTAGAGTTTAAAAAATTGTTAGCCATGCAAAAGAAACACAAAGTTGTCGTAAGGATTGGATACAATCATCGATACCATCTGGCAATAATAAAGGCCAAAGAAATTATTGATAGTAAAAAATATGGCAAAGTCATGTTTATCCGCGCTCGCTATGGTCATGGCGCTCGTATAGGATATGGAAAGGAATGGAGATTTGATCAGAAGATTTCTGGAGGAGGAGAACTTCTTGACCAAGGGTGTCATTTGATCGATCTTGCGAATTTTTATCTAGGAGAAATGAAGACCGCAATTGGATTTGTTGGAAAAATGTTTTGGTCAAAGAAATTGGAGGATAATTCATTTTTCATATTGCGCAATAAAGGCGGTCAGATTGCGCAGTTTTCCGCCTCTTGCACTGAATGGAAAAATATTTTTATCTTTGAAATAATGCTTGAAAAAGCCAAGATTCAGATCAATGGCATTGGCAAAAGCTACGGAAAAGAAACCATCACATTATATAAGATGAAGCCAGAAATGGGACCACCAGATATAGAAGAAATAGATTTCCTAGAGGAAGACGTATCATGGAGGTTAGAGAATGAGGAATTCTTCTCGGCAATTTCGAAAAAAGATTATTCTAGCAAAAAACTCAAGGAAGGATATTATGCCATTAAAACTGTTTTTGATATTTACAAATTTAGTACTAAATATTTTAAAAAATAACTATGAAAGCACTTGTCACAGGTGGAGCAGGATTTATCGGTAGCCATATCGTTGACCGTCTTCTTGAAAGAGGAGATGAGGTTGTTGTTTATGATAACATGTCGACTGGATTAGAGGATTTTATCAGCCAACACTTCAAAAACCATCGCTTTAAACTCATCCATGGCGATATTCTTGATCTTGAGAGATTAACTAAAGAAATGACAGGAATCGATATTGTTTTTCATCTGGCCGCCCATGCAGATGTGCGAAGTGGTTTTATTGATCATAAAATAGATATTGAACAAAATCTAATGGGAACGATTAATGTATTAGAGGCGATGAAGATAAATGGTGTTAAAAAAATTGCGTTTTCCTCAACATCTTCAGTCTATGGTGATGCTACTATTATTCCTACGCCGGAAAATTATCCATTTTTCCCCACGTCACTTTATGGGTCATCAAAAGCATCGGCTGAAACTTATATTGCCACTTTTTGCGAATATTATGATATGACTGCTTACATATTCCGTTTTGTTTCGTGGGTCGGTGAGAGATACACTCACGGTCTGGTCTTTGATTTTCTCAGTAAACTTGAAAAAGATCCGACCTGTCTTCATATTTTGGGCGATGGCACTCAAAAAAAATCATATCTTTATGTCAGAGATGGTGTGGACGCTATTTTTACAGTCATCGATAAAGCAAAGGAGAAAATGAATATCTATAATCTTGGTAATGATGAGATCATCGATGTTACAGATTCAGCAAAAGTAATTATAGGTGAAGCTGGATATAAAAATGTGAGATTAACATATGAAGGCGGGGATAAGGGTTGGATTGGAGACAATAAGTATGTACTTCTGGATACAAAAAAGTTACATTCGCTCGGGTGGAAAGCAGGCAAGGACACGCGAGAAGGTCTTAGAATAACTACTCGCTATCTTTTGAACAATCCAGGTGTCATCAAAAAGCGAAATGGTAGGTTGGCTCCTAAAAGTTAATATCTTATTTACGATAATTCTATATAAAACGCTTGATAAATCGGCTATACAAATTTAGGATTTGATGTAGACTGGTGAAATGGACGAATGTTTATTATGTAAAGTAAATTATTTTTTATGCTAATCACTAGAAGTCCGCTACGAATTACGCTAGGTGGAGGTGGTACCGACCTGCCCTCGTATTACAGCCAACATGGCGGTTTTTTAATTGCTGCAGCTATTGATAAATATGTATACATTACAATAAACAAGCCATTTACGCCTACAATTATTTTAAAATATTCAAAAATAGAAAAAGTCAATAAAGTCACGGATATTGAGCACTCGATTATTAGAGAATCTATAAAATTGGTAAATCGTAATATAAATTGTTTAGAAATGACAAGTATTACTGATATACCCGCTGGAACGGGTTTGGGCTCTTCTGGTAGTTTTACTACAGCCCTACTCAAAGCGTTGCATTCATACGAAAACAATCTGATCAATCAAAAAGAGTTGGCGGAGCAAGCGTGTTTCATAGAAATAGGAAAATTGAAAGAACCGATCGGAAAGCAAGACCAATATATCTCTGCCTACGGAGGTATTACTTGTTTTGAGTTTTGTAAAAATGGCCAAGTTAAAGTCTCACCACTTAAAATTAGCAAAGAAACCTTATATAATCTTGAAGATAATCTGCTACTATTTTTTACGGGATATTCACGAGCTGCATCATCAATCCTCAAAGAGCAGAACGATAAGAGCAAGAGTAACAATAGAGATATGATGGCTAATCTAGATTTTGTCAAAGAGTTAGGTATGAAAAGTAAAGTTGCTTTGGAAAAAGGAGATCTGAATCAATTCGGCGAACTTATGAATATTCATTGGGAACACAAGAAAAGGAGATCTGGTAATATGTCTAATCCGAAAATTGATGAGTGGTATAACATGGCTTTAAAAAATGGAGCGGTTGGTGGCAAGCTCATCGGTGCTGGTGGCGGAGGGTTTCTGATGTTCTATGCAAAAGATAAGGCTAAATTGCGTCATGCATTGATGAGAGAGGGATTGGAGGAAGTACGATTCAAGTTTGATTTCGAAGGAACTAAAATAGTGTTATAAAATGATTACTAACCTACTATTATTATCTGGTGGTCTGGCAACAAGATTAAATCCGATTAGCCTTTCCATTCCAAAGGCACTGATAGATATAGATGGTAGACCGTTCATTGAATATCAGCTGAATTTATTAAAAAATCGGGGTATCGTAGATATTGTTATCTGTGTTAGTTATCTGGGTGAAAAGATCGAAGCGTTCGTAGGTGATGGAACGAAATTTGGCGTTAGGGTCAACTATTCATATGATGGTGATAAACTATTGGGTACAGGAGGAGCTGTAAAAAAGGCATTGTCATTGCTACCAGAAACTTTTTTTGTAATGTATGGCGATTCATATTTGCCGATAGATTTTAAAAAAGTATCTGAGGTATTTGAAAATAGTAATGAGCCAGCACTAATGACCGTTATAAAAAATGATGATCAGTGGGATAAAAGTAATGCGATTTATAAAGATAATAGGATTGTTAAATATGATAAAAAGAATATTGTCCCAGAAATGAAATTTATTGATTATGGATTAGGTATTTTGAATAAAAAGTGCTTTGATTGTATAAAAGAAAATGAGGTATTTGATTTGGCTGAAATATATAAGGACTTAGCTAATAAGGAGGAGTTACTCGGTTATGAAGTAATAGAAAGGTTTTATGAAATC
>CAIPHR010000006.1 GCA_903864905.1 uncultured bacterium
AATGAAATGTTTATGTACTTTCTCTATTGTAAGTTTTGCTAATTCAATTTTCATTGTTATTAATTATTCATATAATAGTATGTATGCGTATATCTGTATCGTATATGTGTATCAATTTCTATGTCTATTACAATATCTTTTTGACAGCAATAAAATCCTTAACCCTATGCGGCGCTTCATTCAATAATCCTTCACGATCTTGAGTGGTAGTACTAGATATAGAGTCAGGTCTTGTAACATTCTTCACTGCACCAACACGATCCTCTGCTTCTAGAGAAACTGGAACTTTCTTCAATTGATCAACATACTGGAGTATAGAATCAAACTCTTTCAAAAGAGACTTTTTATCATCTTCTGTAAGCTTTATACGTGCCAGTTCAGCCAATTTTTCCAATTCTTTAGTAGTTATCATATTTGGATTGTAACATAACAATTGCCAATGAAGCCAATAATTTTTATCAAATATATTATATCTATATTATGTCAACCAATATCTTTTTGAATTGATCTTCATCCAAGATTTTCACGCCCAATTCTCTAGCTTGTTCCAATTTTGAACCAGGGTTCTCGCCCACTACTACATATGATGTTTTCTTCGAAACAGAATTCGATATTTCACCACCTCTCTCTCGAACCATATTCTGAGCAATAGATCTTTCTAGTGTTCCCATAGTACCAGTGAATACAAAAGTTTTGCCCTGCAATTTGAACGTCACACCATTCGCAGGTTTATTCATTTCCTCGATCGTCACCTGCTTCAATAGATTCCTGACTAGCTTCTTGTTATCCGCATCTCTGAACCAGTCATATACTGCCTTCGCCACGATCGGCCCGACTCCATTGATAGATTCCAGTTCTTCCTTCGCGGCAGACTGAATTCTTTCTAGTACTGAGTCGGTGGTGGAAGAAAGATAATCCACCTTATTTACAAAATATTCGACCAAATCATACGTCGTTTCCTCACCAACTTGTAGAATAGATAGAGAAGTCAGAAACCTAGGCAACGTGATATTACGAGCTTTTTCTATAGATGTTAACAGGTTATCCACAGATTGTTCTGCAAATCTAGGTAGAGCCAATAGATCACCACGTTTCAGTGTGAAAATATCATCGAATGTAGAGAGCAGATTGTTATCCATGAGTGCATCTACGATCTTTGGTCCCATACCATCTATATCAAAGCATTTTTTTGAAACAAAATAATAAAACTTACGCTTCTGTTGTTCATATGAGTCTTTGCTAGAACATTTCCAAGCAGCTTCTCCAGGAATACGCTCGATTCTTCCATCTCCTCCACAAGCAGCTATATGTGATGGCCAGATAAACTTTTTCTCTTTACCTGTACGCAGATCCTTAACCACACTCACAATGTCTGGTATAACATCACCTGCTTTCTGTAATACTACAGTATCACCGATACGAACATCCAAACGATTTATCTCATCTTCATTGTGCAGCGTAGCTCGAGAAACAGTTGAACCAGCAACCTTTACTGGCTTCAAACATGCAACTGGAGTGATAACCCCTGTTCTGCCAACCTGGAATATAATATCTTCAACAATTGTTGTAACTTGTTCCGCTGGAAATTTGTATGCCACTCCCCACCTCGGAGATTTGCCAGTATATCCTAGTGCTTTCTGTATCTTATTGGAATTGATCTTGATAACGATACCATCCAAACCATACTGTAGTGAATCTTTCTTTTTGGTCCATTCTTCATAGAATTTTTGTACACCTTGAATATCCTTAAATACCTTGAAATATGGGTTCGTTTTGAAACCTAATTTTTTCAATAATTTTAGGTCTCCCGATTGGGTTTGTGGAAAAAAAGAAATATTATTCACACCCGCTTGGGGAGAGAGTTTCTCCACGACACCCCTTGTGGGTTCGAGGGGAGGAACTATTCTCCCCAAAAGGGTGTGCCCAATATTAAAATCATTTCCGGACGCTTGGGGAGATAGGTCTCTACCGATTCCACCTTGTGGGGTTTGAGGGAGAGAGCTACTACCCCCAAAAGTACGGTCAATCATATCAATATCATAGATAAATGAATCCAATTTTCTCGAGCTAGTAATACTAGGATCAAGCTGACGAATAGAACCCGCAGCAAGATTTCTCGTATTGGCAAATACCTGCTCACCAGATTTCTCACGTTCTCTATTTATCTTTTCCAAACTATTCTTACCAACCCATATTTCACCGACAACAATTAATAACGAAGAATTATTATCCACGCCCGCTTGGGGAGAGAGTTTCTCCCCGACACCCCTTGTGGGTTCGAGGGGAGGAACTACTCTCCCCAAAAGGGTGTGCCCAATATTAAAATCATTTCCGGACGCTTGGGGGGAGAGGTCTTCTCCGATTCCCCCTTGCGGGGTTTGAGGAGAAGATCTACTCCCCCCAAAAGGATGCGGTAAAGTTTTCAAAGGTATCGAAGCTATGGTACGAACATTTTGTGTCACATCTTCACCGACTTCCCCATCTCCACGAGTTGCAGCTTGTACCAAAACTCCATTTTCATAATTCAAGATAACCTTGAGTCCATCAATCTTCAATTCGCAACAATATTCAATTTCTTCATTTTCCAATCCCGCTTTCTTGATAAAATTCCTAACTTTCTCATCCCACTTTTTCAATTCTTCATGATCAAAAACATCATCGAATGACCACTGTTTTATCAAATGTTTGACCTTCACAAATTCATCTAGTGGTTTACCTCCAATACGCTCACTAGGACTTTGAGAGTCTTTGAGTTCTGGATATTTCGCCTCTATTTCTTGCAATTCTCTAACTAGAGAGTCATAAGCTTCATCAGTTATCTCAGGTTTATCAATAGTATGATATGCATGCCTATGAAACTCAATGGTTTTCTTGAGCTTTTGCAAGCGTTCTATGACCTCTCTAGGCACTTTATTCATAGACACAGGATATCACAATTATTCTTGTCCGACATGTGACAAAACAAGTGCCCTTTCTACTGTTAGTGGGTTGTCTACGATTGGACCTATTGGATTGCTATTATTACATATATTATATCCACGTGATTCTATTATAGTAACAGGATCAGGATTTCCAACACTAGAAATACCTTTTATGATAGTTAATACTGCGCAACTAGTATTATCACTACTATTTCCTAAAGGAAAACTTACTGTAGCTGTATATGCCGTTCCGTTAATTAAATTGGGATAATTACCAGGCGTAGAATATGCGGATGCAGTAATACCAATAGCATTACTACCACAACTAATTGTACCAGCACTACCAACACCAGCTGTAGTGGTAGAAAGAATTGTAGACCTTATTGCAAATGACCCACATTCTATACCACTATCTGAAGCATACACTGCCAAGCTCGATTCCCTCGCTGTAGCCGACAAAATATATTGACCCCTACTTACTGATAGTATGAACACTGCTACACCTAGAACTAGAGCAGCCGTAAGCATTGCGAAAAGTAGAGTATATCCACCATTTTTCTTATTCTTTTTATAGCAATATGATTTATTCATAAATATTATGGTGTAACATTCGTTATCTCACTAACTAGTTCCATACTATATGGAACAATGCCTTCATTCCAATTCACAACAACATGTAGAATACACTCTGTATCATTATTAATACAAGCACCATTACCATTACCATTTGTCGCCTTAGTTAAATAATAATATCTATAAAACTTTGTTTCTGTTGATCCAGACGAATGATTACTATATCCTGTTGTAGGAATGAAATATATCTTGTAGCCAGAAGGATCAGTACCTCCAGTACTACGAACGCTGTTTACAGCGCTTATATCACAACGGCTAAAGCTGTTTTCACATTCACTTATACCTACAATATCTGTTAACCAACTAGTAGGACCCCCTGAGACAGGAAAATAATCAATTTTAGTTACATTAGTATTCTTTATACTCTTTATATACTCCATACTCTCTTGAGCTAGTCCAGAAGCTATCACTTGATCTCTAGCGTAGAGCGCAGCATTCAAACCTTTACTAGCTACAACGAGTGGGCCAGCTATAGCTATCATGAGTACAGTTATGGCAACCAGAGTCTCTATGATAGTAAAACCCGTATTCTCTTTACGATATATTTTCGGTCTTAATGATTTATTTAATAAAATATTCATATAATATTTATGGTCAATAAACAGTCATCAATCTCGATGAAACTCCTGTTTGCACATCGAAATACGTCCTCTCTTTCTCCAACTCTCCTACATAGCCAGATAACCTTATTGCCATAAAAGGATAATAATCTTGAATTATCTTCAAATACCAACCTGTAAGAATAACTTTTTTATCTATTACAGATGCGTAATCAGACGAGGTAATAGCTGTATTACAACTAGTTTGGATTGCTTTTTTCATATCCCAGCCAATATTTGTACCCGATGGTGGTGTCAAATTATAAGCATAAATAAGATTACAACTTGGTGGTCCAACTCCTATATGCGAAGATTCGAATGCTATAGTAATATCACCACTACTATTTAATCCACTACTACAAGTACTGGCATTCAAACCCGAAAGACTCAACCCACTAAACTCTCCACCCACACATACATATCTAGATCCAACTCTCATCTCACGAGACATTGATTCCAAGACAAAATTCATATTTGTCATTGCAGACTGCAGAGTCTGTGCTTTTCTATTGGCACTAATGATCTTCATGAGAGCTCCCAGAGCAACAACTGCTACTATAGAAAATACAGCTAGAGAAACTATCATTTCTATGAGAGTGAAAGCTCTAGAATATTTCTTGATCTTATTATTTTTTAATGAAAATAAATTCATATTATATATCTACAGATATTTGGCCATTACTACGGATACTTATATAACGTTTGGTACCATCAGAACCCTGTATAGTTATCTTTACATAAGACCTAGGAGTAGGATTAGTGTCGCCACCAAAATAAATCATTGCTGCAGGATCTGGACGTCTAAATAAAATATCCAATTTTCCAGTAGCATCTGTTGCACAACCAGTATCAGTAAAACAATATCCTGATATAGACGCATTACTTCTCAAATTATATGTTGTCATTGGTAAATCACTATTAAGACTGTTATATTGCCCATTTTCAATCGGTAGTGGTTTATGTACAAAAGTTTTAAAAGACTTTGGTGAACTACTGGTATCAAATTCTACACCATATGAACATTGAAACTTTCCTTCATCACCAACAGAACCAGAACTACAATCAAGACTACCTACAACAGCTGAAGTCTTCACACTCAAACCATAGTTCTGTGCTGTTCTGATAGCTAGAGCAGTATCATATGCTATATTTGTCACCAAAATATTCTGACTAAAATTGCCATATTTGACTACCAACAAAGCCGTCATTATGACGAATATGATCATACAGACCAGGAGCTCTATCAGAGTGAAACCTTTATTGTATTTTCGAGTACGTATCATGAGACTATTATATCATGATTTATAAATAGACCATCAATATATCCTTAACCAAATGAATATCTATGATCTGTATCTTGAAGATGAGTACTAGATACATACCTAGAATGAGGTAAGGTCCGAATGGTATCTCAGTCTTTGCTTTGAATCTTCCATAAGTTACGAACAGCCATATTATAGAGACAAAAGCAGCTATCCAGAATGAAAGTATGACAGCATTTATACCCATACCTATACCAGTAAACCAGCCTATTCCCAATACTAGTTTGGCATCTCCTAAACCCATCCAAGTACCCCTTGATATGAGCCAAAGTAGTGCGAATGGCAGAGCCAGTAGTGGTCCAGCTATAAAAGCAGAAATACTAGGTACATGGAGATAAGAACTTCCTCCAATACATAGATTGATAAGTGATAATAGAACGAAGGAATATACGAATTGATCAGGTATTATTTTATGTTTTATATCATAAGCAGAGACGACCAATAGTAGACAACTAGCAACTATATATATAAATGTTGTTATCCCTGTTAATAGATCGACTGGCGGAAAACTGATGAAAATCAAGACAAATAATATTCCACCTATAAATTCTACTAGTGGATACTGCCAAGAGATCTTGCTCTTGCACTTCTTGCATTTACCAAGTTGTAATGTATAACTGAAAAGTGGTACAAGTTCTTTCCATGTCAGTGTAGTTCCACAAGACATACACTTGGATCTACCACCTATACCTGTACCAGTATTGAAACGTAATGATACAACATTCAAAAAACTACCGATCACAGTACCGAATATGAATGAGAGTACGATTGACAGAATATCCATATTTATTTTAATTTGGTCCTACGCAATAGTTAGTTCCACCTGTACCACCACAATGGTATGTAACATTACTAATTCTAATATCATCAGTAAGACTATCTTTCATCGCAGTTGCATTGGCACTTTCTAGTGGTGTAAACAGAACATAAGAATATGGTTTTATTGGGTCTATTATATATGCATAAACCGTCATACCATTAATAGTACTAGGTTGACTTGGTATAGTAGCAATAAAGTCAGACATTGAATAATAGCCACCAGTAGACTTTTCCCTATTACATGTAGTACTTGTACCACCCTGTCCAACTGCTCTATTCCTCATTTCCATACCTCCTCCTCCCGCTTCTGGGGCTACATTAGGTGGATATTGACCACACCTATCCAAATACATTTGTAATGCCAACTGCAGATGGCTTATATCAGATACCCTCCTCGCATCTCTAGCTTTTGATTTTGCACTCGATAAATTGGTAATGATGATCCCACTCAATATGCCCATGATAGCCAAAACTACGAGCATTTCGATCAAAGTAAAACCACGATTTGACTCTGATTTAAATAGTTTTTTATACATATAGATAAATTATACCATATCTATATAATAGTCGCCCACTACTCTACCAGTCCACAGGTATTCATGCCCTCGATTCACAAACAACTAACCGAGCAGTTTCGGATGTTTGACAAGCCGGTGTATCTTATTCACTTTGCCGCCAAAGTTTGACCTTCTAATTTCTTTATTGATGGATTATTGATCAAGGCTTTCATTTGCGTTATTGCAATTTCGTTTAACTTGATGAGCCGTTCAGCTTCGTCGGCATAAATAAAATTCTCTTGTTCTTTTGAAATTAATAACGGGATAATATGCT
Source organism: uncultured bacterium (assembly GCA_903864905.1). GTDB lineage: Bacteria > Patescibacteriota > Minisyncoccia > Phycocordibacterales > PALSA-1337 > C7867-002. The sequence continues at coordinate 7,126 of CAIPHR010000006.1, forward strand.
CTTTTATCGCAAACGACATCCTTAGGCTCTATCGGATTTTGAAACCTTGCCATATCCGTCAGACATATATAATCATTATTCTCTCTTGATATCTTGATCTTGTTGCGCCAGCGATTGAGATTGAGAAGCAACTGGTGCTGATGGCGCTTAGGCGATTCTGGAGTTTTAGCCTCTGCCGGTGATTCCACTCGCACGACTGGCATATTGATATTCTACTTTGCAATAACCTCCCTCGGCTTACTCCCATTCGCGGGACCAATCACTCCTCTTTCCTCTAGTCTGTCCATCAACTGCGCCGCACGAGAATATCCGATGCCGAGTTTTCGTTGGATGAATGATGTTGAAGCGGCGTTGGCTGAAATTACTGCCTCTCGTGCAGGTTCATACATAAGATTTGGCCTCTTCATATGTGAACATATTGACCTGTGCACGGATAACATACTTATTGCCATCTCGGAAAAGCACACTCCCCGATCCAGCCATTCCAGCTATAAATAGGTTCTTGAGGGTGCCTATATTGATAATAAGATCCTTTCCGTATTCATCTTTTGCGATATTTATGTTTAGGTTTGTTTTCATGGGTTAATTATATGATTTATAATGAAATACTTCATCCCCACACAATTTATTTACAATACACTCTATACTCCTCATAATTCTGAGCGACCAACCTCTTCCATTCCACTGTCTCATTATGACCACTCAAATCCGTCTTGCCGTATACCAAGAGAACCGAGATCGTGTTTGTGTTTTCGTGGATTGCTACGATGCACCTGTTACCTGAACTGTGACGAGATACTTGTGTACCGTAAACACGAAATTCGACTTTGCATATTTTGAGACCAGAATCACGAACGATCGTCTCGGCGATAGATGACTTAAATAGTTCATCGAAACTCCTAAATTGCGCCAGAATACCTGTCCACGTAATATCCCATGCACCTTTATACTTTTTTGAGAAGCTCTTTATGAAATGACGCTCGGCAAAGCGCTCAACGATGATGGTGTAACTAGTAGACATCGCCTGGGTTTTCCTGAATTATAAGCTCATAAGGTATCACCTCATTATATCGACAAATAGTGTATGGCAATTGATTGTGCGTAAAAGTCACTATATCCTGCGTGTTTTTATCCTTCCATTTTTCTGCGATCTTTTCCATCAACTTCTGCTCCTCACCCGAAATAGTCGTGATTTTTTCATTCCTATTACTTTCTGACTCACTGATCAGAAACACGTCTTTTTCGCCTTCCTTCGTCCTAGCAACATTGATCTTTCCACCCTCTTCCATTTCATCGAGAACTCGGAAGAATGTGTCTGGTACCGGACCATAGGCAAACTTCTTGTATTGCATACCGCTCATGCTTTCCATGTGATCGTAAAACCAAGCGAAATCAGCGAGATATAGAAGTTTAGCAAGTTTAGTCTTTGTCACTTTTCCACCTCTCGAACTCGAAAACTTCATTCTCAAATATAAAAGTATCATTTGTTTATATTTCTCGACATTCTCAATCGTTCCTGAAATAAGTTCGCCCAAACTGATGCCAAAAAAGTTGGCGAGCTTCTGTGCTTCACCTAGATCGAGTTCTTGTTTCTTCCCTGACTCGATGGCAGTATAAGTAGGGCGAGATACACCGATCGCCTGCGCCACTTGTTCCTGAGAAAGACCTCTTTTTAAACGAAACTCTTTGAGCTGTTCTATATACTTGTTGGTCATACCAGCAAGTATATAGAATCAATGTAAAGAAGTCAAGCGAGAGTTGTCAACATCTTGACATACGAAAACAAAGGAATCTAATGATCACTGGAGTAATGGCCCTCCTGCCGTGCCGTCCGACACAACTATTTTTGAAACAAAAAAAACAGCGTCGCAAAGCGGTTCAACTTACTTCAGGATTTTCAGCGAAAAAAGTTCGAACTTTGTCCAAAAAGCCGCACAAAAAATTAACGAAGTGAGTTGTGCGCCCAGTAGGGATCGAACCTACGACCTTATCCTTAAGAGGGATCTGCTCTACCAACTGAGCTATGGGCGCATAATAATACTTAATTTTTCAACATGCTGTTACATATAAAACAGCTACTATGGTGTACGAGAAAATATAACAGGTTTTTATGATTTAGACAATAGGATAAAAGGATGTGAGCGGTTACCATAATTTCAATTGTAAATTCAATTTATTTAAAATTAGATAAAAAGAAAGGGAGCCTCCAAGGAAGCTCCCGATCGTGATCGAAATAAATACTCTACTTGAGTGGCAATGCGGAGTCGAAAGCCTTAGCAATAACTCCCTGAGTTGTCCTATTCTCCACCGGTTGTGGAGATGAAGTAATCTGGATTCTCCTACTATTATTATTGCACCAGTACTTCAGCTTCTCGAAGTCGAATGCATGCTTGATTGCATCGACCAAGGCAGAGTCAGCAATCAATGATGGTTGTTGCGGCCGATACACAGTACCATTGTGAATGGTCCCATTGTTATCAACATGCCACCATGTGACACCACGAGACTTATCGAAGTCTCCGAGGTCGCTCCACTTGACTCGACCTTTTTCATTCTTCGACAGTTCCATCCACTCGATCATCTTGGCCAAGTTCTGACCAGAGAGACCCGTAATATTCTGATTGAAACTGATGTGCCTTCGCCCTGACTTTTTCTCACGATGTAGCAAGATGTCGATACCTATAGATCTAGCAGCTTTCGCTACTTGATCATTGTCACTATCGATCTTGATTAGGCGTAGACGTGATTCCTTCGTGCCAATGTAAGCTGGAATCATGATAGGTTTGATACCACGTATCTCATCTCTTGCCTTACAAAAGTCGATCTGCTGAGAGTACACTGCAGTCAGGACGAACTCCATCCATTCCATGATATCCGACTCTTTGTAAAGCGGAACATCTTGAGTACTCTCAGTATTCCTGCGCCGGAATAGCGCCTTGAGCACATAACTCAACTCCCCAACATTTTTGATTTTATCAATACTAGATGTTACCTGATTTCGTAGATAATCAATAACTATAGTATCTGTAAACTTCTTTCGCTTGATGAGAGTTTGAAAAACATCCATCAATGACTGTTCTTTCTGACAGGAGGCCAGGTGAAACTGACAATTCGATATGATAGCGTCAACGAAGACACTCATCACACTGATGCATGGTTTCGGATCTCCATTCACCTTTCGACGCACAGCTCGGAAAAGAACTGGCAAACGTAACTGACTACCATTCAGATCTTTCAACGAGTCAAGTAGTGGTAAAAGTTCGGGGTTATTATCAATACCGAGCTCTTTCGCAACCGATAAAGCAGGATGAAGCGTTCCGAAACGTCCATGCCCACAACCGATTGGTAACAATCCATCTCTATCGAACAAGGCATCATCTCCAAGAGCTTCCCCTTCTGTATACATTATTGGGGATTTATCAACTCCTATGAACTTGTCGAAACCATACCACATGAGTAGCATACGAGCTACTATATTTTCCAATACAAAACCGAGCGGCATTACTAACCGCTTTACCGTTAACTTGAATTTGCTGTCTAACATACTATGACTATCCTTTCTTTTTTTGGCTTACTCAGCCGTGGGCTTAAATGCCCGTTTATTACTCTGAGCACTCAGTTCATATGATATTTTATAAGAACCTAGCTGTCGCAGATTGTAACACTATTTATATCATTTTGTCAATCCTATATAATACAGATGAAAAATGTTATGTTATATCAATGCCGGGGTGGCGAAATTGGTAGACGCACGTGGCTTAGGACCACGCGAAGCAATTCATGGAGGTTCGAGTCCTCTCCCCGGCACATTTTTTCAAAATTAATGTTTTTGGGTGTATTTGCAAGCACCTGATACGGACTTTTGAATTGGTACTGAGCCACTTCCTGGTTTTTGATAGTAGCGTTCGAAAGTAGCTTTGACAGCATATTCCGTTTTACTTCATCTCCGGAGGCTATATACTTTTCTGAGGCTCTGTTGCCATCCATAAAAATATTCTTGATCTGTTCGAAAGTGACTTCCGTAACTGGCCCTTTTGACTGAATTTCTCGTAATTGCGCTTGAAGCTCAGTTTTCTTGTTTTCAATCTCCAGCATTTTCTGCTTGTATAGGTCTGGCTTAATGACTTCAGAAGCATATCCATCGGTTAAGACGGATTCTTTCTTTGTAAGCGATTCCAGCTCGTTTGTGATGGTGTCTACATTTGATTGCACATAGTTAATTTTGTCTTGGTTAGCTTCCTTGTAGGCATCGGCGGACAGTTGAATAAGTTGCTCGTCAAATTTGAGATTGAGGAACATCTTGGACAGTAGCTCGTCTATGAATTCAGACCTCATGTATTTTTTATGCTGTTCGCAATTACCTTTGCCATTGGTGCAGTAGTAATACTTGAAGCCTTTCTTGGTGTCACAGGTTAGATTACAGCCACAGGAGGCACATTGAAGGAATCCTCGGGCTGAATAGAAATGATTGCGTTTACGTGAATGAATACGTCCGGAGAGGATGTCTTGGGCTTTGTCGAATACAGCTTTTGAAATCAACGTTTCGTGATTGCCCTGATAGATTTTGCCGTCTCGTTCCATGAGGCCAATGTAGAATTTATTGCCTAGAACTTTATGAATTTTTCCTTTGCGGACTTTGTCTCCGGAGCTAGTGCGAAGTCCTTCGGAATGTAGGATATCAGCGATCTGTTGGAGGCTATGTGCGCCGGTGATGTATAGCTCGAACATTCTCGGCACATACTTGGCGTGTTTCTTGTCCAGAATGATTGAATTGGTAGCTTTGTCATTCAGATAGCCAAATGGAGCATGATTAGGCCAGCCGCCGTGTTCCAATTTAGCCCGATTGCCACGCTTGACGTTTGTACTCAAATCGCGAATGTATTGGTTAGCCATAGCTTGTTCAATACTCATGAGGAGAACATTGTCACTTGGTAAGTATGTTTTCTCTGAAGTTTGAATACACTTGATATTGCCGTTTTGAAGAAGCCACTGAATCTGTCCGCCATCAACGGG
>CAIPHR010000007.1 GCA_903864905.1 uncultured bacterium
GATCGACCACCTCGAGTCTGAATTAGCAAATCATGACACAGGTATAAAAAAATTGGAGTATGAACTAAAAGTTGTTAATGAAAAGATCAAGACTATGACTCAGGAAGTCAGCATATCCGAGGCTTCGATCATAAATATAAAATTACGATTGACGCAGACGCAAGGTGCTCTAGAGTCAAGCCTAAAAGCTGCTGGCAGCCAAACTAGAGTAAGTAAGTAGTTGTTCAGGGTAGGGAACATAATTGACAGTGTCCAGATTTATAGTGGTAGATCTATAGCGAATAAGCCAGCCCCTATGAATAATAGGGAAATAGTCATAATGAGCATTATGAAATAGTAGTTAACTCCATTGGTTAGGAATGATTTTTTCATTATCTTATCAAAAATTCTGATCAAAAGATCGATAGACACTATGAGAGCTGCAACCTGTGTAAATAGACCGATAATGAGCAATAATCCAGCCATACCCTCAGCAACTTTGATAGGCATCTTTTTTACATCCCGATCTCCTGTGCGGAATGAACTATATGCCCAATAGACCATTATGATACCTATTGTTATACGGATAAGAAATGGTGACAATTGATTGTATGATAATAAATTTGGGAATATAGAAAGCATAGATTTATGTGAATATTATGATAATGTATCCAGTATATCATGACCCAAACTATAATATTACTAGACAATATAAGAAGCGTTCACAATGTAGGATCAATTTTTCGTACTGGTGAATGTGCTGGTGTAAGCAAAATCTATTGTATAGGTACGACACCTACACCGATAGATAGGTTTGGTCGTAAGAGGAAGGACTTCTTGAAAGTATCATTGGGTTCGGAAGATCTAGTTGATTGGGAATATTTAGCTACAGATGTTGCCGTAAAGTATATTAGGAAATTTAAGAAAGACGGGTATAAGATAATATCGATAGAACAAAGGAACAATTCAGTAGATCTTTCCGTTTTTAAGCGTAGTTTGAATGTAGTTTATATTTTTGGTAATGAAGTTGATGGGGTATCAAAAGATATTATTGAAGCTTCAGATATATGCGTAGAGATACCAATGAAAGGTGAAAAAGAATCATTGAATGTATCTGTTACTGTTGGTATAGTATTGTTCAAAAAAGATATTTGTTGATAACAAAATAATAATAAACAAACACTAATAGTAATCAAATGCTATAATATTGTAATGCGTAATTATCTGGTGACCTTTTTTGCAGTATTCATATTATCTGTGCCATGGTTTGCTCTGACTTATCCAGATCAAATGCGGGATTTCTTGCTAGTTGTTTCAGATACAGGCGATCAATTTGCTTCTGTTATACTTTCACACAATCCAAAAACTGTAGAACAGATACAATCAAAATATATAGCTTCAAATATAGGCATACCAAATAAAAAGGTTCGTATTTTATTGGTTCCTGGCCATGAAGCAAATTATGGTGGAGCAGAGTATGGGTCAATAAAGGAGAGAGACCTTACTTTGGAATTGGCTAAAGATCTAGAGAGGATAATGGGGGCTAATAGTCATTATCAGGTTATGGTTACTAGAGATGATAAAACATGGAGTCCAACATTCGATTCATATTTCAAGAATAATTGGCAGGATATTGTCACTTGGACTACGGCACACCGTGAAGAGATTTCGCATCTTGTTTCTATAGGTTATGTAAAGCCAGTTGTGCCAACTATTATTCATAATAAAGCTCCTACTGGAGTTGCTTATAGACTTTTTGGTTTTACAAAATGGGCAAATGAGAATGATGTTGACATAATTATACATATTCATTTCAATGACAATCCTGGGCACGGAATAAATACTCCAGGAGATTATTCAGGTTTTTCTATTTATGTTCCAGAAAAACAATACTATAACAGCACTACAACTATAGCTGTTGCGAATACTATTTTCAGTAGACTATCCAAGTTAAATCCTGTCAGTGATCTTCCTGGTGAGTCAACGGGTATAGTAGAAGAGCCAGATCTCATAGCTATAGGTGCTTATAATACATCTGACGCTGCAAGTATGCTCATAGAATATGGCTATATATATGAACAGCAATTCGTAAATACAAGTCTCAGAGCTGTTTCTATAAATGATCTAGCTTTTCAGACTTATCTGGGTTTGCAAGATTTCTTTGATAAGAATAATGCAGTCAAAAGTGCGGTTTCTTTCAATACTCTATTATTGCCACATGAATGGAGGAATCTAGTGTCTAAGAATGAAGGAACATCAGGAGAAATATATGCATTACAAACAGCTCTCATGTTGGATGGTGTATATCCACCTCAAAATACTAAAATGAATGATTGTCCACGTACTGGATCATTTGGTCCGTGCACACTGAAAGCACTTGAAGCTTTTCAGAAGAAATATGGTATTGATGGAGAAAAAGGTATTGTTGGTCCAGATACGAGGAGTTTATTGAATGAGAAATACGGAACCAATCGTTTGATTTGATCTATATAAAACATAGACAGCTATTTTTCTATATTGAGAACCTTTAGCAATTCTTCTCTTGCAATATTGGCATCAGACCAAGGAATTTTTGTATCATTTGGCCCCATTATATACGGGTCAGTTCCTTTGCCTGTTATGAGAACAGAATCACCAGTTTTTGCTTGTGTTACGGCATATTTGATAGCTTCACGCCTGTCCATAATGATCATAGGTTTCTTTGATTTTATTCCTGCAGCTACGTCCCTTACTATTTTATCTGGGTCTTCGTCATACGGGTCTTCATTTGTGAGGATGATCTGATCACAATATTTTTCTGCAATCCTACCCATTTCGCCACGTTTCCATGTATCGCGACCTCCACCAGTTCCACCTAGGACACATATATTTTCTGATGATCGAAATACCTGATATAATTTTTCGAGTGAATCAGGTGTATGAGCATAATCTACGATCACACCAAAGTCTTGTTTATCCAGTTTGATCTTTTCTACTCTTCCTGGAATTGTTTCGAGCTTTTCTATTGCACTGGAGATCTTTTCAAGAGATATGCCTTCATTTTGTGCAACTGTTATCGATGCGAGAATATTATATAGATTGAATAGACCAGAAAGTTTTGATTGAATAGTTTTTCCATTCAGAGTAAATTCTAGGCCGACATCTTTTATAATATATGGCTCTATGTCACATATATTGAATGATATTTTATTTTCTACCGGATAGTTTGTAAATTTATTACTTTCTTTATCATCAGAGTTTACTATGATTGTCCGATTGTTCTTTGTCGAATTGACCATATTTTTTGCTACGGATAGCTTCGAGGAAAGGTAGTTTTCATAAGATCCATGTGCTTCAATATGTTCTGGTGATATATTTGTGAATACCAATGTATTTAATTCAATAAATCGGTGTCGGTAGAAGAGAGCACCCTGTGAAGTTATCTCCATAATCATATAATCACATTTGTCTTTCACCGCACTTCTAAGGAGTTTTTGAGCAAAGAATCTTCCTGGCATGCTCATTTTGTATAGATTGTTCCAAGACGTATCACCAACCTTGAAACGGATAGTATTGGAAAGTGCTGTCCTATATCCAGCTTCTTCCAAAATAGAATTGATGATCTCTACTGTAGAGCTTTTGCCTTTTGTACCGATAACAGCGATCACATTGATCTTTTTCGAAGGGAATCGATACAATAGTGCAGCCATGAATGAAAGAGTCTTGTGGTATGCCGGTTGAAAAAAGCTGAATACTTTTTTTGGTATGATATATCTACGTATTTTTCCTAGAAATGAATCTAACATATTTATTTATATAATTAATTCTTGCGTCCACTATTACATGAGGATTTTTAGTGCTGCTTTTACTTTTGCACCAGTATCTTCTATTTCCTTATCGATCTTCTTTAATGCTTCTCTAGCTTCATCCGCATCATATCCTAGGGCCTTTAGAGCCTCTATAGCATCAATATCACTAGACATATGAGCAGATAGTCCAATACTATCATCATTGCTCATATTACCAAGTTTATCTCTAAGTTCCAGTACTATTTTTTCGGCAGTTTTTCTACCAATACCAGAAACTTTCACTAGGTGCGCAGTCGAGCCGCTCCTTATCGCGCTTGCTAGAGTATCTATATCGATGAGACCTAGAATATTGAGGGCTGATTTTGGTCCTATACTAGATACTGTTAATAGAAGTTCAAAAAAGTCTTTTTCTTTTTTTGAAGTAAAACCATATAGATCCATAGCATCATCGCGTACTACCATATGGATCCATAGGGAAGAGCTTTTACCAACAGTTAACCCTTGTATATTGTCAGCTGTTAAAAAGACCTTATAACCTATGCCGCCAGTTTCGATAATAACGTATTTTGCATCTATATAACTAACTTGGCCTTTCATGCTTGCTATCATGTGTATATCATACAAGAGAATCAGTTCAATTTCTAATTGACTGCATCGATGCAAGATGTCGCTTTACTTTTGTGCTGAGTCATGATAAGTTGATCGACACATACATATATGGCTATAACATCATCAGCAAAGAAAGCTCTGCGCGCGTCAAAGAAAAAGCGCGTATTCAATCTACGCCGAAAAGCAGCCATAGATGATAAGCTCAAGGATTTCCGTAAGGCTGTACTTGCAAAAGATAAGGTAGTTGCAAATGAGCTCGTTTCTTCTCTATATCAGGTATTGGATAAAGCTGTAAAGACTGGTTATATCAAAGCAAATACATCATCTAGACTCAAATCTAGAGCTATGGCTTCTCTAAAGAAGTTAGGATAATCTCCAATTTTGTGCCCCCGCGAGGAATCTTTCCCTACAGGAACGGTACAGTCTTCGTATTTTCTCATCCATCTCCGCCTACTGGCGGATCTGGACTTGAAAATATACTCAGACTTTTCGATTCCTCGACACAAGGCGCACTGGCGCCTTGTTCGTGTGCACGAAATTCACTTCGTTCATTTCAGTGCCCCCGCGAGGAATCGAACCTCGATTGCAGGATCCGCAATCCTGCGTCCTATCCATTAAACGACGAGGGCAAGTAAAGACACATTATCATATTTTTCTCAAAATCCAAACCATTGAAAAATATGTTTGAGAATATGTTCCTCGTGTTCTGTTTCGGCAATGTAATGTAGCATGACTTCTCGCACATCTTCAGGGTCTACCTCTTCGATATAAATAATAATAAGTGGCATCAAAGTCTTCCTAGATTTTACTATCATTCTAGGTATTGGTTCGTCGTGGGGTATCCAGAAGGATTCTAGAGTTAGAAAAGGGTATAAAGTGTTGTCTACTACTATGCCACGGTCATTGACTTCATGATTGACTATACGAGGAGGACGAGAAGCGTGGATGACTAGTGCTACAGAAGCTACTATGACGAATATTCCTGGTATTATATTTCCTAGTATGAAACATACTGAAGCTAGGGTCAGTGTAATGATACCAACAGCCCAATACCAGTCGTCCTTTTTTTCGACATGATAGTGTTCTGGTGCTGTCCAATAAATGAGAGCTTCTGTTGCCATGACTAAATTATAGCATTCCTAAAATATAATTACAGGCACAAATAGCAAAGGCGGGGAGCTTGACGATGTCCGAATGGCTTTAAGTCTAGCATATGCGCAATAGCTCGGTACACAACGGATTTTTGGGGTTGTCATGCGCATTAACAAATATGGTATAATCACGTCTAAAGTCGTTAAATACATCTTATTAATATTAAATTAATTCCATGAGTAATAAATTTAATAAAGGTTTCGCAGGGGTTTTGGTGGTCGTATTAATTGCAATTGTCGTTATTGGAGCAGGAGTCTACTTTTACACAAAAAATAACAATTCTGAAATTAAAGTTGTCGAAAACATTCCTTCGCAAAGCAATAATACTGTTACTTCAGAGGAAACTGCAAATAATACAGCACCCATAAAAATTCAAACACCTCAGACAAACGTTGCAAAAACAGGAACTGACTCTGGTGTGGCTTCCTCATGGAAAACATATAAAAATGAGCAACGAAAGTTTAGTTTTAATTATCCGTCAGACGGAAAAATTTCTGAAATTGGGGGTGGTATTAGCTTGACAGTATCAATAGATCGACCAGCGACATACAATCTTTACTTCATACAACAAGGACGTGCCGACGATTACTCATCCTACAAAGTTTTTTCCGAAAAAAAGATTACAATTGGTGGGATACAAGCGACTGAAAGACTTGTAGATACTTCTGGTAGTGGAGAAATTAACGTAAGTATAGAAATAAAACGTTATGCTGGGTCCGACGGATTTGAAAGGTCAGATAGTTTCGGTGCTAATTTCCAAAATATTAATGAAGCGAATAAAGCACTATCAGAAATTGAGTCGATAGCCAAGACTCTAAAGTATTTCTAACTATAATGGAGATTATAACTTATGGTAGAAAAGATTGAAGAATATCTTAGTGGCTCAATAGATAAACCCAAGATTGAAAAGACAGGGTATGATTTTCTAAAAGAATGGTTTAATTCACTATTCACCGTCAGGAAACTATTATTGTTAGTTTTGGCGCTGCTAGGTGCAAAATACGCACTCGGTTTTTTTGGTACACAATTTCAACTGCCTACACCTATTCAGATAAGTCTGGGCGTTTTACTAACTCCCTTGCTTTGGGTTGCGGTAATCATTCTTATCGTAAGAACAATAGGATTAGTATTATCGCTGTTGCTACCGGACATCAAAGCGAGAGATTTTTCAATTGAAAAAGATTTTATTTATTTTTTGAAATCTAATGGTAAAAGTGACTCTTATAAGTTGAGCGAAGTTCATAATTTTATTTTGATATATAATTTTAGAGGACTGCTTATACATACTTCCACGGGGACTAAAACTTATAGTCTTGAACTTGAGCCGAAAGATATTGAGTCAAGGTTGGACATTATTTCCGACTTTCATAAGCAAACTACTTCTACTCAAAGCCGCGAAGGTAATATAAGAACTGTGTGGTATGGTAATCCTTTGTTTGGAGCCGAGAATAAATCTTTTACTGCCACGAATGAAGGTCTAAAAAATTACCAAGTACCATCCAAGAATAAGCTCGCGCGGGGTAACCATAGATTATTAGCGGTTGTAATCGGTCTTGTGCCATTCATTATTGGTTTATCTTTTGTTGGTGTCGGTATTTATAATTCTTTATTTAGGATTATTCCTATTTATAAAACAACTTTTATTAATGAAGTTGCTGTTACACTTCCAGACGATGCATATGAAAAAATTCTAGGAAATACTATGCAGATCGTTATCGAAAAAAATAGTGAGTTCGGAAATTATTCTGGTGAAATTCATTCTGAAAGAGGCGATTATTATTTTACTGGTTATACGTATCATAAAACTAAAGGAAGCAACTATATTCTCGCGGGCTGGACTGAAATACCTAAAACGAGACAGTTCACTCTAAAGATGTCTCCTCAGACAGTAAATCCATTTGCGCTTACGATAAACTATATTAAGTAGGAATCATACTCAAAAAATTCCACAATATGCGTCCATTATGATTGAGTCTGTGGCAATTTATACACCTTCTGTAAACCACTAGCGGTATTCGCCGCCTGCGCCTACAGCGCTTTCGGAAAGTGAGTCGCCTTCGCTACGCTACGGTGGACCGAGGTGCGTGGACGCTTGTGGATTAGGGCATGTCTACCTCAGTTCGTCTTCGCTTCTTCGAAGCTACGGCGTAGCGAAACCGGTCACCATCGAAATAATTCGCGACTGACACATTTTTCTATGCAAGATGTTTTTTGATAAAAGATCTACCCGAACCAGATTTCAGATATTTTTCAAAATTGAAAGCTTTGAATTTATCTTCAATAGCAAAATATAAAACAAGATTGATTGGAAGTCTTTTGAGGGTTGCTGGCACTTTACCATTTTTGTGTCGATCGATACGGTCTTTGAGGTCGGAGGTGCAACCGACATAAAAACCATCTTTGCATTTTAAACTGTATACATAGTACATATATTTGTGCGGACATCGTCACGCCGTAGCTACGCTGTCACTGCAATCTCGCCTTCGCACTAATCGTGCTTCGGCGTAGCGAAGGCGGATAGGGTGAGATTCGAACTCACGGTCCCGTGAAGGACGCCGGTTTTCAAGACCGGTGCTTTAGACCACTCAGCCACCTATCCAGAGATTTGTCAATAGTTAAATACTCTGTATGACGTTACTACCCGTTTCAAATAAACAGCTCAGTTATCATAAGGTAAAATATGGCGTAATGCAATGATTGTATGTTATTGTGTTGTCATGCGAATACTAGGTATTGATTATGGGTCGAAGAGGGTAGGAGTTGCTGTTTCTGATGAGAAACGTGAGTTTGCCTTACCAGTTTCGGTTATTTTGAATACTCCAACCTTACTTAAAGAGATAGAAAAGATAGCCATAGACCATGAAACAAAAGAGATCGTTATGGGGGAGTCCCGTGATTATAAAGGAGAGCCAAATGAGATCATGTTGGATAGTATAGATCTAAAAGCCAAGCTTGAGAAAGACGGTTTCACTGTATATTTTGAATTGGAATTTATGAGTAGTGTTCAGGCAGAACGTTGGCAAGGAAAGAATTCACTCATTGATGCTTCTGCTGCCGCCATCATACTTCAGAGTTATTTGGATAGAGAAAAGAATCGATAATAATTTAGAAATAATTTTAATTAAATTTTCATGACTATTTCATATGATGAATTCAAGAAAGTCGAGGTGAGGGCAGGGAAGATACTGTCAGCAGAAAAAATCCCTGATACAGATAAGTTGCTCAGATTGATGGTTGATCTCGGTGAAAAGGTAGAGGTAATAGAAAATACAAATATTGATAAGCCAGAAGTTAAAATTGGCGATCAGGTTCATGTCAAAACTGATATGGGCGCTGATACAACAATTATTCAAGTTACAAAGAAATTCACATCAGCACCGAGACAGATCGTTTCTGGTATTGCACTACGATATCCTGACCCTTCGGTATTGGTTGGAAAGACCTGTATGTTCGTATCAAATTTGGAAGTGAGAAATATAAAAGGAGTTGAAAGTAACGGTATGTTATTTGCCGTATCAACACCTGAAGGAGGTTTTTCTCTACTTGAAACCAATGAGACTATACCACCTGGTACACTAGCAATCTGACAATTATACATATATGCATTTTACAGATTTACTCAATCCACAGTTCTTGATCTCTACATTAGGTCTAATAGGCGTCATAGTTATCGTATATCTTGAAACTGGTGCATTCTTTGGTTTCTTTTTTCCTGGGGATTCATTGTTGGTAACAGCTGGTTTCTTTGCTTCACAAGGCCATCTATCTATAGTTGCATTACTCGTATTTACTTTCATTGCTGCAGTACTCGGAGATAGTACTGGTTATGCGTTCGGAAAAAAGGTTGGCCCGTCGATATTTTCAAGGAGTGACTCATTATTTTTTAATAAAAAATATATAATTCGTGCACAAGAATTTTATGATAAATATGGCGTAAAGACTATTGTTCTAGCTAGATTTGTACCTATAGTTCGTACGTTCGCACCGATTGTAGCTGGTATTGGGAATATGAATTATAAAACTTTTGTTACGTATAATGTGATCGGAGGATTGGTCTGGACATCTCTAATGCTCATCATTGGTTATGTTTTTGGGTCAATTATTCCAAATCCTGATAGGTATATAATACCATTGGTATTAGTCATAATCGTCATTTCAGCGGCACCTGGAATATTCAAAATAGTACAGGAGTATTTGAGGTCTTTAAATAAGGTAGAATAATACAGGTTTTTCACTATAGTTTATATTGATACCTAATATTTGCTCTCTACGGTATAATGAATGCATGCACAAGTCATTGTTCTTCAAACTATTTCCACCACCAAAATATATGACTACAAGATTCTCTGGATTGGAGATATCTGATGATGCTATTCGCTGTCTACAATATTCACCATCTGCGCATGGACAGGTGATCAGTAAATATGATCAGGTATTGTTACCAGACGACACTATTTTTGGTGGCGATATCAAGAATGAACCTATTCTCATAGACCTTCTGAAGAAATTTGTTAAAAAGAATGATTTGAACTATGTCAGTGTTTCTATACCAGAAGAAAAAGCATATCTTTTTCAAATGGATGTTGTTGGTGATAGTAAAAAAGATATATCGCAAAATATAGAGTTCAAACTAGAAGAGAATGTACCATTATCTGCTAAGGATGCAGTATTCTATTTTGACCTTATGCCTCTAGAAGTTACCAACGGTGTATTGCGCGCGAGCGTATCTGTAGTTCCTAGAACATATGTAGAAAAACAGATTTCTTTACTTCAAAGTGTAGGTCTTTCCCCGATAGCATTCGAGGTAGTTCCAAAGTCGATTGCTCGTGTAGCATTGGACAATGATCCAAAAAATACATCAATGATCATTCATGTTATGAAAAACAAGACTGGAATACATATAGTTTCAGAAGGTGTTGTCTGTTTTACTTCAACAGTTATATTGGGTGATGGGAAATCTCTGTTTCAACAAATAGAAAATACTGTAAAATATTGGTCATCACATCTCGGCGCAATGATAAATAATGTGGTACTTGCAGGTTCCAGCGCAGAACAGTACGAAGAGGGTATACCTAGTGCATTGGTAGGTATACAAAATTGTTCAGTAACTATCGTGAATACATGGAGGAATGCTCTCAACCTCGAACTTTATACGCCACCTGTATCAAAGTTTGATTCATTGGATTATGTAGTAGTAGCTGGTTTGGCTTTAGATCAATAATAATATGCGTCATACATTGATACCTATAACACTTAGAAGGTCACTACGTCATGAATATCGTATTCGTGCTTCTACAGTATTGCTTTTCATGATAGCGACAGCATTCCTCATAGGATCTGTATTCTTATTACCGTCGTTCATACATGCGTCTATGGAAAAAAGTTCTGCTGATAAAGTATTGGCAGAATTAAATCGATCAACGAATGCAAAGGCCGAAACTAGTTCAACAGCTGATCTAATAGAAAAAGCAAATCTTTTGAAGATCTTCAATGATACAAGTCGTGGAAAGACAGAATATTCTAGTATTATAACTAGTCTAGTTGGAGCTAGGGGTGATATCAGTATAACGTCGATAGAAGTATCTCGCACGTCCACAAGTTCTGTGTCCGCAATTATAAAAGGTATAGCTCCTACTCGTGAAGAATTGTTGTCATTGAAGGA
Source organism: uncultured bacterium (assembly GCA_903864905.1). GTDB lineage: Bacteria > Patescibacteriota > Minisyncoccia > Phycocordibacterales > PALSA-1337 > C7867-002. Next base: position 11,191 of record CAIPHR010000007.1, read on the forward strand.
CAGGTTAATAGCGTCTGCAGATGGAAACAAAGTAGATGTACCTATTTCATTGTTGTCAAAGGTCAAGGATATACCTTTTTCACTTTCTATAATTAATGAAAAAACGCGATGAAGCATGACCGCCATATATTATTATTAAGTTTGGCAATAGCAGTTACTCTGTTTGTGTGTTCGCTATTTTTCTATATGAAATATTTTGTAGAAAGTATGACCAATTCGGCTGTTAGATCTAGGGCTATTGCAGCATCTCTCGTAGCAATACAAGATGAAGAAAAGAAAATAAAGAATTTAGATAAAGATGCGGATGATGATAGTTGGAAAAAGGTGTCTGGTTCTTTTGTCGGCTCTGATGATTCGTTGTCATTCATAAGATATCTAGAATCATTGGGTGATAATACTGGAGCTGACGTTAGTTTGACATCTGTAGATAATATTGCACCAGTTGATGGAGATCTGGCTAACAATGGTTATGTCAGCACAAAGATATCAGTTCGCGGATCATGGCAGGCTGTAGTCAAGACCTTGATGCTATCTGAAAATATGCCATATAAAGTAATGATCGACAATGTTCAACTTACCAAGGTAAATGATGGTAAGAGTAAGGAGTCAGCTCTATGGTCTCTCAATTTTGATCTGAGTGCGGTAAAATTAATACAATGAATATTCCAATAAAAAAACATTACATTAGTCGTGATCCTTATTTGGATTGGGTTCTGATCATTACTGCTACATTTTTGTTGTCTATCATTTTTATGTTTATAGATTATTCTGCTTATAAACAAGTCAATCTGACTATAGATAAGGCGTCTCTAGAGACCTCTATCAATAAATTACCATTTGAAGAGAGTGCATTGGCTGAAGCTGTACAGGTATTAAATAAAAGGGAACAGAGCCGCATTTCCATTATTAGTGGTTCGGTCAAGGGTGGAGATCCATCGATATAGTAGATTATATTGGTCTGTAGTGAATAATTATGGTAACTTAGTATTGCTATCCCCCTTGTAGTTCAATGGATAGAACAGCGGACTTCTAAGCCGTTGATGTTGGTTCGATTCCAACCGAGGGGACATTTGATAAAAATAATATGGTTACAACTATATAGAAGAAGTTCCTATCTGCTGTATTGTTCCGCGAGGACTTCCTTCTGAAGTACATTCAGGTTGTGTACCAACTTGGCATTGTCCTCCACCTTGCATATAACTACCTAGAACATTAGGTCCTGGCATCCATATATTGTAGTTAGCATATAGAGTGCTTTGACCAAATTTGAACATCAATGATATTTTCCCACCTCGTACATCATTGATATCAAGCATGAGATCCATAGGTGTATCACATGTACAATATGTGACATTGGTAACATTTCCTCCGAAGTATGAAGTCATGCCACCTGCACCACCAGAGCTACCAGAACTTCCTGCACCGCTCGCAGCTCCACCATTGGCACCGCTTCCACTCAGACCAAATCCGCCACTAGTTAAACCTCCTGCAGCGCTACCAATCACACCACCAGCAACACCTCCTGCAACACCACCTATAATACCTGCTGCAGCACCTCCACCTGATGAACCAGAAGAACCACTATTTTGAGATGTATTTGCGCCAGAGGCTCCAATTACTCCAGTATTCGGTTGGTTGTTTCCAGTTAAACTAGTAGAATTAGAGTTTATATTTGCACCAGTTCCAGCAAGGTTTGTTCTTTGTTGTGATAATAAAATATTTGCTTTTGCTCTCGTTAATGGTCCGAAAACACCAGTAGGTTGAGTTAAGTTTGCAGGAGTTAGTATGTCAGCAGCAAATAATTGTTGGAATTTCTTTACAGCGTCCTTAGTTTTTTGTCCAAAATATGAAGTAAGATCTGAAAGTGATCCAGGACCACTTTCACTAACTACTGTTCTCGGATCTTGGTTTAGAAACAATTGTAAGTAATTTACATCAGGTTTTTTTGTTTGTCCGTATTGAAGATTTGTTTGAAAAGAGAATGAAGTTGGAATAGTTGAAGCCTGCTCTGCTTGTGTTGATTTTGCTAATAAGAATACACAAGCAATAGCTAGAGTTAAGCTAAGTGAGGTAAAAGTTAGTATTTTTTTATTCATAAATTTTATATTGATAATAAGCTCTACTAATTATAGCAGATTAAGTTTATGAAGGCTTTAGTAAGATTGTGTTTGCACTACGAAGCTTGAGCGTAGCGAAAGCAAAGTAGTGCGCCCTAAGAGATTCGAACTCCTGACCTTCCCCGTGTAAAGGGGTCGCTCTACCAACTGAGCTAAGGGCGCATTGTATTTCATTTTAAATTTACTGTGTACACCACTAGGCTTGGTCTTTACCTACCAAGACAGCTAAGGGCGCATTGTATTTCATTTTAAATTTACTGTGTACACCACTAGGCTTGGTCTTTACCTACCAAGACAGCTAAGGGCGCAAACTTGTATACAATAATAGATTAGCGTATATTCATATTATGAGCAAGAAGTTGTTAAATAGCATAAAGGTCCTATATGAAGATAAAGACTGCTTAGTGGTTAGTAAACCACCTGGTCTAATGGTCCATTCTGATGGGAAAAATGAAGGACCATTTCTCGCTGATTGGGTATTGGAGAAATATCCAAAATCAAAGAACGTTGGTGACCCTATGAATGATGGTGAAGGCAACCCACTCAATCGTTCAGGTATAGTGCATAGACTAGATAGGGAAACGTCGGGGGCTATCATTATTGCAAAGACAAAAGCTGGTCATGCTAGTTTGAAACAACAATTCAAAGATAGGACAATTGCAAAAAAATATCTTGCATTTGTTTGGGGAGAAATGAAAGAAGAGTTTGGAACGATAGATAGACCAATAGGGAGGAGTACCAGTGATTTTCGAAAATGGTCTGCATATCCTACTGCAAGAGGTGAAATCAGAGAGGCGCAGACTTATTGGACTAGGATCGCAAACTTTGTAGCTGGCACAAATAATGAGAAGTTTTCTTTGGTTGAGATAGAGCCAAAGACTGGCAGGACTCATCAGATCCGTGTGCATTTCAGTGCAGTCAATCATCCTGTTGTAGGCGATAGTTTATATGCTCCTAGGAGGTCTATGGCTCTAGGATTTGAGCGTTTGGCGTTGCATTCGTACTTTATTGAGTTCACTGATATAAAAGGTAAAAAGATACGAGTTATAGCACCGCTACCAACAGATTTCAAGAAAGCTGCATCCAAATTTGATTTAAAGCTACCCTTATGATAGTGTATTCTAGCTTATGGCTACAAAGGTAATTACATCTGTAAATATTGCTGAACGCGAGAAAATGGACATTCGTTCAGGTGATCTTGTTCGTGTCTGGCAAAAGATCGAGGAAGATAAGGGCAAATTCCGTCTCCAGGCTTTTGAAGGTCTTGTTTTGGCAACCAAGCATGGACATCAAGCAGGGGCAACCTTCACTGTACGTAAAGTTGTCGATGGTGTCGGTGTTGAACGTATTTTCCCATTATATTCTCCTATGATCGATGAGATCGAAACTATCCGCCGATCCAAAGTTCGTCGTGGCAAACTATACTTCATACGCCGCAAGGCAGCCAAAGAGATTCGTCACCAGATGCGTCGCATCATGGCAACCAGAGAAGAGAATGGTGTTGCTGCAGATGTTGTGGCTCCAGTTGTTGAGGTAAAGAAAGAAACTATTGAAGAGGTAAAGAAATAGGGCTACTAAGTATTCTAGGAATTCAAAATTAAATAATAATAGAATACAGACCGTGAATGTGGTCTGTTTTGTTGAATGTTATTTGTTTATGGGTTATAGTGAGAAAGTTCTTGAATTTTTTTGGTATATTAAAAATTGAAAAATGCGCGGGTGGCGAAATTGGTAGACGCACTACCTTGAGGTGGTAGCGCCCATTTGGGCATGGAAGTTCGAGTCTTCTCCCGCGCACATTTTTTCAAAAGTGATGTTTTTGGGTGTATTTGCAAGCACCTGATACGGATTTTTGAATTGGTATTGAGCCACGGTTCTATTTTTGATAGTAGCGTTCGAAAGTAGCTTTGATAACATATTCCGTTTTACATCATCTCCGGAGGCGATATACTTTTCTGAGGCTCTGTTGCCATCCATAAAAATATTCTTGATCTGTTCGAAAGTGACTGGAGTAACTGGCCCTTTTGAATGAATTTCTTTGAGTTGTGCCTGAAGCTCGGCTCTCTTGTTTTCAATCTCCAGCATTTTCTGCTTGTACATATCAGATTTAATAACTTCAGAAGCATATCCGTCAGTCAACACGGATTCTTTCTTTGTAAGCGATTCCAGCTCGTTTGTGAGGGCATCTAGAGTTAATTGAACATAGTTAGCTTTAGTCTCATTGGATTCATGGTAGGCATCGGCGGACATTTGAATGAGTTGCTCATCAAATTTGAGATTGAGAAACACCTTAGACAGCAGTTCATCTATGAATTCCGACCTCATATATTTTTTGTGCTGTTCGCAGTTACCTTTGCCGTTAGTGCAGTAGTAATACTTGAAGCCTTTCTTGGTGTCACAGGTTAGATTACAGCCACATGAGGCGCATTGTAGGAAGCCTCTGGCTGAATAGAAGTGGTTGCGTTTACGTGAATGGATGCGACCGTTAAGAATATCCTGTGCTTTGTCGAATACAACTTTTGATATCAATGTTTCGTGATTGCCTTGATAGATTTTACCGTCTCTTTCCATGAGGCCTATATAGAATTTGTTAGAGAGGACTTTATGGATTTTCCCCTTGCGTACTTTGTCTCCGGAGCAGGTGCGTAAGCCTTCTGAGTGAAGAATATCTGCAATCTGTTGGAGACTATGGGCACCTGTAATATATAGCTCGAACATTCTTGGAACATACTTGGCATGTTTCTTGTCGAGGATGATTGAATTAGTAGCTTTGTCGTTAAGATAGCCGAAAGGAGCGTGATTAGGCCAGCCGCCATGTTCCAATTTGGCCCGATTGCCACGCTTGACGTTGGTACTCAAATCGCGAATATATTGGTTAGCCATGGCCTGCTCTATGCTCATAAGCAGGACATTGTCGCTTGGCAGGTACGTTTTCTCTGAAGTCTGAATGCACTTGATATTGCCGTTTTGAAGAAGCCACTGAATCTGTCCACCATCCACAGGATTACGTGTAAGACGGTCAATTTTCCAGCAAAGAATGGCGTCCGCTTTACCGACAGAAATTGAAGCCATCATTTCATTGAAGATAGGACGCCCCGGAGCTTTGGCCGATTTTTTTTCAGTCAAAATCTGCACGATTTCAAGATTCCGGTCTTTGGCCAGGTCAGTAAGCTCTTTTTCCTGCGACTCCAAGGAAAGCACCTGCTTGTCTTCGGTATCAGTAGATTTTCTGCAGTAGAGAATATATTTCATGAAGTTAAAATAAATTAGATTGATAATGAAAATTATTAGAATGTAATTGTCGGTAGTTTACTCCTAAAAAATATTCAAGACAAATTATTTCGGTGGATTTTCTGTGGAGATCTTGTAAATGCGGTGACGAGCAGTGCCTAGCCAGTGAGTGTCGTAGCTCTTGTCGATCTCCGGAGTTGTCGCACCGAATTCTTCGAGTAAGATATCCATGCCGAAATTGGATATACCACCTTGAATTTGAGGTCGAAGTAAATTCCTTGAACATACATACGCTTTCTGATTCATCAATCTGTGATCGACGAATGACTTGGCCATGTATTTGGCGAGGTATGACGATAGTTTTTCATTCCCATCGGTCATTTTCATATAGACGAATCCATGTCCCCAGAGTCCCGCAACCAGTCTTGTATCTCTTTCTGTGTCAAAGAGACATGCGGGTAGTCCCCAGAATAGAGCGTGGAAATGAACTGCTCCACGTGTTTGAAATTCTGGGACGGCGATGTAGCGGAATGAAGCGCCATATCGATACCGGAGAGCCTGAATAAAAGCCCCGAAATCTCTGTAGCCGATACGGAGATCGGTTTGGTTGTCCCTGTACGTGCAAGTAACGAGTAGAGGATGTTCAGATCCTGTAAGGTTAGCCATGACGAGGCGTCGAAAAGCCAATTGAGCACGATTTGCATTGTCTTTCCTCTTGCCTTCGAATTCTGCGGGTGAAAGCGGAGCTTTTCCGTCATCATCCATACTCTTACGAATAGCTCGGCGTGTATGGCTTCTTTGTGTATTTCTAGGTATTTGGAGATCTCTTCCATATGTATATGTTTCGATTATGTTCCCGTAGCTGATAATTTTGTTGTATCCCATTGTTTTCTTTCTTCTTTCCTTTGTTAGGCTATTAGCAAGTCATCATGCGTCCCGTCCGCCGCGCTAAAGCGTTGGCTGGACGGGACGCTCACTGATTAAAGGTGCGTCATATTTCGGATTGGCGAACTCCAGGAATGATCCGTAGAGATCGGCAAAGGAGTTCAGGTAATCGTTAGCTGTTGCATCAGAAATATCCTCGCCGGTGCGGGTTTTCCAGTAGGCTTGTAACCTCATGATGAGTTGTTTGTTAAATTCGACCACGAGTTAATGGTCGCAATTTTCAATATGAATCGTTAGGTGACCTTCATATAAAAAAGAAGGCGTATATTGGACGCCTGAACTGGACTTACCAACAACACCTAAAGGTTAGGGCTTATTGATATGTCGAAAATGTCTTTGTTCAAGGAATAACCGCCGGTCTTCAGACTGAGAATCAGATCATCAGTAAGATGTAAATATTCCCTGAACAGCTCGTTGATTTTCTGCATTGATAGATC
>CAIPHR010000008.1 GCA_903864905.1 uncultured bacterium
ATATGAATAAAAATAATATAAATATTTCCAAGGATCATAAGTCTTTATCAAGGGCTTTTACATTGATAGAAGTTCTCGTCGTTATTGGTATCATAGCTATTCTAGCTACTATTGTTCTAGTTGCAGTGAATCCTGCTAGACAGTTCAAGCTCGCACGTGACTCACAGAGAACTAGTAATGTGAACGCTTTATTGAATGGTATTCATCAAAATATGGCAGAACATCGTGGTGTTTTTGTTTGTGAAGGTGTTACCAAGGATATTCCGAATAGTTGGACTCTCGTCGCAGGTAGTGGTAGTCATACAGATACTGGAGATCTAGCATATTGCTTGGTGCCAGATTATATTTCATCATTACCCTTTGATCCATCTATAACTAGCGCGCATTTCACCAGTATAGATGATTATGATACTGGATATTGGATATATCGTGATACGAACGGTCGTATAACAGCGAGTTCAACTGGGGAATTGGTGACTACTATATCGGTTACAAGATAAGAGAATTAATATTGAATATTCACAATTCAATAATGACAACTGCCAATTTTACTGCTAAAGTTATGACAATATGAATAAGGAGACAAAAGGCCACCTACATCCGATCACGCAGATTATCCGTGAGATTTACCCGGTATTTCAGGAGCTAGGTTTCCAAATAGCTGATGGACCGGAGCTAGAGGATGAATTTCATAATTTTGATGCTTTGAATGTGCCCAAAGATCACCCAGCAAGAGATATGCAGGATACTTTTTGGATAAAGCAAAATGGAAAAATCAAAATGGAAAATGGTACGGACACGATAAAAGCTGATCGCATGGTTTTGCGTACACATACATCGTCTGTGCAGATCAGGTTCATGGAGAATAATAAGCCACCGATCCGCATCGTTGTGCCTGGCAAAGTTTACCGAAATGAAGCGACAGATTCTACTCATGAGGCACAGTTCTATCAATTAGAGGCGCTTTACGTTGATAAGAATGTTACGTTGGCTCACTTGAAGGGTGTTCTTGAGACAATGTTCAAGAGAATATTCGGTGAAGATGTTGTTATCCGTTTCCGGCCGAGTTTTTTTCCATTCACTGAACCTAGTGTCGAAGTCGATATGCAATGGAAAGGTAAATGGTTAGAGATGGGTGGTGCTGGCCTCGTTCATCCAAATGTTTTTAAATCAGTTGGTATTGATCCGAATATTTATCAAGGATTTGCATTCGGCTTCGGACTGGACCGTGTTGCAATGCTTAAGTTCGGTATTGATGATGTTAGGTACAATTATACGGGGGATTTGAGGCTGATAAATCAATTTTGAGAGGATGAATAATCCGAAGTTCAACCTGGTCGAATTCGACCAGGTTGTGAAAGTATGCACAAACTTAGTGAAATTTGACACGAAATATTTTTGGGAGTAATATGTAGTTGTGTCTGTGGGCGAAAGCCCCTTTCAGTCATGGAATTTCTCTAAACTGAAGAGCAGACACAACAAAAGACGCCTCTCGCGAGGTGTTTTTTGTAAAAAGTGATATGGAAAGAAACAACGAGTACTATATGTTACGCAAAGAGAAGGCATACGAGATCTTTTGAGTGCAAAAAACTATATATTGCCCATATTTTCAAATGGGTATCATTTTGAATTCTGATGGCTTTTATCATTTGCAATATTCTGGACGTCGAGAAAGAGATAAAAAGGAACAATTGTTAAAATTCAGTTTACTACCTCTTGGTTTGGACATGATCAAGAAATCTGGGACTATTCAGGAATATAGGAGGTTACTGACGCCGATCGGAAAACCATCGCCAAATAACGGTTCAATTCCAATGAAAGAAGTCGAATATTGGGGGTTGGTTGCGATAGTCGGTGATAGTAAGATCAAACATGGGCACCAAAAGGTGTTTACTGAATGGATTAAAGATGAATAGGATGTAATTCTCCATTATATGACGCCTCTATTGAAAGGCCAAAAATATGATAATATAAAGTCATGTCCATAATACCTGGCAAATACAATTACATAAATGAAAATTTCATATAACTGGTTACAAACATATTTCGCGAAACCGCTTCCAAGTCCAGAAAAATTGGAGGAGCTTTTTATTTTCCATGCATGTGAAGTGGAGAGTATGGAGAATGTCGGATTTAGGGGAAAGAATAATGATGGCAGGGAACGCGAGATTAGAGATACTATTTTAGATCTCAAAGTTCTTCCAGACCGAGCGCATTACGCACTGTGTCACAAAGGTATTGCCGATGAAGTATTTTCATTGACGCAAATCCCGCGTATCGCGAAACAACCTGTAGTAATTAATGAGTCCACTGAAAAGAAGCCGTCAATTGCTATAGAAGCAAAAGTATTTTGCAGGAGGTATGTTGGTAGGTATGTTGAAATAGCGAAAATCGGAAGATCTCCTATTGAGATTGAGTCGGCATTGAATGCGATCGGCCAGCGAACTATCATTCCTATAGTTGATGCGACAAACTACGTGATGTTCGATATTGGTCAACCGCTTCATGCTTTTGATGCGGATAAAGTAAAGGGTAGTATAGTTGTTCGCAAAGCAAAGAAAGGTGAAAAAATTGCATTACTTGAGTCTTCGTCAGTGGCGCACCCTTTTGGGGAGAGTAGTTACTCCCCTCAAACCCCGCAAGGTGCGATCGTGGAGAAACTCTCCACCCAAGCGGGTGCTAGAGAGGTTGAGTTAAATGAATCAGATTATGTTATTGCAGACGACCTAGGTCCACTCGCTATAGCCGGAGTAAAAGGTGGCAAACGTGCAGCTATCAGTAATGATACAAAGCGACTCATACTCGAATCGGCCAATTTTAGCCCAGCCGAAGTTCGTAAAACTTCAACCAAATATGATCTGAGAAGCGAATCTTCAAAGCGTTTCGAAAATGAGATTACACCTGAGCTTGCTTTGGATGGTATGAACAAATTGAGCGCATTGATAAAAGAAATCGATCCAAATGCCAAGTTTGGTCCAATAGTAGATGTGTATCCGGTAAAAGCTGTACAGAAGATTATTGATTTTGATCCTGTTTATCTCGAAGAAAGACTTGGAATAAAGATACCGATAAAGATATCAAAGAAGATTCTTGAGAATATGGGTATTATTATTGAGAATCCTCAGGGAGTTCCACAGAAACGACTTTCGGAGCGAGCGAACGCGAGCGAGAAGGAGGTGCCAGTTCAGCAGAACTGGACACCGTTCG
>CAIPHR010000009.1 GCA_903864905.1 uncultured bacterium
GCAACAAGGTTTATTCTTTAAAACCCAAACCTGAATCAGTAATGCCTGTCAGACTTGGTGTTCATAAATGTGCCGAATGTCGTAAGCAATTCACCGTCAGAATCGGCACCATCTTTGAAGACTCGCACATCCCTCTCAACAAATGGCTCATGGCTATTCATCTAATGACATCTTCTAAAAAGGGTGTTAGTTCATTACAACTCAGCCGTGAACTTGGAATCACACCTAAATCATCGTGGTTTTTGACTCATAGAATTAGAGAAGCAATGACTGAGAAAAGTGATAGGAACTTACTCAAGGGAACAGTTGAGGTTGATGAAACTTATATTGGTGGGAAGCCTAGAAAAGAAAACGCAGGGAATCCCAACAAAAAGAAACATAAAAGAGGACGTGGAACAGACAATGCTCCGGTAATGGCTTTGGTTGAGAGGAATGGTAAGGGTTATTCCAAACCTATTAAAAATGTTGATGGAAAGACCTTAAAGGGTAATATTAAACGAATGGTCAATAAAGATTCCACCATAATGACTGACGAGTGGAAATCCTATATCGGCATTGGTAAGGACTTCAGCGGTGGTCATTATGTCGTGAAACATAGTGACGGCGAATTTGTCAGAGGGAACATATTCACAAACACAGTTGAGTCTTACTTCGCTCTCCTAAAACGCGGAGTGATGGGGATTTTCCATTATGTGTCTAAATGGCATTTGCACAGGTATTGCAATGAGTTTTCTTTTAGGTGGAACTATAGAAAAGTTACCGATGGTGAGAGAATGATAGCAGCTATTAAAGGTGTTGTTGGGAAACGATTAACTTATAGATCGGTTTCTAAACACTGTCATAGTTTGGTTTCTTAGGGAGCCATGAATCGTATAGTCTCAGCGAAGAAACCGAGACAAGAACCGCTCAAAGAAGCGGAGAAATAGTATCGGAAGGATACAATTCCCAGTGGCAAGAGAAGGCTCAGTTAAGTACTTGAACACGGCAAAGACTGCAAAAAACGATGAGTTCTACACGATACATGAAGCGGGAAGCGTACGAGAGACAAAAGGGAATCTGCGTGAAGTGCAAAAAGAAGTTTGCGATTGAGGAGATGGAAAGCGATCACATCAAGCCTTGGCACGAAGGCGGCAAGACAAGTGCCGAAAACTGTCAAATGCTTTGCAAAGAAGACAACAGACGGAAATCAGGGAAATAATGGAAAAACAACCCAAAGACCTAAAAATTCAGAAGCCTTTATCATTATACCCAATGGAATTTGATAAAGTAGTAGATATTCTGTTGACTACGAAACCGAAAAGATTGAAGACAAAGAAGAAATTAAAAGAAGAATGTCTTTCTTGTGAAGCAAAAATAATTTGAATTGTTTTCTGGTTTTGGTTATACTAGAGAATCTAGCTACATCAAAAACGCCCAACCTGAGTCAGACAACTGAGAGAAAAAATGCTTGCTTATGTTTCTGACTGTTGTGAAGACCATCGTGAGAAATACCCTGAGCGAGCACCAAATTCTGCTAATGTGAAATATGAAGACGAGAAGTATCAAATTGGCCAGAATGAGGGGCTTTTCGAATTCGTTTTTCCAACAATTAATGGTATCATCTTTGGTGCGCCGCCGTCTTCAATTGCAGATGTAAATCAGTGTAACAGTAGTAAATATCTTTGGGTAGTGGCTTTGACAACATTTCCCGCAGCTCTTGAGAATCCCTCAAACAAAATAACCTTAAAAGGCGGTAGACTGACACACACTAACCTTACAGGAGGCGTTAATGCACATACAGCCGGGGAGCTGTGGTTTTGTGATTCGAGAACTATTATGATTAACGGTGGTTCGTCACGTTACACACCTCGAAGTTCAGATGAACTATTGAGTGTGGCCCAGACCATAAAGTCGGCTGCTGAATTCGCTGGCTACGAGGTGTCTGTTGCTAGTTTAGGTTGGGATGATGAAAGTAACAGACCTATTCGGATGCGGACGGAGAAAGAAATATGGGTTTAGGGACCATTGAAGAACTTGATTTAATATTTGGACCAGAAAGTAAGGGGTCTACGCCCCAAGAGAGAGCCCGGAATTCTTCTCGAAAATTCGTTAGGAGCCAAATTCAACTAGCTGAGGACTCTCAGGAGGCCACAGGACGTAGTTTGTCTGCTTGGGAAGCACTTCAGGCTTTTGGTCTTGATAAACTTCGGGAAGTCTTTGAATACAACAGTGCTATTTTGTCTTGTGCTGCCAATGAACCTGCCCAGACTTTACGAAACAGAAGAGGAGATTTGGGCTTATCCATAGAAGATGTAGCCAAAGTTACTGGTCTCAACAAGATTGATGTCGAGAATGCTGAAAATCCTAAGACCTTAACGTCAATTCATACTATTGAAAAGATTGCTCGCTCTTTAGCTTTGGATGAAAATTCAGTTTCTTTTACACATGGAGCAAACGGAGACCCTAATCTAGCGACGAGGCTCAAGACTATGGAATCGACTCATCGTGGTCCTGAATTAGTCTTCCAATTGTGTGAAGCTGCGTGGGTCTCAAAGAAACAACATGAACTTTTTGATTGGCTATATTCTCGGTCTCCTATTTCTTTGGTTGGCAAGGGGTTTGAGCCATCTTTTATGTATGGCACAGATGCTAGTTACACCGCATGGATGCATGGTTATTATTTAGCCAGACAAGCTAGAGACATTCTTAAAATTTCAGAGGAACAACCGATAAAATGTATGCGAGAGTTAATTGAGGGCCAACTTGAAATACCCTTAATCCAGACAGTCCTCCCTAAGATTATAGCTGGAGCCACTATTGCTAACGGTATGGTGAGAGGTATCACTGTTAACACAGAGGGTGGAAACCAAAACGTATGGGTACGCAGAATGACCCTCGCCCATGAATTGGGACACCTCTTGTATGACCCCGACCAGAAACTAGAGAAGCTCCAAGTGGACAAATACTCAGAACTTGAACAAGCACCTTGGGAGCAAAAAGATTACGTTGAGCAAAGGGCAAACGCGTTTGCTGTTGATTTTCTTGCGCCCCAAAAGGCCACCATTGAGGTCTTCAATAGTGCTACTGATTATTCTAAGGGTTTAAGAAAAGTAATGGATACTTTCGGTTTAAGTTATACAAGCGCCAAGTTTCATGTTTGGAATGGGCTAGACAGACAGATTCCGTTAGCAGATTTAGTTGTAGACAATTATGAACCTACAGATGAATGGAAAGGCAGGGAGTCATTCACAATAGATTTCTTCAAACCTGACTCGGTTCCTATTTCTAGAAGAGGTCGATTCGCGTGCCTAGTAGCCCAGTCAACAGATACAAACCTATTAACAGAGGATAGTGCTGCCGCTTATTTGGGGTGCAGTGTTGAGGATTACTTATCTAACATAGATGTCATTCGAGGTATCTGCGAGATATCTAATGATGTCTCCTAATGCATCATCAATAATTATATTCCGCCCCTCTTTCTCTAGAATTTATGGTATAAAATTACCTATACAAAACTGCTAGGGTCTGTAAATAGCTGATACTCACGGTATCCTTACAAAAAAAGTTACCCCAATATAAATCAAACAATATATCTTGGCTTGGGTTTGTCAAGTATAATATTCCGTATTATATTAATTGGTCATACCCATTAATGTATAAGTTACATTAATAAATTATTATAATATATTGACTAATAATGGTTTTTATGAA
>CAIPHR010000010.1 GCA_903864905.1 uncultured bacterium
AAGATATACAATGGAACCACACTACTAGGTTCATCAGTAACTACGAGTACGACTACCACAGTTGTTCCTGGTACTACATATAGTTTCACTGTAAAAGCATATGATACTGCAGCGACACCAAACCTCTCTGCTGCTTCAAACGTTGTTACGACCATTGGGTCAGGTGATGTAAGTATTACGAGCCCAACCAGCGCACAGATCTGGATGCAAAATACGCCTCATGATATTACATGGACTACGGCTATAGGTACTGCTGGAGTAGATATATATGCGGTTAAAGGCACTACAGTATCAATTGTAGCTTCTAGTGTAACAGGTGGCTCATATAGGTGGACACCAACAGTTATACCAGGTACTTACAATATCAAGGTATGTATACATGGTACGACTAATTGTAAGACTTCTACTGCAACGGTAGTTATCAGTTTAGATAATAGTACACTTCGTATACCATCTGTACCTACTGACCTTTCTGTAACTCAGAATTCTCCTACTAGGGTTACGCTCAGGTGGGGCGCATCTATTAAAGGTACCAATAATGTATTGGGATATAGGATATGGAATAATGATTCTCTAGTAACTACATCATTGACTCCAAGTTATATTGCTACAGTAGTTCCTGGTACTACTTACAATTTCTCTGTTAGTGCATATGATACTGCTACACCACCAAATTATTCAGGACATTCAAATGTAGCAACGTTTCCTCCTCTAAGTTATCTCATAACTATTACGAGTCCAACCAGTCCACAGATCTGGCTACAAAACACACCACATAACATAGCATGGACTACGACTAGTACTGCTGGAGTAGATATATTTGCAGTTAAATCTGGTATAGAATCAATTGTAGCTTCTAGTGTAACAGGTCACTCAAATACATGGACACCGCGTGGTATGACACCTGGTACTTACAATATCAAGGTATGTATACATGGTACGACTAATTGTTCGAATTCTTCTGCAGCTGTAACTATTAGGGCAGCAGGTAGTTTCACTTTGGGTGATCGTGTTAAACTCTCTACTGATGTTGAGGTTTTACTCACTCCTGGCGGAACAAGTGTCGGCCGACAACTAGAAAATGCTCAGGGTATGGTTTCAGAATATCCAGTAGTTCCTAATCCAGGTGCAGATAATTATTACAAAGTTGACTTTGATAATAGTATTATAGATGGCTGGGTAATGCAGGGAGCACTAGTAAAAGTAGTCACTTATATGGATTCTGGAAATAATATCAACTCTGCATCTGTTTGGAATGCTGTGAATAATGCAGTTATACAATATTATAATGAAAGTGGTAGATAATCATCTATCCAATATTTGATCTAGCAACAAAACTCCCTAGAATATACGGGAGTTTTGTTTTTATTAGGTTTTTAATTACAGGAAGTCATTTATTTGCTATAGTATTCAATGAAAATGAAAATAAAAAAGAGTTGGAAATATATTATATCTGTAAGTATTACGCTACTCATAGTAATTATAGGTACTTTTGTTATTTTTTTTAATAATAGGATTGGAAATTTTTTTAGGAATACAGATACAATAAGCAATTCTGATGATGTTTACGTGAAGTTCGATATGGAAGCGTATGATAAGATACTGAAAAATTTTTGGATGCCAAAGAATATGATGTCTGATGCACAGCTTTCTGAAATATTCCGACTTTCTGTACAAAAAGTTACATCTGCAAGTACGACAATTGTGAATCATGATGCTACAAGTACAGAAATCATGCTTAGAAAAGCAATTGCTATAGCCACATCGACTGCCGACAAGAGAAGTATGGCCTTAAATATAGCTTCTGTGGTACTTTACAATCTTGAACCAATAGGAAGGAATGGACTTCATTCTGGTCTGCAGGAAGTCGCTTTTAGGCAAACAGTTAGCAATATCAGCTCGTCTACAGATCTTTATAAGAATTTGGATATCCCAATAGGTTCAAATATCGATGTTGTAAACGGCGCGTATAAAGAAAAGGCTCTGGAATTGGCGAAAGCTAGTACAACTCAAGCAAAAGAAGAATTGAAAAAGATCACATATGCCCATAATGTACTTACAGATACAAATTCAAAGGCTCTATATGATCAATCGAAGATAGAGCCAACGGTATTCAAGAGTATTATTGGAAAAACATTATATTTCAATCTGACAAGGGTATCACCAACTTCTCTACAAGAATTTGGACGTGCTATAGATAGTGCATCAACTAGTCCTGGAATGGATAGTATGATCATAGACTTACGTGGCAATATCGGTGGAGCTCTCGACTTTGTATCAGCATTTCTCGGTATATTTATCGGTGAAAATCAATATGCTTTTGATCTGTATCATCAAGGAGATATGCAGGTTCAACGTACAACTATGGCAAAGTTCGATGAGCTTGATCGTTATAAGGAGATTGCGATATTGACTGATAACAAATCTCTATCTTCTGCCGAGCTCATGACTTCAACATTTAAACATTTCAAACTAGCACATTCAGTCGGCCAAACAACTGGTGGCTGGGGAACTATTGAAAATACATATCCAATGGAAACAGTTATAGATCCTAGTCAACAATATTTATTATTATTGGTAAATTCTATCACTCTTCGTGGTGATAATACGCCTATAGAAGGGAATGGTGTAGAGCCAGATGTAAGTATTGACAATCCAAAATGGAGAAGTCTTTTGAGCAATTATTTCAGTTCGCCGAGCCTTATCAAGGCACTCAAAGATCATGCAAGTGCACCACCAGTAAAAATCTGACGTATATATAGATAGGTTTTATGAGACCTATCTATGGCCTCAATTTGTATACATGACTTGGTGCATGGTATTATATTGTAGTTATTAGTATTCTACAGTTTTCGGCTGTAGATAAAAAGTATTATCTAATTTATGAAAAAGTTATCAGTTTATTCTGTCATTATATTGGTAGTGATCGTGTCAGTATTCTTGACTTCCGGTATTGTAAATGCGCAAGCGACTGGTTCAGCTATAAAATATTGTCCTACGGGATATATTTGTGAGCTCATACCTGTATTACCAAATTGTCCAGTAGGATATATTTGTAAGTTAGCAGGTGGTACACCAACAACTAGTATAACCAATACTACGAATACAAATATCGGTACCCCATTACCAAAACCTATAACAACCTGCTATACCTTCTCATCAAATCTCGAGATCGGTAGTGTTGGGGCAGATGTGGTAGCTCTACAGACTTGGTTAATATCTAGCGGTTACAGTATTCCAGGAATTTCTTCAGGCAGTGTTGCAAAAGGGACTTTTGATACAGAAACAGCCAATGCGGTTTCTAGGTATCAATTATCTATGGGTTTTCCTACAACTGGATTTTTCGGTCCACTTACACGACAAAGTATAAACAATACATGTAATAATACGAACAATACGACTACGACGAATCAAGTTCCTAGTACGAATTCTATTATAGTAACAAATCCTTCGATTGATTATAAGGTTCCTAGTACGAATTCTATCAATGTTGTAACACCAAAAGCAGGAGATTCATTGATCGTAAATATACCTACACAGATCGTATGGACTGGAAATTTTGAAAAGGGTAATGAGTTATTTGAAATTCAAATATTTGATTCAAATGGAAAAGATTATATTGCTACAGTTCCTATTGCAAATGCATCATGTGTTGGTGGAATGGGGATGAGTCAGTGGGCAAGTCCTTCAAAGTGTAGTTATACATGGACTCCAACATATGCTATGTCTTCAGCTGTCATAGGAGTTGATGTACAAGGAATAGGTGCTATCGGTTATTCAAATAAATTTTCTATTATAAACTGTCCGTCAGGATACAGCTGTTCACCTCCTAGTTCTACAAATCCAGTTCCTGTTACAAATCAGTCATCAGCTACGATCACCAGTGCCAACATTGTTATTGTTCAGCCAGTAGTTAAGTTAATAGTATATCCTAGTACAGTATTATTGGGGAAGTCTGCAACTGTAACATGGAGTACAGAAAATATTACGAGCTGCTCGAGTGCGGCACCTAGAGGTTATCCAGATCAAATGCCAACAACATGGTTGAATCCTGGTATATCTGGTTCATTCTCGTATACACCATCGGTGTCAACAACTTTGTATCTAACTTGTACAGGATCAAATGGCAATATTGGAGCTAGAGCTATTATAAATGTTACAGGACAACAGACGACAGTTCCGATGTCAGCTGGTGCTGCATCGCAGATGTAAAAAAAGTTGTAGATAAACATAGTTCACCTTTGCTTTAATAATTAAATATTCTAGTAGAATCAATATGAAAACTGATAAACTATTTCTTAGAAAAAATTTCAAATATGTGCTTGTTTTAGCTGCTTTGGCTCTGATAGTATATTCTATGCCAACAGTTAGACTTGCTTTACGAGAGATCAATCAGTACAACAGTCGAATGAATGAGGTTGTATCAGTAGTGTCTGCTCAGTCACAGCTAGCAGGAGCTCTGGGTGCGGTATTATCATCACTACCTCCTCAACCAACTAGTTGCCCATTGGGTTATATTTGTATTCCATCTACTATGATATCTACATGGTGTCCACCTGACCATCAATGTACACCTATCAAGCCAGCCATAACATCATTCTCAGTATTTCCACAACCGATAAACAATATACAATAGAGAGATACATTCGCAACAGATGGATCAAAAGACTGGTTATATTATTGTTGTTTCAACGTCAACTATTAGAATTAATTATTAAATTATGAAAAAAAATATCACTCTAAATATTCTATCTGTTTTTATGCTGATCTGCATATTTGGTATGGGTTTAAAGGTTGTTAATGCTGAGAGTTATACATTCCCAAATGATCTTTATGTTGGAGCATCAGGTCAAGATGTTTCAAATATGCAGACACAACTCATAAATCTTGGTTTTGATATTTCTTCTATTAGTTCTGGGGCTACAAGTAAAGGTTATTTTGGTCAGCAGACAAAGGATGCACTCATTCGCTATCAGACAGCAAATAGTATTCCTGCAACTGGATTTTTCGGACCACTAACTAGGGGTAGGTGGAATGGGGGTGGAATAAATAATCCAGCAACATTCAGAGTTGTATCTCCGAATGGGGGTGAATCGTGGCAGACTGGAACGGTGCATAATATTACTTGGACTTCACCATATTATTTTAGAGCTACATATGCGGATATAAAATTGGTACCTAGTAATACTTGTACAGGCCAAGTTTGTTCTATGCTGTATAGAATGCCTTATGTTATAGCTACGAATGTTCCAATAAACCAGAATTCATATAGTTGGAGTGTGGGAACAGTTATTCCGCAATTAGCTGAGTTGTATCGTGAAAATTCGCCCATTTACAATGGGTCAAGTAATTCTTCAATATCTCCTGATGGACAGTACACTATTCAGATTTGCGAAACAGGTACAAATAATTGTGATTCAAGTAACAACTACTTCAATATCTACTCAAATGGTTCCGTCATAAATCAGCCAGTTATTAATGGTATCAATGCACCAACTACATTATCTGTGAATCAATCTGGTACTTGGACTGTAAGTGTGACAGATCCACAAAAAAGCACGCTCAATTATTCAGTAACTTGGGGCGATGAAAATAATTATGTCCCTACATCAGGTGTTATGATGTCACCTCAAACATCCCAAAGTGCTACATTTACTCACTCATACTCAGCTGCAGGTTTTTACACGGTTAGATTTAGCGTTAGAAATAGCACAGGAGGTATGGCACAGACGAGTGCCACAGTTAATGTTACAGGTTCAGGAGGGTCTATCGGTGCATTGATCACTGTATTATCACCGAACGGTGGAGAGGTTTGGAATGTTGGGGATAGCAGAATAATTTCATGGAGTGATAATATTATAGGAGGGTATTATAACAATAGTAACAATTATGGTAAGACTTTCGATATCTACCTTACATCACAAGGTTGTACTTATCCTTCTGCTTGTATGATACAGCCACAACCACTTGCAAAATCAGTTTCTGGCAATAGTTACACATGGACTGTTGGTAGTTCAATGTCGAATACTGGTATTACAGGATCGTACAAAATTACTGTATGTCAGACTGGTGCGGCATCCGCAATGTCTACATGTGGTACTACTAATACTCCGTTTACGATCAATTCATCATCGTATTCATCTACACCTGATATAAATATAGTTTCTCCAAATGGTGGGGAGACTTGGCAGGCTGGAACTATTCAGACAGTTAGAGTCAATGTTACAGGAGATCCCGGTAAGATAGGGAATGCAGTAGGCTTGGTTTTGGTTGATCCTTCTGGCATTATCACAAATGGTCTATCTATTGGTGGTGGAACGATAAGTAGTGATCCTGGAATAAAGGCATTTCAAGTTGCTGTGCCAGCGTCAAACTATAGTGGGCCATATAAAATTTACGCATCATTGAATTACAATCGCACCGTAGGACTATGTCCATATGGGGCTACTGGCTGTGCATTGTCTCCACAATTACAGGCGTATGATTATAGTGATAATTATTTCACAATATCAAATAATTATTATAATTCATATGGTTATTCTACTTCATCTACATGTCCACAAGGTTATATTTGCACCCGAAATACTCAATAGAAATAGTTGAATAATGCTTTAGGATCAGATGCCGGATGTATATATTTGGCATTTGACTTATTTACCTCATATTGCTAGTATCATAAATACCTTAAATATAAGGTTTTTCGAGAATAATAGATTGGAAGCACATACCTCGAAAGGGGGACAGCTAACCAATCATCTTTTCTTTAAGAAGGTGGTATTCGATCCTAGTCTTCAGAAAAATTACACAAATAAATGGCAAAGACATCAGTTATAGCAAGGTCACAAAAAAAGCCGAAATTCAAGTCGCGAGTAGTTCGTCGTTGTTTCCGATGTGGACGAAAGCGTGGCTATATGAGAGATTTCGACCTTTGTCGTATTTGTTTCAGGGAATTTGCCAATGAAGGCGTGATTCCTGGTATTAAGAAGTCATCTTGGTAATATATTTCAATATTCAATAATACTATGGTAACAGACCCTATATCAGACCTTATAATCAGACTCAAGAATGCTAGCAATGCAAAGAAGGCTATAGTTGCTATTTCTTATTCAAAATTTGCTGAAAATGTTGCACACGCACTAAAGAAATCAGGTTACGTATCAACAGTAGAAAAGAAGGGTAAGTCTCCTATTTTAGAATTAGAATTAGGGATTGTAAGTGATGAGGTCAATGGTGCACGTATCCATGGTGTTGAAAGAGTATCAAAACCGTCTAGACGTATTTATAGAAAATATAGTGATATCAGAATATTTCGAAGTGGTTTCGGTAATACTTTTCTTTCGACCCCAAAGGGGATATTGGTTGATCAAGAAGCAAAGAAGTTAAAGGTCGGTGGAGAAGTACTGTTCAAGATTTGGTAATCAGTTATATTTCAGTCACAATTTAAATAAACATTATGTCAAGAATTGCAAAAAAACCTATAGTACTTCCAGTCAAGACCGAAGCATCATATGCAGGCGGTATATTCACGGTGAAGGGTCCATTGGGTACTCTTACGAGGATAATGAAGCCCCATATAAACTTTTTGATCGAGAACGGAACAATAACGCTGACCCTAACCAATCAAACTTTACAAGCCAAAGCACTCTGGGGTACATATGCAGCACAGATCAAGAATATGATAGCTGGAGTAAATAAAGCATTTGAAAAAAGATTGATCATTGAGGGTATAGGGTATAAAGCAGACATCAAGGGTAAGGATATAGTTCTAGCTCTTGGATTTTCACATACAATAACTATGCTTATACCAACTGATCTAAAGGTTAGTACAGAAAAGAACACAGTGATCATTTCTGGCATGGATAGAGAAAAGGTTGGTCAATTCGCAGCTGTCATAAGATCATTGAAGAAGCCTGAACCTTATCTTGGTAAAGGTGTTAGATATTCTGATGAGGTTATCAGAAGGAAACAAGGAAAGAAAGCAGCATAATACGTAATGAATACAAATTACTAAAATGAAAATATTACAGAAGAAACAACTACAGTTTGCCCGAAGAAAAGCTCGTACTCGTGCCAAGATCAGTGGTACATCAGAGAGGCCTCGTCTATGTGTATTCAGATCTCACAAATACATATATGCATCAATAGTAAATGATGATAAGGGCCACACCTTGGTAGCTGTTGATTCGCGTGATATGAAAGGAAAGACACCTGTAGATAGAGCAAAAGAAGTTGGTGTAGAAATAGCAAAGAAAGCAAAGGTAGCCAATATTACGAGAGTAGTTTTTGATAGAGGTGGCTACGTCTATACTGGTAAGATAAAAATGATAGCTGATGCTGCTAGAGAAGGAGGATTAGAATTTTAATTTATATATATGACAGCAAAAGATATAAAAAATAATAATGAAATAGGTGCGGAAAAGGACGCAGTTTTGGGTATAAAAATTCCTGCAACTGGTTTGGATCCTGCAGCTATCATCTCTGATGAAGTTATTGCAGAGGTATCAGGATCTGTTGTTCCAGTTTCTACATCAAAAATTACTCAAGGCAGAAAGATGAGAGGTGATACTGCTAGAAGGGGTGGTCGTAATAGTGGAGCACCTGGAAATGCTGGTGGTGGAAGAGGTGGACCTAGAGGTGGTCGCGGTGGTGATCGTGAACGTGTCAAACCAGAATTTGATAGTAAGATCATCGATATACGTCGTGTAACTCGTGTGACCTCTGGTGGACGACGTATGAACTTTAGTGTAGCTGTCGTTGCTGGAGATCATAAGGGTCGTGTAGGAGTTGGTTTGGGTAAAGGTATCGATACTGCTGGCTCAGTAGAAAAGGCTACTCGTGAAGCAAAGAAAAATATCATAAAGGTACCGTTATCACCTCAAATGACCATTCCTCATGCTGTCGAAGCAAAATACTCAAGTGCTATCATCAAGATTTTCCCAGCCCGTGGTCGTGGTGTTGTCGCTGGAAGTTCAGCTCGTGCAGTTATAGAACTTGCTGGTATTAGAGATGTGTGTGCAAAATTTCTTTCTGGTTCAAAGAATAGACTCAACAACGCACGTGCAACTATAGAAGCATTGAAGAAGTTGAGTAAGACTCCTAGATTTGGATCGAAACCTAAAGTTCAGTTTACCCGCCCTTTTGAGGAGAGTAAGTCTTCCACTCAAACCCACGATGGGCATCGTGAAGAAACTTTCCCCTCAGCGGATGCGAATAATGTTAGTGCCAATAAATCCGTAAAGGGAAGTGTGGTGAAGACTTCTCCCCTCAAAAGGGCGGAATAATGTTTTCCAATTTTCCATCTTAATTTTTTAATTTTACATTAACTAACATGCAAACCCATCAACTAAAAAGAAATAATCCAAACATGAAGCGAACCATAGTCGCTCGTGGTGGTAAACGTGGAAAAACTGCTGGTCGCGGAGGTAAGGGTCAGTCAGCACGTGCAGGCAACAAACGTCGTCCAGAATGGCGCGATATCATAAAGAGAGTACCAAAGTTGCGTGGTCGTGGTATAAGTCCACAAAAGTCTATCACTGATAAGCCAGTTGTTATCAATCTAGCGGCTATCGAGGTTGCATTTTCTGCAAATGATTCGATCACACCGAGTATTCTCATAGAAAAGGGTCTAGTAGATACTATTTCTGGTCGTATACCAAAGGTCAAGATCCTAGGTGACGGTGAGGTTACTAAAGTATTCAAAATTTCAGGTCTATATATATCAGAGTCTGCAAAGTTGAAGATAGAGAAAGCTGGAGGTTCAGTTATCACTGTTGTAGAAAAGATTATTGCAAAACCAGTTAAGGTCGCATCTGTCAAACAGGCACCAATAACCAAAGATATTTCAGATGCTAAGGAGGTTAAAACTCCAAAAGTTAGTAAAGTAAAATTAGAGAAGGGTCCAAAATCAGAAAAGAAGCCATTGAAAGTCGAGAGTCAGAAAGCTTAGTAAATATAATAAAATTTAATACGAAAAGAATGAATAATTTCCTAGCAAAAATTTCATTGGTACTCAAGGATCAGGTCTTGAGAAAGAGAATTGGTTTTACGATTCTGGCACTTGTATTGTTCCGTCTATTGGCAACTATACCTGTTCCTGGTGTTGATGTAGCCAATCTAGCAAAATTATTGTCATCAAGTCAGCTATTCGGCTTCCTTAACATTTTTTCAGGAGGTGGTCTATCCAATCTTTCCATAGTAATGCTAGGAGTTGGCCCATTCATCACAGGTAGTATAGTTATTCAACTACTTACAATGATGTATCCAAGATGGAAAGCTTTGATGCACGAAGAAGGTGATGCTGGCCGTATGAAACTCTCGCAATATTCTAGGTATTTGTCTATCCCTCTAGGTGTCATTTCTGCAGTTGGTTTCCTATCACTTCTACAGTCACAGAATGTTTTGCCTCATATATCAACTGCTGCTTTCATAATGAATGTTATTGTTATAACAGCTGGCTCAACACTTCTCATGTGGATAGGGGAGCTTGTTTCAGAGTTTGGTATTGGTAATGGTGTATCACTAATCATCTTTGCTGGTATTGTTTCTAGATTACCGAATGATATTAGTCAATTCTTATCATCACCACACAATCCAGCCGAAATACCTATATTTATCATCGCTGGTCTAATAGGTCTTGCCGTTGTTGCTGGTGTTGTATATGTTACAGAAGCTGAGCGTTCTGTACCAGTAACATATGCAAAACAAGTGAGAGGAAATAAAGTATATGGAGGTGCTTCTACTTATTTGCCACTCCGTCTCAATCAGGCTGGCGTTATACCTATTATTTTTGCAATGTCTATCTTGCTATTTCCTAAGATTATAGCCGCAGCTCTTTCTAGATGGACAGCTCAACCTTTTATTGCTTCAGTTGCTAGTTCATTCAGTCTATTCTTCAATAATCAATGGGTTTACGCAGCTTCCTATTTCGTATTAGTCGTATTGTTCACATATTTCTACACTGCTGTTACATTCGATCCAAAACAAATATCAGAGAATCTTCAGCGTTCTGGAGCATTTATTCCAGGTGTTAGACCAGGAGAATTTACTATGGAATATTTGGGAAATATTGTTACTAGAATTACCTTGGTTGGCGCATTATTCCTAGGTATTATCGCCGTATTACCACTTGGTATGCAAGCATTCACAGCTAGTCAATCTCTTGCTATTGGAGGTACTGCACTACTCATCGTTGTTTCCGTAGTTCTAGATCTATTGAAAAAGATTGATGCTCAGATAGCAATGAGGGAATATTAGGAGTCTTGTTTGCTAATATTCGGTAGCACATTAATCCTGCGGGGACTTGTGAGTGCGACTGGCGCGAACACGAGGAATTTTTCAGTAGGAAAATATCCGTGCCCCGCAGGATTAATGTGCTACCGAATGTTATTGATCATATCCGTAACAACCGAATCAACTGTCTAGGCAGTCTATTTTGTTATATAATATGGATATGAAACCACAAGCATTTATATTCATAGGCCGTTCTGGCTGCGGAAAGGGTACGCAAGCAAAATTACTAACTGATGCTCTCATTAAGAGAGATCCAAAAATAGAAGTAATGTATATAGCAACAGGTATAGAGTTGCGTCAATTTATTCAAGGTGATACATATACCCAAAAGAAATGTAAGGAGTTATATAATACTGGTGGATTACAGCCAGAATTTTTGGCTGTAGGAATGTGGGTCAATAGATTTTTCAGAGATTATAAAGGCGATCAACATATCATTATGGATGGTATGCCTAGGAAAGTTCATGAAGCAGGTGTTCTCAATTCGTGTTTTGAATTTTATGGAATTTCAAATCCAATAGTTCTCAATATTGATATAAGTGAAACAGAATCAAAGAGGAGACTTACTGATAGAAAGAGGATAGATGATACGGAAGAAGAGATAGCTAGGAGACTTTCTTGGTATGAGACTGATGTTATGCCAACTTTGGCATATTATGATAGCAGCCCAAAGTATAGATTCATAAAAGTGTTTGGCGAAAGATCAATTGAGGATATTCATACTGACATTGTGAAAAAGATAGGATTGGTGTAAGTTGATTCCATGATTTCAATTAAGACAAAGTTAGATATAGCTATTCTCCGAGAAGGAGGACGGCGTCATGCAGAGATTTTGCGATCTTTGGCGGCTATGGTGAAGCCTGGCTTGAGAAGTAGTGAATTGGAGGATGCTGCACGAAAGATGATAGCAGATGGAGGTGATAAGCCCGCATTACTCAATTATCTACCTTATGGAGCCAAGAGGCCATATCCTGCAGCTCTATGTGTATCCGTAAATGATGAGATCGTTCACGGTATACCAAATGAAAAAGACAAAATTTTGAAAGAAGGTGATATTGTTGGATTGGATCTAGGGCTTACTCATAAAGGTTTGATTACTGACGCTACTCTAACAGTACCAGTTGGTAATATTTCTGCAGAACTAGCTAAACTTTTGGAAGTTACAAAGGAAGCACTTGCTGCTGGTATCAAGGCTGCAAAAGGAGGTAAACGTGTTGGTGATATAGGTAATGCTATAGAGCGTGTTGCAGCAGCTCATGGGTATGGTGTTGTAGAAGAATTAGCAGGCCATGGAGTTGGTTATGATGTTCACGAGGAGCCATATGTGCCAAATTATGGCACTGCTGGCAAAGGTGAAGTATTGAAGCCTGGTATGGTACTCGCTATAGAGCCTATGTTCAATCTTGGTACAAAGAAAATCAAGCTAGATAAAGATGATGGATATACTTATAGGACTGCTGATGGTAAAGCTAGTGCACATTTCGAACACACGGTTGTCATAACAAAAAGTGGTGCGGAGATATTAACGGCTTAATAAAATTTCTGCTAGATGTATTTTTTATTATACGTTATATTGAAATCTACTATAAAATAACCTATAATACCGAGATTATGAAATCACAACCAAATCACCCAAAGTTCGAGCGAACATTGGTTATTATCAAGCCAGATGGTATACAGAGGACACTTATCGGTGAGATTATCAAGAGATATGAGAGGATTGGGCTCAAGTTGGTTGGGGTCAAGATGCTTATACCAACAGCTGATCTGATAGAGAAACACTATACCCTCGATCCAGAATGGAGGACGAAGACGGGTCTAAAGACTATAAAGAGTTATGTAGATAAAGGTTTAAAGCCACCTCATACTGATCCACTCAAGATCACAGCTATTATATTGAAAAATTTGGTCAATTATATGACGAAGGGTCCAGTTATTGCTATAGTTTGGCAAGGTTCACATGCAGTTGAGATAGTACGAAAGATAACAGGAGGAACAGAACCATTGACGTCCGCTATGGGAACGATCAGAGGTGATTTCGTCATTGATTCCTACAAGATGTCTGATACAGACGGAAGGGCAGTACGTAATCTAGTACATGCATCAGGTTCAGTAAAAGAAGCAAATGATGAAATAGATCATTGGTTCAATAAGAATGAATTGTTTGATTATAGACATATTTCTGAAGCAATGCTGTACGACGTTGATTTAGATGGTATTTTGAAATAGGCTCAAAAATGTGTCACAACTATTTTTACCCCTTGCAAACTTTTTTATGAGGAATAAAATATATACAGGTTGCGAGAGTAAATTCCACAAAACTTATAATTACGGGAGATCGATGAACCCCGGTTCAAATTGCTTCACACCTTGGTGTTGAAGCTGAGATCACCCACCTGGAGTACCAGGTATTATACTCTTTCAATCCTAGTAAAATGTCTGCAGCATTATGTTGCAGACATTTTTATATTAATTATCATTTTGAATTGAAATATATAGAGATCAGCTTATATTGGCAACGTACGAGATAAACACGTATAATATATATGATCATGTATATATCGGCCTTTGTAGTTTTAATAGTAACCCTAATTTCCCATATCATTGGAATGAATGGTTTGTATTTTCATTTTCCTGCTTATGATATTTTTATGCATATTATAGGAGGAATAGGTATCGGTCTTTTTCTTACAGCATTTATAAAGTCAAATTTACCAAATTTACGATGCAAAAGGTCAGTGTTAATAGTTGGTGTATTCATCGTTGGTTTAGTTTGGGAGTTATTCGAGATGTATTTCAATATTGCTGGAGCTCCAGTAGGGACAAAGGCTTATTATATAGATACAATAAAAGATCTGACCAATGATATCATAGGTGCAACTATTGTTGCAGTTCTATTTATAAAAAAATCAAAATAATGAGTAAATCAAGCATAAAATTTTGTTCTGGAGTAGGAACCGTGACAGGTGCCAATTTTCTATTAGAAACTGAAAATGGCACAAAGATCTTGGTTGATTGCGGACTTGTTCAAGGTGAAAAGATAGCAGAAGAGGTCAATAGGCAGGACTTTCCATATGATATTTCTACTATTACAGCACTATTCATAACTCATGCACACCTAGACCATGTCGGTAGAATTCCTAAGCTTGTGAGAGATGGATTTAAAGGTGCTATATATTCTACGCCACAAACAAAAGCTTTGGCAGAACTTGTCTTGAATGATGCGGTAGGAATACTCGCTACCGAGGCGAAACAAGATGGAGTACAACCTCTGTATTATCAAACTGACGTCGATGCAGTTTTTCCTCTATGGAAGACCATCAATTATCATGAGAATTTTGCTCTGAATGGTGAGCTTTCAATATTTTTCAAAGATGCTGGACATATATTGGGGTCAACAATGATCGAAGTTACGATAAAGCCAGAAAATTATAAGATTTTATTTACAGGTGATCTGGGCAATTCACCAGCACCATTATTGAGGGATACTGAGGATGTGGGTGATGCTGATTGTCTGATCATGGAAAGTGTATATGGTGATCGTAATCACGAAGACAGGGAAGGTAGGACCAATAAATTCAAGCAGATAATAGACGATACGGTAGCTCGTGGTGGTACATTGGTGATCCCGGCGTTTTCTATCGACAGGACACAGACATTGTTATTCGAACTCAATAATATGGTAGAAACTGGCAAGATAAAGTCTGTACCAATATTTGTTGACTCGCCAATGGCTATCAAAGCTACCGAGATCTATGCCGGGAATACAGATCTATTCAATGACCATGTAAAAGCGCAGATACAGAATGGTGATAAAATATTTCAATTCCCACGTCTCGAATACACGATGTCTAGAGATCAGTCTAGAGATATAGAACATTTCAAAGGCGCAAAGATCATTTTGGCTGGTTCTGGTATGTCTATAGGTGGTAGGGTTATAGGGCATGAAGCTCATTATCTACCAGATGAGAAAAGTACGATACTATTGGTTGGTTATCAGACGACAGGGTCATTGGGTAGACGTCTTGCTGATGGAGCAAAGAAAGTTCATATTCATAGTGAAACTGTGAAGGTTAAAGCTCACATCGAAACGTTGTATGGTTATTCAGCGCATAAAGATGGAGATCATTTGCTCAAGTTTGTTACAACTGGAACAGATCGGCTCAAGCAAGTATTCGTTGTAATGGGAGAGCCAGGTGCGTCTATGCATCTTGCCCAGAGGATAAATGATGAAGTGGGTGTGAATGCCGTAGTTCCAGAGCAAATTACGAGTTACAAAATACACGATTGATCTTCTAAATCTTCATATAAAAAATATTGAGAGTATAAAAACCTCTCAATATCTAGACTATTTAACTAAGTCTACAACTTTTTTGAAAGTATCGATCTTAAATTCTGCTAGATTGGCTAATGATTTGCGATCAAGAGCAATACCTTTTTTCTTTGCTGCACCTATAAATTTGCTGTATGAAAAACCAAGTGGTCTCAAAGCTGCATTGATCTTTACATTCCAAAGTCTTCGGAAATCACCCTTCTTGTCACGTCGATGTGCGAAAGAATATGCACCAGCGTGGCTAAGGGCATCATTAGCCGCTCTCTCCGTTTTTGACCTACGGAAACGAAAGCCTTTTGCGGCCTTTAGTATTGTACGGCGATTCTTTAGAGCGTTGACTGCTTTTTTGACTCTTGTCATGGTAGTAAATTTAAAATTTAGTAATTAATTTGAAATATTATAAATAAGATATCGAATCTAGATGATTATGCATTAACGAGAAAACGACTCTTTGCTTTGTTATTCATATGCATCACAGCTACCATACGATGCTTGTTGGTACTAGTCTTTGAACTATCCTTTGCATTGAAATGATTTTGACCAGCCTTACGTGACAAAATCTTGCCATTCTTGGTGACTTTGAAACGCTTCATGAATGATTTGTTTGTTTTGATCATGTTATTTTTTCTCTATATATATTGTAAGTCCCTTTGGTCCCTTGATTACTTCTTGTGCCATCTTGTATTCTACGGTTACTAGCTTCAAGATACGCTCTAGTCTTTCCTTTAGGAAGTTCATGTCCATGTATTTGGAACGTCCGACTAGGAAAAGGTCTATTTTAACTCTATTTCCTTCAGATAGCCACTCAGAAACTTTCTTTGCCTTTAGTTCAAGATCATGGTCACCTGTACCTATCTTTACTTGGATAATCTTGACTTCAGTAGTATGAGTCTTTGATTTGGCTGTCTTTTGCTTCTTCTTTTCATCGTACAAATACTTTCCATAATCCATTATCTTGGCAACTGGTGGCACTGCAGCAGGGGATATCTCTATGAGATCCAATCCTCTATTTTGTGCCTCTGTCAGAGCCGTTTCCAGACTTATTACGCCAAAGTTCGTACCGTCATCGGTAATTACCCTCAATTGGGCGGCTTTGATATGGTGGTTGATTTTGACGCGTATACTCAAGGGATTACAAAGTATATTTATAGCACAGTGCTCATATTATTGCAAATATAATCGTCGTAACCCCTCACACCCATTTTCATTCCTGCGGCTTTGTTCCCAACATACCAGAATTTTCACAAAGGATTCGCTCCAAGGTTTCACTCATCCTTTGGAAAATGCATGGTATGTTGCTCACAAAATGTCCTCGGAATTTAAGGAGTGTGAGGGTTTACAGTACAAGTACTAGTTACAATACATTTTATATTATATAATATGACTAATTTATGATCCGTTATCAATTTATATGTAAGTTAGATTTATGAAGAAACAGATTACAGGACTAATACTGTTTGTCATTGTAATTTGTTGTGTACTAATAGCCCATTCTTCCAATGCTGCTTCTAACGATCTAGTATCTGGAGCTGTATTTTTGACTTCCAAACCGGCACTTGCTCCAGTCCAAGTTCCATCAAATGCTTCGCTTGCGGTTATGATGTCAAAGATTCAGTCAAATTTCAAAAGTATTGTTCCTAGAGTGAAGTCAACTGCTTTAAATAATTCAAAACCAGTTGCAAAAAGTTATGGTGATGACCCATGTAATAATGGAGGATTTTATGATTGTTTTACACCTGTAATATATGATGTTATTCCACAGGTTTCATGTACTCCGGCATCTACCGCTTCAGCAATACCCTGTATAACTTCAGCTAAAAATATTGCAGGAGGTACTATATTGAGGATTACTGGGACTGGATTTAGTGAGGACCCTTACCAAACAAGACTCGATACGTATAATAATTGGTCGCCAAGTAATAGTTACTGGTACAATCAAAACAGGGTATTGATTCTGGATACGACTCATTCTATAGAGTATTGGTCATATGGGGTATTTGATAATAGTAATACTGGTGCGTGGGGCAGTGGTGGCGCTGTTTTGAATATTACTTTGCCACCAAATTTGCAACCAGGCATGTATGCTGTACGTGTTTGTTATGGTGATATCAATTTATGCAATAACATTGCAGAAACTAATAATACCCTATTTATTATTCAAGCTCCGATCGCCAAGATCAGTTCTGTTACACCAGACTATATACCACCAGGAATACCTATAACGATCACAGGTACAAATTTTGATGCTACAAATAATGAGGTAGATCTGGGTTATGATGATAATGCATGGTATTCGTCTCAAAATAATAGGATCACGCTCACACCTCTATCTTCTGGACTTGCGAATGCCAATAGTAATAGGATTTTTGCTTATGTCCATCCACATTTTAGTACAGACTGGAGTGATGGTTTTGACCTTACAGTCGGTCAACTTTCTACTATTAGTGCAGCAAGTGGTTCTATAGGGAAGGCTGTAACTCTTTCTGGGACTGGTTTCGGTACTCGTAATAATACTACTCATACAGTATCAAGTGGCGGAGATCAGGTTATATTCGGTAATGTAACTCTAGGTAATCGTACAGTATCGACTTTCACTAGTGAGACATTGACAGCACTTTCTTTCACGATTCCGAATGATATGAAGGCTGGTAGCTATACTATTACAGTGGTAAATGGCGATGATAATACATGTTCTACAACAAATAATTGTAATAAGGGACTATCATTCACTGTGAATGCTCCAACTATCACTTCAGTAAATCCTGCATCAGTAGATGTTGGAGGTGATTTTGGTATTGTAGGTACAGGTTTTACAACAGACAATAATATTATTCATTTAACTAATGGAGCAAATCAATATTTTGATACCATTTCAAGCTCCGATAGTACCACTTTAAATTCTATAACGATCCCTGGTGATGCCCCAGCTGGAACTTATTCGGTGACTGTTACGAATAGTAATGGTGATATGAGTAATAGTACAAATATCACTGTAGGATCAAGCGTAAATCCACCACATATAACATCTGTATATCCAAATTCTGTTGTAATCTCGCCAACGAATCAGGTTGCTCTCACAATTGTGGGAACTGGATTGAAAAGTTCTCATGTTTCTATCGCACAGTCACCAGATAATGTTAATTTTTATATATTTGCAGGAATAGATAATAGTAGTGGAAACGATACGTCGTTAACATTTAATATGTCTAGACAAGTCGCTGGCACGTATTATTTACGCATCGATAATCCTGCTGGAATAAGCAATTCTGTACAATGGGTTGTATTACCTACTAATTTGGTAAAAACACCACCGAGTAATCTCACAGCGACACTCGATATTACGAGTTCTGCGAGGGTCAATTTATCTTGGAATGATAATTCTACTGGAGAAAGCGGGTTTGTAATTGAAAGGTCTATAGGAAGTTCGGGAGCCTATACAATACTGGGTTCTGTACTACCTAATATCCGTACATATATCGATGGCCTGGACACTATTTCAACTACAACAAAAACCGTATCATATAGAGTTACTGCAAGATTTCCTGATAGTACAATTGCAAAATCAAATATCAGTGCTCTTTCCATGTGCGGTCATATTTCCGGTAGTGGGCCTAGAAGGGTTGTCTTTATTAGAGGGGATGAAGGTAATATTGACTCCACTGTTTATTTGGTACTTGTAAATCGTATTATTAATGATGGGTTTAAGTCTATAGATCCATTCAAGTCAAATCTGAGTAAGTTTTCATTTGACATAGACCTAAGTATGGTTGATCAGGATGTATTATCGTTCGTTCCGAGTAGTCAAGTATATAATACTGATATAGTTAAGACTATAAATAGTTGTGCCACGAATGCTTACGAGTACATTTTTCTCTTTAGTAGTCCGCGTGGTAAATCTGCATGGGTCTCGTATAAGCCGATTGTCAATATAAATATAGGAAAAATACGTACAGATTTTATCCATCTAACAGCAATTCATGAAAGTGGTCATGCTTTGGCAAATATATCTGATGAATATGATAATGCTGAGGATACGACTATTATCAATGGAGCATCAACAATAGATTTTTATGATTGGCTTGGTCAAAATCAAAATTTGACTAATTGCTCAGTAAAGCCTAGTACTGATTATACATATAATGATGGTACAGGACTCAAGTGGTATGGAGATATTGAAAATAAGGGTTGTCAGTATCTCATGACCGTGATCAATGGTGGATCTGCTTATGGTCAATTATATCGTCCAAGTTCTAATAGTATTATGGGTCATCATTTTACCGAGAGTAGATTCAATGTTATTTCTTGCGGTTATCTAGTGGGTAGTTTCAATACTGGTGCACCAGTAAATAAGGCTGGTGCACAGATATATTGGCCAGCTTGTACGAGAATGGATACAATGCCTATTGTTTATGCAACTACCTCTATTATCACAGTTAGTGGTCTACACACTGGTCCAAATAATCCAATATTTAGTTTTGTTGATAGTATATTGCCGTCTATTCATATTTGGACTAGAGGCAGGAGCCTCGCAAAGACTACAAAAGAGCTTGTAGATAATATCAATACCCAGCTTCAGTCTTCAAAGAGGGTATTGGTCGTAGGTCATTCATTGGGTTCTGTTATAGCATTCAATGTTAGCAAGATGTTCACCGGGAAAAATGTCAAATTTATCTACGTTGATCCTCCATATAATGATCCTCGTTGCAGCATACCTATATGGAATACGATTTTCCCAGTTTATAATGCTGTACTTCAGTCAAAATGTAATGGTATTGCTACTGCTAGTGGTACTATAGATTGGACTGGTGGTTATGGAATATTCCATTTACCAACACATGATCCTTTCGATTTTCCAAATGAACCTGGTAGTTTGGCTAGAAAAGCACAGTTGAAAACAGCTATTGAAGCAGTTCTCAATGCAAATTGTACTACCAGCTGTTCATTCACTACTGGTACAGCTCAAAATCCAGGTACTCTAGATATCGTACCTACTATAACCAGTGTATCTCCTCCTTCAATCTCACCAGAAAATACTATTACTATTACTGGTTCAGGTTTTGATCCTAGAGGTAATAATATAGAGATTGAGAATGTGTCAAATCCAGAAATATATTATGATATATTCTATATTCTTCCTGGTGCGAATGGAAATCTAACATTCATTTTGCCTGGTTCTTTCGATGAATTTCAGGATATAACTACGATATATCCGAGACAGATCATTCCAGGATCGTACAAACTAAAAGTTAGTTCATTGGATAGCGATTGGAGTAATGAATTAAATATAAATATACAAGATCCTCCAAGTCCACAGATTTTGTTGCCAACTACTCCTGTCAACTCTGGTTCGTCTGCTACTATAACTGGATCTAATTTTTCTTTAGCAAATAATACTATAAGTTTGACTAGGACTGGTAGTCTCACATTCATGGAGAAATTGAACTATCAAGTTGCAGGTGTTCTTGAAAGTGTACAAAAATTATTAATGCCTTCACTTATACATGCACAAGTTACTCCAGGCATCTATACAATTTTGAATGCATCTACAACAGATAAGACCAAGCTTAGTTTCAAGATGCCGGTAGGTATGCCTTCAGGTGTATATGAACTCAAACTTGCATCTTTTGGGCAATACTGGAGTAGTCCAGTTAGTTTGAGAGTGAATGGTGTTCCAGTACCTTCTATACCACCTTCTGCTCCGACCAATTTGGTGATAGTTCTAACATCAGCAGCTCAAGCAAAACTCAGTTGGACAGCATCAATACGTGGTACAAACCCTATAGCTGGGTACAAAATATATAATAATGGTACTACACTAGTTGGAACTTCTATATCAACGAGTACAGCAATTACGGTTGCTAGAGGTATAACATATAGTTATTCAGTAAAAGCATATGATAATGCAACACCAGCAAATTATTCTTTAGCCTCGAACGTGGTGAGGTTAGTTACTCCTAGAAGTCTTGCTACATCTCCTCTAGATGAAGCTGGGAATGATATACCTACGCTTCAAGTTCCAAATAAACCAGGAACTCAATCTCAAACTCCATCAATCCTAGCACCAGTATATACACTTCCAGATTCTCCAGTACAAACCGCCGCAGACATTGCAGCCCTAGCAGCCGCACAGGCACAAGCAGCGAGAGATACTCAAACAGCAGCCCAAGCACAGGCAGCAATTCAAGCATCCATCCAAGCAAGAGCAGTCAAACCAGTCCTCTCTGCAGCAGCAGTACCAGGTGACAAGAACGGTACAGTCTCCATATCAGGTAACAATATAACCATCACATCCTTGAGCGATGGTCTAGATT
>CAIPHR010000011.1 GCA_903864905.1 uncultured bacterium
GATCATTGTAAACATTTCGTAGCCTCATATCGGAAATGAAAAGGGTGTTGCAATTGATTTTCTTTCACTTCCTCCAATCGGCTGAGTTGGAGGTGGTATTCTGATCAATGTAAACACTTCGTAGCCTCATATCGGAAATGAAAAGGGTGTTGCAATGACTTTACTGACACTTAACTTCAATTACAGTGTATAATATAAACACTATTCAAAATATAATAGAATGAAAATTGCATTTATCCACAATGAAAAGAAGATCGGCACAGGTGCACATTTTATCAATGACCTTATGGCATCCAAGCTTGAAGAGGATGGTGTAGAGGTAAAGAACTTTTATCCACATACTTCACTCATCAATACTCCAGTTCACCTCAGTGGTTTAAAAAGTATACTGTTTTTCTATTCATTACTCGAAAGGCGTAAGGAAATTTTGAAATATAGTCTGATCCAGGGTACAACATATACGCCATTACCATTCCTCGCATATCGTGTACCCGTTGTTAGTCATTTCGGTTCTACAACTCGAGGATTTATCGATGCAACACCACTAGCAAAGAACATTACAAACGGTACTCGTAAGGTCTGGTACGGACTCAAAAAGGATGGAGTAATAAGCCAATTGAATATACATACTAGAAGACCTATGCGCGATATTATAGATATTGAAGAATACGTAGCATCTAGAGCAACTGCAGTCATAGCAACATCTCTCAAAGTAAAGGATGAGCTTCTAGCGTCTGGTGTCAAAGAAGAAAAGATCACAGTCATACACAATGCCATAGAAGATTATTGGTTCAGTGATAAATCGCCGTCTTTCTCTATTGAACCAGGTATAGTTTTTCTAGGTAGACTTGGTGCTGATGCTTTCACTCTGAAGCTGAAAGGTCTAGATCGTCTGATACATCTTTATCAAAAATTTCCAAATGTTAG
This sequence comes from uncultured bacterium, assembly GCA_903864905.1. Lineage (GTDB taxonomy): Bacteria > Patescibacteriota > Minisyncoccia > Phycocordibacterales > PALSA-1337 > C7867-002. The sequence goes on from CAIPHR010000011.1 coordinate 928, forward strand.
AAAGACGACTTTCTGCATGACTACAAATAAGAATCTAGTTGAATGGTTGCGCACAAAGATACAGAACCATATCGTATATGTAAATACAAAAAAGGAAAATATCCCAGGCTTAATGTCGCCTCTATGTGGACAAATATTATTTATTTCTTCGAGATATGAGGGTTTTTCACTGAGTTTGATAGAGGGTATGTCTCAAGGACTCATACCTGTCATATATCCTGTCGGTGTCGCTCCTGAATTCATACGTAGTGGGGAAAACGGCTTCATTATCAATTCACAGAATGAGGCAATTGAGAAGATAGAGCTTCTAAATAATGATACGAAACTGCGAGAGAAACTGTCGGTTGAAGCTATGAAGACATCACGACAATTTTCTGGAAATATTATTGCCAAAAAACTCATTAAATTGTATGAATCTATCATTTTGAATACTACAAATAGTTAGATGGATTGATCAGTAATTACAACACCCTTTTCACTTCCGATATGAGGCTACTAAATGTTTACATTGATCAGAATACGACCTCAAACTCAGCCGATTGGAGGAAGTGGGAAAGGTTTTGTAATAAATATTGAAATAGGTTTTATTAGCACCAACGCTTCCTGGTATGGATTATAATGATCAACCAATGCCGAGAGATGTCGGACTTACTGAACATATAGAATTTATTTGTGATTTAATAGTAGAAAAAGGACTTAGTGATGTGATTCTCGTTGGTCACAGTTATGGGGGATTGGTCATAACTGGCGTTGCCGTAAGAATGCCAGGCAAAATTAGTAAGTTGATCTACTTAGATGCTTTCTTACCTAGCCCTGGAGAATCACTATTTGATCTATCTAATCCAGATAGAGTTCAGATGATGAACGCTAGTTTGGTAGATGAAAATGGCAAAACTAGAGAACAAGGAGGTATAGATCCTTACCTACTTCCTATTAGAGACCCAAAATTCTTTGGAGTTGAGGACGAGGCCTTGGCTAAATCTATAATTAATAGATTAGTAAGAACTTCTGTAAAAACCTTTACTGATAAGGTAGACGTAGGTACAGTGTCTGATAAAATAGATAAATATTATATTAGATGTACTAAATTTCCAATAAATGAACGTTCTGAGAACAAGGCTAAAGAGCTTGGATATAGATGTTATAGATTGGACGAAGGTCATGATGTTATGCTGACAGCTCCAGATGTCCTGATGGATTTGCTAAAGAAATTGGTTCACTAGGTTCCTTTGTTCATGATTTTTGAATTGAGGAGGAAATATGATATTGAATAATTTAGTATACTTAGCAATATACCGATGGCAAAAAGATTGAAAGCTAAATACATACTTAATAAAATATCTCAATCATGAATTACAACTTAAGTTTAAATGATAGACCATTCAAAGCTATCGAGGCTGGAACTAAAAAAATTGAGGGGCGTACACCAAAGGATGAAAGTGATAAAAGATATGATCAGATGGTTTCTGGTGATGTTTTGATTTTCACAAATAATATTACAGGGAAGCAAATTACATGCGAAGTGTTGGGAGTAAGAAAATATCCAGATGTTAGAAAAATGCTAGAAACCGAAGGTGTAGAAAATGTGTTATCTAGTGCTCTTGATATAGAGGGAGGAATAGAAAGTTACAACAGCTTAGATGGTTATGAAGGACGAATCAAAAAGTTTGGGATTTATGCGATTGGGGTTAAAGTAAAATAGGTTGATGATATTTGGTTTGGAGATTTTAAAGTCACATATTTTCATCGTTCTATGCAAGAAATCCTGAAAGATATATTAGATTCAGAATTTGAGTTGATCGATTACCTAGAGCCGAAGCCAATTGAAAAATGCAAAGGGATTGACCCTGTGTTTTGGGAGGTACATCAAAATAAATCGCAATTTTACATTCTACACATTTTCAGCTATCTTTAACACATGTCCCTATCCATCGGCATCGTCGGGCTCCCAAACGTTGGCAAATCAACGCTATTCAACGCGCTTACGAAGAAGTCTGTACCAGCGGAAAACTATCCATTCTGTACCATCGATCCCTCGGTCGGCGTTGTCGCTGTGCCCGACGAGAGATTGCAGAAACTGACAGAGTTTTCAGTATCCGCGAAAACAGTACCCGCCGCAGTCCAATTCACCGACATAGCAGGACTCGTCAAGGGCGCTTCTCTAGGTGAAGGCCTAGGAAACCAATTCCTCTCTCATATTCGCGAAACGGACGCCATCGCTGAGGTTGTCCGTATATTCGAGGATGACAATGTTATCCACGTCGACGGTAGGATCGATCCATTGAAAGATATAGAGGTGATCAATCTAGAATTGGTACTAGCTGATCTACAGACGGTTTCAAAGCGACGAATGTCACTGGGTAAGGATTTCAAGGCGGGCAGGAAGGAAGCTATCATCGAGCATGGTCTGATCGAGAAGCTCATGGCAACACTGGAGGCAGGGAAGATGGCTTCTACTGTCGAAGCTGACGAGTTCGAATCGCCATTCCTCAAGCTACTCTGTCTCATCACCGCCAAACCGTTCCTATATGTATTGAACAAGAAGGCTGGCGCAACGAATATGGACGAGATACGTGATGACAGGTGGACGAAACTCCTAGAATTTTTCAAGGCAACAAATGCTGAACATGTCATCGTCGATGCTGGTATAGAACAGGAGCTCAAGGATCTGGACGAGCTGGAGAAAATGGAGATGCGTGGAATGTTGCAGGATACTTCTGATAAGCCGACTGGTGGCATCTCGAGCGCCCTACCGGCGCACAATGACGGAGTCAATGAACTGATCAAGAGAGGTTATCTACTCCTCGGACTCATCACGTATTTCACCACCGGAACTGACGAAACTCGCGCTTGGACTATAGGGAAAGGTTGGACTGCACCACAAGCTGGCACAGCTATACATACTGACTTCAAGGACAAGTTCGTTCGCGCCGAGATCATAGAGTGGGACAAACTGCTATCTGTCGGCTCATACGCGGCCGCTCGTGACAAAGGTTTGCTGCGTATAGAAGGGAAGGAGTATGTTGTCAAGGATGGTGATGTTATAGAGTTTAAAATCTAGCTTTGCTTGATTTTGATCAATCACAGCGATACGTGTACTAGGTGAGTACACCGTAACCTCACACCTTTTCTAGTCCATACGACACGATTCTGCTGAATCGCCTCGGGCATTGCTCCCAATATACCAGTTACAACACCCTTTTCATTTCCGATATGAGGCTATTGACACCTACTATATTTGACTGTACTATAATATAAGATGAATATTAATATGAGATGAATATTATGTACCACAAAAGCAAGCTTAGTCAGTCGGCAATATCAAGAATGAAACTGCACTTCAGACCATTGTGTGCTGAAATCAGTGAAGACGATCATAATTCGTGGTTTGCAGAAAAAACTCGAACAGCTTATGTACCAATGTTCATGGCTCTATTGTCATTTGTTGCTTTGATCGCATTCGTAGCATGGCTTTGTATATTTTACTGAAAGCATCCTAACACAGCGCCTAGATCCATCATTGATCGGGCGCTTTTTGTATATAGGCCTATTTTGCGCTATGATTATATTATGAACAAAAAAGCCAAAAAAATAGCCGTAGTGAAGAGCAAACAAAAGCCAAAGGTAAAACCTAGGGTAAAATTTTCAAAACCTAAAGTAAAATCTAAGGATATAAACTATGACCACTTGAAGATAGAAAACAAATGGCAAAAAAAGTGGGCAGCATCGAAGATCTACAATTCAAAGGAGGATACGAAGAAAGAGAAATGTTATGTACTAGACATGTTTCCATATCCTTCAGGAGAAGGACTCCATGTAGGTCACCCAAAAGGTTATATTGCAACGGATATTTTTTCTAGATTTAATAGAATGAATGGAAAGTCCATACTTCACCCTATAGGTTTCGATGCTTTCGGACTTCCTGCAGAAAATTACGCGATAAAAACAAAAACTAATCCTGAAATAGCAGTAAAGAAAAACGTTGCAAGATACAAGAAACAACTAGAGATTCTGGGTCTCGACTATGACTGGTCTCGCGAAGTCAACACCACAGATGCAAAATACTACAAATGGACCCAGTGGATATTCTTGCAAATGTTAAAGAAAGGACTAGCTTATGAATCATTCGAACCAGTCAATTGGTGTCCAACTGATAAGACAGTACTAGCAAATGAAGATGTTGAAAATGGTAGGTGTGAGCGCTGTGGTACACCAGTTGAAAAGAAACTGATGAAACAGTGGGTCCTCAAAATCACAGACTATGCTGACAGATTGCTCAAGGATCTAGATGCGTTAGAAACAAAAGAGTTTTCAAACAAAATAGGTAGTGATGCATTCCGCAAAGATGCACCAGTCAATGAAAGATACGTAGTTCATTGTCTAGTGAAACATTGGTCAGAGAATAAGTTCCTATGTATGAGGTGGAAGAAAAATGATTGGCGTGGATATGTCGTTGGTGGCATAGAACATGGTGAAACTCCTATTGAGACCGCTTTGCGTGAAGTGAGAGAGGAGACTGGCTACAAAAATGTCGTAGTGAAAAAGGTTGTTGGAAATATGGTCGCGCAGTTTTATCAAGAAGTAAAGAAAGAAAACAGGAGAGCTCATGTTACAACCATATATCTCGAACTTACAAATGGTGAGCAGATAGATATTCCTCAGCATGAAAAAGATATACAGGATATGGAATGGGTACCATATGAAAATGTTCGTGATTTTGTAAATCGTGAAGATCTGAAATATGAGTGGGATCTATTTACTGGAGCAGCAAAACAGAAGCCACTACTAGATTGGCCAGAGTCGATAAAGGAATCTCAGAGAAATTGGATCGGCAGAAGTGAAGGGGCGGAGATCGATTTTCGTTTGAACTTTCCCAAAAAATTGGATGACAATATGCATTCTGTAAAGGTATTCACGACTAGACCGGATACGATATTCGGAGCTACATATATGGTACTTGCGCCAGAGCATCCTTTGGTACAGGTCGTAATGGAAAATATTGAAAATAGAAATGAAGTGCAGGAATATATTGCTGGAGCAAAATTAGAAACTGAAATAGAAAGAACTGACGTAAAGAAGGAGAAATCTGGTGTAGAGCTCAAAGGTATAAAAGCTATAAACCCTGCAAATAATGAGGAGATACCAGTTTGGATCTCTGACTATGTACTAGCTGACTATGGTACAGGAGCGGTGATGGCAGTACCAGCTCATGACACCAGAGATGCAGAATTTGCAAAGAAATACAACCTGCCCATACGTGAGATCGAACTTGAAAACAGAGATGATATGATCCATAAATATGGTCGCAGCATAGTTAAATACAAACTACGTGATTGGGTATTTTCGCGTCAACGATATTGGGGTGAACCAATACCTGTCATTCATTGTGAAAAATGTGGCGTTGTTCCAGTACCAGAAAAGGACTTGCCACTAGTATTACCAAGGGTTAAGTCATATGAACCGACTGGAAATGGTGAGTCGCCACTCGCAGCTATAACAAAGTGGGTCAATGTAAAGTGTCCAAAATGTAAAGGCAAAGCACGAAGAGAAACCAATACCATGCCACAGTGGGCTGGTTCGTCTTGGTACTACCTACGCTATATGGATCCAAAGAATAGCAAACAATTGGCTGATGCAATGAAGGAAAAATATTGGTCACCAGTAGATCTATATGTTGGCGGAGCAGAACATGCAACTAGACATCTCATATATGCTAGATTCTGGCATAAATTCCTATTTGATATTGGGGTAGTCTCAGGAACAGAACCATTCAAGAAACTTCAGCATGTAGGACTCATCATGGGTGAAGATGGTAGGAAAATGTCCAAGCGTTTTGGAAATGTTGTCAATCCTGACGATATTGTAAATACTTTTGGTGCAGATACACTCCGCATCTATGAGATGTTCATGGGTCCTTTTGATCAGCAGATAGCTTGGAGTACTGATAGTATTGTCGGTGCGAGAAGGTTTATTGAGAAGTTGTGGAAGTTAGTTGCTAAAGTGACCTATGCTGTCGTTACTGAGACGGGAGAGATTGATTCCGTAGCGACTTTCGGACTGAACGAAGGTGAAGGAGAAGGAGGTGCGGCTAGAGCAGAAGCCGACACCGTTCGCGGAGGAACGATCTCTACCGTCTCAGCTAATCATATAAACAAAATCCTCCACAAAACTATAAAGAAAGTCACCGAAGATATCGAATTACTACACTTCAATACGGCAATAAGTGCACTCATGATAGCGGTGAATGAAATTGAGAAAATAGGATCTGTTACACGTAGTCAATATGAAATACTACTGAAACTCCTTGCACCATTTGCTCCGCACGTAACAGAAGAATTGTGGTATGCGGTCGGTAATAAGAAATCAATACACATAGCAGATTGGCCGAAATTTGATCCAAGCTTGATCGTAGAAAATGAAGTAAATATTGCGGTGCAAGTCAATGGCAAGATCCGCGGTTCATTCAAAGCGGCGGCTGATCTAAGTAAGGAAGAATTGGAAATGATAGCAAAAAAATTGCCAGAAGTGGTAAAGTGGATTCAGGATAAAAATATTACGAAGGTAATAGTCGTGCCAAACAGACTAGTCAATATTGTCGTGCTATAATCATATATTATGAAAATACTTTTTACAGGTGGAGGTTCTGGTGGTCATTTTTATCCAATCATTGCAGTTGCAGAGTCTGTGAGAGAAAGGTGTAAGGATCGCAAGATCATCATGCCAGCACTCTATTATATGGCACCCGACAGGTATAATCCTCGATATCTATTCGACAATGAAATGGAATTTATACAGGTTCCAGCCGGAAAAATACGTAGATATTTCTCAATCCTCAATTTTCTAGACCTATTCAAAACAGGAGCAGGTTGTGTGATGGCATTATCCAAGATTTATTCAATTTATCCAGATGTAATATTTGGAAAAGGAGGATATGGAAGTTTTCCTGCTCTGTTTGCGGCAAAAATATTGAATATTCCTGTCATGATACACGAATCAGATAGTAAGCCTGGCAGAGTAAATCTATGGGCCGGGAAATTTGCCAAAAAAATCGCTATCTCATATCCAGGTGCCGCAGAATATTTCAGTAAACATAGAGAAAGAGTCGCCCTAACAGGAAGTCCGATAAGAAAAGAGATATTGATACCACTTACAAATGGAGCGCATGAATACCTCGGTTTAGAAAAAAATACACCAATATTACTAATACTGGGCGGTTCACAGGGTTCTCAAAATATTAATGATGTAGTTATCCAGGCTTTACCTGAACTATTGAATAGATACCAGATCATACATCAGACCGGAAAAAAGAATCTGGAAGAGATCAATGATACATCGAAAGTTATTTTGAAAGACCACCCATATTCTTATCGCTATCATACATTTGACTATATGGACGAGCTCGCTATGCGTATGTCAGCTGGAGTAGCTACAATGGTTATTTCTAGAGCAGGTTCGACAATATTTGAGATAGCAGTTTGGGGAATACCGTCGATCATAATACCTCTGCCACATAGTATAAGTCATGATCAGACCCAAAACGCTTTCGCATATGCAGAAAGTGGCGCTGCTTCTATCATAGAAGAAAATAATCTAACATCTCATATTCTGATCGAGGAAGTTGATAGAATATGTGGTTCACAAAAGTTGAGAGATACAATGCATACTCAAGCAAAAGCATTTTCGAGAGCTGATAGTGCGGATATGATAGCTGATGCAATATTGGACATGGCATTGATACATGAAAAGTAAAATTATCCCTTAAATGAGGCTTAATATAAGAACATAGTTAACCTATTGCAATCAATCACTATATATGTGATATAATAGAGCTATAAAATAAGTCGATATTAGTAACCTTAAAAATCATTATAAATACATGGAACCTCAAGTATCTGGTGTAAAAACATGGCAGTGGGTCGTGACGATCATTGTTATCATAGCTTTAGTAATTATCGGCATATTGGTATACGGCGGAAAGAAGTCAAATACTTCTATCTCAACTGATACAGATATAACAGACCAGTCAGCTACGATAGCATCAAATAGGATAGTGATGGTTGACCAATATCCTGGTAACGTAGTATATCTATCATCAGTACAGGTAGAGAAAGCTTCATGGGTTGTTATACAATCTGACAATGCTGGACAACCAGGCGCAATCATGGGTTCAGCCCACTTTGCAGCAGGTATCAATCCTGGCAAGATCACATTGAGTACACCTACAGTTGATGGGGGTACTTATTATGCTGTTATCTATACAGATGATGGTAGTGGTACTTTCAATGCTACAAAAGACGTTCCTCTTAGAGATTCTAGAGGTAGTGTCATAATGCATATTTTCCACGCTTCAGCTACAGCAGGAGCAGGACTCAAAGGATAATTATAACCAATATATATTTTGAAAAGCACTCATTAAATACTGGGTGCTTTTCAATTATATTTGGATAAGTATATAGATCGGAAACAAATATTTTTGTGCTTTCTAACATATCACAAAATTGCTATACTGTTCATATGATTAACAAAAAAGTTGTAACACGATTTGCGCCTTCACCAACAGGATTATTTCATGCTGGCAGTTATCGTACTGCACTGTTTGCATATATATTCGCAAGGCAGAACAATGGCAAATTCATACTACGCATTGAAGATACTGATAAAGTTAGATCAAAGAAGAAATACGAGGACAATATCATAGACAGTTTGAAATGGATGGGACTAAAATACGACGAATTCTACAGACAATCTGAAAGAACCGAAATATATAGGAAATATTTGAAACAACTTATAGATAGTGGTCATGCATATATTTCAAAAGAAATTCCCAAGGAACCTGGTGACAGAGAAGAAGTCATACGTTTCAAGAATCCAAATAGGAAGGTTGTGTTTCAAGATATGGTACGCGGACAGATAGAATTCGATACGACGGAGCTCGGTGACTTCGTCATTGCAAAGAGTATGGATGAACCAGTTTTTCATCTAGTCAATGTCATAGATGATCTCGAAATGGGTATGACTCATATCATACGCGGTGAAGATCATATATCCAATACTCCACGTCAAATCCTCATATATGAGGCTATAGGTGCACCATTACCTATATTTGCTCATATACCACTTCTACTATCGGCCAATCGTGCGAAGCTATCAAAAAGGCATGGAGCTGTACCGGTGAGCTCATATAGAGAGAGGGGATTCCTACCAGAAGCGATCATCAATTTCATGGCACTTCTAGGATGGCACCCAACTGATGATATAGAGATACTATCGTTGGAACAAATCATAGAGAAGTTTTCGATCGAAAGAGTGCAGAAAAGTGGAGCAATATTCGATGAAGAAAAACTCCGGTGGTTCAATAAACAATATATAGGAAAATTGAATGACAATGATTTTATTGAAAATGCAAAATCATTCTTACCAAAGTGGCTACTACCTACGAGTGATAGTTTCAAAATGCTACTACCATTATTGAAGGAAAAGATCGTTTCATTTGGTGATATTCAAGTATTGTTCGAAAGTAGTGGGGAACTTGGATTTATCAATAATATGCAAAGTATCGATCCAGAGAGATTATTATGGAAAAAGACTCCTGACAGGGAAGTAGCAAAGAAACATCTCATAGAAACAAAGCTCCTATTGGACAAACTAGATAAAACATCATTTAATACTGAAACTGTCAGATCAGCCATCTGGCCATATGTTGAGAAAAATGGAAAAGGTGACGTATTGTGGCCACTACGTATGTCTGTTACTGGCCAGGACAGATCACCAGATCCATTCGTATGTATATCTATTCTTGGAAAGGATGAAAGCCTAAAGAGGATCTCGGTCGCGATCTCTCTATTGGAAAAGACTTCGTAGATAATATATATTGACATAATGTATGATGCAGAATAATAATGAGCTAACACGCATATCTATAGCTATATTATTCATTACTATTTTTGTTGCCACTGTAAATTGTAGTTTATTGAATTTTGCATCTAGTGCGAATGCAGAAACGGCTCAGCAAATTCAGGCAAAAATTGATCAGAAAAATCTAGATATTCAAAATCTAGAGAAAGTTATAAAGAGTTATCAAATACAAATAGATGACCTCGGTTCGCAGGCTGACTCACTTTCATCAACTATCAAATCTCTTCAACTGACACAGAAGAAACTAGAAGCAAACATTAGCGTTACGAAAGATAAGATAACTACAAAAACTTTTGAAATCGAGCAACTCGGTTCACAGATCGATACGAAAGAAAATAATATTGGGGATGATCAGAGAGTCATAGCTCAATCATTCAAACAATTGAATCAGATGGGGAATACCGATATAACCCAAATTATTTTTGGTAGTCACTCTGTATCTGGTGCATTGAATACACTCGAAGAACTGAGTGTTATGCAAAAAAATATCTTTGATAAGATCTCATCATTAAATAAGGACAAGGATCAATTGGAGGTCAACAAGTCTGCTAGTGAAAAAGCCAAGTCTGATCTATTGTCACTCAATAAACAACTGGCTGATCAACGTAAGGTCGTACTTTCTACTGTATCGCAACAGGATTCATTATTGAAACAAACCAACGAGTCGGAAACTTCCTATAAAAAGCTTCTAGCTCAAAAAAAGGCTGAACAAGCGGCATTCCAGGCTGAAATCAATAATTTCGAATCACAATTGCATATGTTGATGGATCCTTCAAAATTGCCGTCTGCTGGTTCTAGTGTACTTGTCTGGCCTCTATCTAGTGTCAAAATTACACAGTACTTTGGAAATACTGATTTTGCTAATGCAAATCCTCAAATTTATAATGGAAAAGGGCATACTGGTGTTGATTTTCGGGCTTCCATAGGTACTCCTGTCATGGCTGCTCTATCTGGTACTATTATCGGTTCCTCAAATACTGACCTTGTCAGGGGTTGCTATTCATATGGTCAGTGGCTAATGATCAAGCATACTAATGGTTTGTCGACCTTATACGGCCACTTATCGCTCCGATCTGTGTCTGTTGGTGATAAGATCGCAACTGGTCAGATCATAGGCTATAGTGGCAATACGGGCTATTCAACTGGTCCACACCTTCACTTTGGAGTTTATGCATCTGATGGTGTTCAGATCAAAAAATTTGATACTAGTATCAATTGTAAAGGCGCCACGATACCTGTAGCAGACTTCAAAGCCTATCTAAACCCATTGATGTATCTTCCAAAACAGTAAACGAATAATATAGTCATGATTAAATAAAATGATAAATAAATTTTTTAATTCAAAATTAATATTAAATAAATAAAATAATATGATCTACGTATCAAATACAAAAAATGGCGGAATTTTGAAAATACTAATTATTATTATTTCGGTATTAATATTGCTTGCTTATCTCGGTTTCAATCTACGTGGGATCATCAAGTCTCCTACATTTATAGACAATTGGAACATTATAAAGGATGTTACAGTCAATATATGGACTAATTATCTAGCAGCTCCTATAAGTTATCTATTTAATAAAATATTTATACCAATGATCTGGCAACCTATTGTAAATATGATCTCTGGGGGAGTGAAATAGAGGATGAATGTATAAGGTATAAAGAATAGATGATGGATATTGAATTTGAATAGTGAATCTTAAATCTTGTAGATCCGCATCTACTGGAACCAGAATTTGATGATGCCGAAGTTATTCAGGATGAATAGTAGAAATAGTAGAAGGCCGATCAATACGAGACTGCCGAGACCAGCTACTTCGAGAGCAAAATCCTTCATTTTTGGATCTATTTTGATTTTGAACATATTTATAAACTAGCATGTAAATTATTTATAAACTAGCATGTAAATAGTTTATTCACAATCAATTTAGAACTGATAGTAGATA
>CAIPHR010000012.1 GCA_903864905.1 uncultured bacterium
ATCAAGATGCAGGACAAAGTACTCTCTATCTCCGATGTGGTAATCTACAGTCCAATACATTCGATATCACTGCAGTCACCTCAGCTTCACAAGATTCACAAGATGCAGCATATATATCAAACACTGAATACATAGCAAACGTGATTACAGCTATTCCTAGGGCTATATTGGAGTGGTTCAAATAGTTAGCTTAACTTAGTGCAAAATTTGCGTAATTATATATAATCTGATAGTATCTTTTCACATGTTAATGATCCGATTACAGCGCACAGGACGCAAACACGAACCAACTTTTCGTGTAGTTTTGACAGATTCCAAGAATGGCCCAAAGAGTGGAAAGTATCTAAAGAATCTAGGTTGGTATGATACACGTTTGAAGAATGATGCAAAGAAACAGTTAGATACAGAAGCTATCAAACACTGGATTTCAAAGGGGGCAAAGCTTTCATTAACACTTCACAATTTTCTAGTTGGTCAAAAGATCATAGAAGGAAAGAAGCTCAATGCTTTACCAAGGAAAAGTCCTATCAAGAAAGTAGAAGAAGCAAAGCCTGCGGCTCCAGTTGCAGCAAATCCAGCTATAGCTCCTACAGCGTAGGGTATTTCGGTATACACTTTACATTGCTAGTAAATATAGTATTTGATACACTGTATTTAGTACAGTACGGTTACCTGTACGATATTATCAATTAATAAAATAGATTATGCAGAAAGATCAAGAATTTTTAGATTATGTTATCAAAGCGTTAGTTGATAGCCCTAGTGAAGTCAAGACAAACCGCACAGTAGATGAGATGGGTGTATTGCTCACATTAGAATGTGGTGCAGCAGATATGGGTAAGATCATTGGACGCCAAGGCAATACAGCCAAGGCTATACGTACATTATTGCGTGTTGTAGGCATGAAGAACAATTCTCGCGTTAACCTCAAGATCAATGAGCCTGTTGGAGGTCTACGATCTGCAGAACGTATGAGTGCATCTCCTATATCTCCGATGTCTTCTACATATCCTACAGTTCCTCTAGTTACTCCAAATTCAAAAACAGTCGATGAGGCTATGGCAGATCTCAAATTGGGGTAAAAGAATAACTAATGAAAAGGATCAATTATACTTCTGAAGATCTCAAAGATCATGATGGTATTTCTGCTATTATAAAGGATGAAAAAGGCCGAATATTGATGCAGGAACATATAAAATATGGTTTTTGGACTATCCCTGTTGGAAAAGCAAAGCTTGGTCAGAGTGTAGTTGAAGCATTGAAAGAAGAGACTTTTGAAGAGACAAATTTGAATGTGATAGATTGCAGGGAATTATTGATTAAAGTATTCAACTATGTAAGAGATGGTATACCGGTAAAAGTTACAGCTCATCTATTCGAAGTCACAAACTATTCTGGAGAATTACAGAATAATGAGCCACATAAACATAAACAACAGATATTTATGTCACTAGATGAAATAATGAAATTGCCATATATATCAAATATGACAAATCTATATCTAAAAAGCATAGGATATGATAGAGGCGACAAATTATAGAAAATAAATGACTACATTCCACATTATCACCCTATTTCCTGAAACTATGCAAGCATACCTAGGTGCTTCTATCATTGGTCGTGCCCAAAAAGAAGGTCATATTTCTATTAAATATTACAACCCTCGAGATTTTACAGATAAAGCTAATGAAGTTCAGACATATTCAGAGAGACGAGTTGATAATAAGCCTTATGGTGGTGGACCTGGCATGGTGATAGAAGCAATGCCAGTTATAAAGGCAATAGAACAAGCATTGTCTATCATTCCAGAGCAGGGAAATGTTAGAGGAAAAACAAAGGGAAAAACAAAGATTATATTCTTTTCACCATCCGGTTCTCAATTTACTAATGAAGTTGCTGAAAAATTCAAGAAATATACAGATATTATATTTATATGTGGAAGATATGAAGGTATAGATGCTAGAGTAAAAAAAGCCTTTCCGATGGTAGACATATCTGTTGGACCATATGTTTTAACCGGTGGTGAATTGCCGGCTATGATAATGATCGATTCTATTACTAGGAGAATAAAAGGTGTTCTAGGTGATGATCTATCTATAGAAGAAGAGAGGGTAGCTAGTCCAGACGTGTACACTCGCCCAGAAGTTATAGAATTTAATGGTAAGAAATATAGAGTACCAAAGATACTTTTGAGTGGTCATCATGCAAAGATGGATGCATGGAAAGCGAATAAAAAGATTAAGGGTAGCTGCGTGTAGTTATCCACCATTGACAGGGTATTAGTGCTATGCTAGTCTCTCCCTAACTTCGCAGATTGTGTTCTGCCAAGCCCTTCATAGCGGGAGCGAAGAAGGGCCTACAGCGGAGGATTAGACAGGTTATCATTAATCCTACAAGTGTTTATATCAATATAAGATAATATAAAATGGCCGTTTTCATTTGAAACGGTGATTTCGTGTATGGCGTCTGTATCTTGTTTCGTATCGTTTATTAACAATTTTTCGAGGCTCTAGATTAATATTTTAATAAAAAACATGTCCACACCTATCAAATCTTCTACTCCTTCTGTACCTATCGCATTACCTGGTATCAGACCAAAGAAGTATTTTTCACGCTATAGAGAGCCTCTCACAGAGATGCCACATTTGGTAGAATCTCAACTAGTCTCTTTTGCTGACCTCATTGATAGGGGACTTCCTGCACTTCTCAAGGAATTTTCTCCAATATCTGACTATGCAGGAAAGAAATTCGATCTTTCATTCAGTCATATGGAGCTAGTACGTCCAAAATATGATGAACACTTTGCAAAGAATAACAAGCAAAACTATGAAGGTCAGATCAAGGTAAAAGTACTTTTGAAGAATAAGTCATTGAATATTGTGAAGGAACAAGAGATGTTCTTGGCTGATTTTCCACTCATGACTGACCATGGAACGTTCATCATCAATGGTGTTGAACGTGTGATCGTACCACAATTGGCACGATCATTCGGTATATTCTTTACAGCTTCGGAGTTGAAAGGTAAGAGTTATTTTGGAGCAAAGATCATACCAGCTAGAGGTGTTTGGATGGAAATAGAAACTGATGCTGATGGTACTATATATTGTCGTATCGATCGCAAGCGTAAATTCCCTGTAACTTCATTATTGCGTATACTCGGAGTTGATACCAATGAGAAGATTTTAGATCTATTTGCCAAGAATCCTGATGCAAGGAAGTCTATAGAAACGACTTTAGGTAAAGATCATGCAAAAACAGTTGATGATGCATATATCGAGATACACAAACGTCTTCGTGATGGTGATCTAGCTACTGCAGACAATGCAAGATCATTTATCAAGGCATTACTCGCACCTGACCGATATGATATATCACGTGTTGGAAGATTCCGTTTCAATAAGCGTTTTGGTAAGTCTATGGAAGAGAAGGATCTCGAACATAGAATATTGTCTATAGATGATATCTCTACTACTATTCAACATATAGTAGCTCTTTCTGTTACTCCAGACATGCAAGCTGATGATATTGATCACCTAGGATCACGTCGTGTTAGATATGTCGGTGAATTATTGGAACAGCGTGTTCGTCTAGGTCTTACACAGATGAAACGTAATATCCAAGACAAGATGTCGACGGTTGAACCAGATATCATTATGCCAGTATCGTTCATATATCCGAGACCTCTGCAAGCTCGTATCAAGGAATTCTTCACGACTAATCAGTTGTCTCAATTCATGCAACAGGAAAATGTTCTAGCCGAGATTGAAAACTTAAGACAGCTCACAGCACTAGGTCCTGGAGGTCTATCACGTGAGAGAGCTGGCTTCGAGGTTCGTGACGTGCACCCATCTCACTATGGTCGTCTATGTCCTATACATACTCCTGAAGGTCCGAACATTGGTCTTATCTTGCGTCTATCAAACTATGCAAGAATCAATAATTTTGGAATGATCGAAACTCCATATGCAAAGGTCAAAGAGGGTAAAGTTACGAAAGAAGTTGTTTATCTAAACGCACTCGAAGAAGAGACCTTCCGTATTGCTCATGCTGCTACGCTATGTGATCGAGATGGCAATATTACCGAAGAAGAAGTAGAAGTTCGTCAGAATGGTAAACCAGCTATGGCTTTGAGAAAGGAAGTTGATTTTATCGACGTTGATACCAACCAGGCATTCTCCATAGCAACTTCTCTAATACCATTCTTGAACCATGATGATGCTAACAGAGCATTGATGGGATCAAATATGCAGAAGCAAGCTACACCATGTCTAGTACCAGAAGCTCCTTTTGTTGCTACGGGTATTGAAAAGAAAGCTGTTATGGATACTGGTCGTATCGTTGTTGCTCCTGAAGATGGAGAGATAACACATGTAGAAGCAAAGAAGGTTATATTCAAGAGCAAGAAAACTGGTAAGAGTCATGAATACAATCTTGTATTATTCTCAAGAACAAATGGTTTTACATCATTCCATCAGAGACCGATCGTATCACTAGGCCAAAAGGTCAAGAAAGGTGATATTCTAGTCGATACATCAACATCAGATAATGGAGAGATCGCTCTCGGACACAATTCATTGGTTGCTTTCATGTCATGGTCTGGTAATAACTATGAGGATGCAATCATATTGTCTCAACGTATAGTTAAAGAAAGCAAGTGGAGCTCAGTTCATATAGAAGAATTCGTAGTGAATGTGCGTGATACGAAGCTTGGCCCAGAAGTCACGACATGTGATATTCCGAATGTTGGAGAAATCAAATTAAAGAATCTAACAGAAGAAGGTATTGTACGTATCGGTGCTGAAGTCCGACCAGGAGATATCTTGGTTGGTAAGATTTCACCAAAGGGTGAGACTCAACTTACACCAGAAGAGCGTTTGCTCCGTTCAATATTCGGTGAGAAAGCTCGTGATGTGAAAGATACTTCAAAGCGTATGGAGAATGGAAAACAGGGTCGTGTTATTTCAGTAAAGATATTCTCACGTGAGAAGGGTGACAAATTGGAATCAGGAATTATAAAGAAAATATATATAGAAGTTGCTCAGGTTCGTAATATTTCAGTAGGAGATAAGATGGCAGGACGTCACGGTAACAAGGGTGTTATATCAAAGATTCTTCCAGAAGAAGATATGCCATATATGGATGATGGTCGTCCTATCGATGTCATCTTGACACCACTAGGTGTTCCTTCACGTATGAATCTAGGTCAGATACTAGAATTACACTTAGGTTTAGCTGCAAATAGTTTGGGTTATCAAGCTATTGTTCCACCATTTACTGGGGCAACTGATGCAGAAATCAAAGAAGAATTGGTGAAAGCAGGTTTTGATCCGTCTGGAAAAATGAAACTTCGAGATGGTCGTACAGGTGAGCATTTTGATCAGCCTGTAGCTGTTGGTTTTATGTACATCATGAAACTACACCACATGGTTGAAGATAAGATCCATATGCGTTCTATCGGTCCTTACTCATTGATCACACAACAGCCTCTAGGTGGTAAAGCTCAAGGTGGAGGTCAGCGTTTTGGAGAAATGGAGGTCTGGGCATTACTAGGTCACGGTGCTGCTCATACATTGCGTGAAATTCTAACAGTGAAGTCTGACGATATACTAGGTCGCTCACAGACATTCGATGCTATCGTTAAGGGTGAAAAGTTACGTGCTCCAAACTTACCAGCATCGTTCAATGTTTTATTGAAAACACTTCGAGGTTTGGCACTAAATGTCGAATTATTAAACAGGCCGAAAGTTGATGAGGAGTAATTAATTAACAACCATGCAAACACCAATAAAAAAAGCTAGCGATCCTCAGAATTTCGATATTGTACGACTCACATTGGCATCACCTGATAAGATCATGGAGTGGTCATATGGAGAAGTTACGAAACCTGAAACCATCAACTATCGTACTCAACGTTCTGAGAAGAGCGGTCTATTCGATGAAAGGATATTTGGTCCGGATCGTGATTTTGAATGTTACTGTGGAAAATATCGTGGTATCAGATACAAGGGTATAGTCTGTGAAAAATGTGGAGTTGAAATAACTCGATCAATAGTTCGACGTGAGAGAATGGGTCATATAGAACTTGCTTCACCAGTTTCTCATATATGGTTTCTCCGAAGTGTGCCATCAAGAATTGGTCTGATTCTAGGTATGACGACTTCAGATCTAGAGAAGGTCGTCTATTTTGCAGGGTATATAGTTACAAAAATTCATGATGCAGAAAAAGCTCAGTTTTTGAAAGATCTTGATGCTGAATACAAGAACAAGGTAAAGACATCACAAGATGAAAAGACAAAAGAAGCTTTGAAGGAACTTTTGTTAAATGCGAGAAAAGAAATAGAAAGTTTGAATGCAGGATTCGTAATGGATGAAGGAACATATCACAAATATGCAGTTAAGTATGGATCTCTATTCGAGGCAGGTATAGGAGCTGAAGTTGTTTATGATCTATTAAAAAAGATAGATCTAGTAAAATTGAAGGCTGAGCTTGATAAAGAATATGATGTTGCAAGTTCTGCGGATAGTGACAAATTGGCCAAGAGACTTTCATTGGTCAAACAAATGATCAAGGCCAAGGTTCGTCCAGAATGGATGTTCCTCATACGTATTCCAGTTATTCCACCAGGACTCCGTCCAATGGTTGCTCTAGATGGTGGTCGTTATGCCACATCGGACGTGAATGATCTCTATAGACGTGTTATCAATCGTAACAATAGACTTCTCAAATTGAAGGAGATCAATGCTCCAGAGGTTATTCTTCGTAATGAAAAGCGTATCTTGCAGGAAGCAGTCGATGCTCTTATCGATAATTCGATACGTCACAGTTCTTCTGCTGGTGCTGCTGCTATAGCTGCACAGAAGAGAGCATTGAAATCTTTGTCAGATAGTTTGAAATCAAAACGTGGTTTGTTCAGACAGAATCTTCTAGGAAAGCGTGTTGACTATTCAGGTCGTTCGGTCATCGTTGTCGGACCAGAACTCAAGATCGATGAGTGTGGTCTACCAAAGCATATGGCTCTAGAACTTTTCCGACCATTCGTTATTTCAGGACTGCTCAAGAAAGAGTTGGCATACAATATTCGTGGAGCCAATAGATTCATTGATGATGATGCAAAGGAGGTTTGGGAAATTCTAGAAGAAGTAATCAAAGGAAAGTATGTTCTTTTGAATCGTGCTCCTACATTACACAGATTGGGTATACAGGCTTTCAAACCAGTTCTTATAGAAGGTAATGCTATCCATGTACACCCACTAGTTTGTACTGCTTTCAATGCTGACTTCGATGGAGACCAGATGGCCGTACACGTACCATTGTCAGATGAAGCGCAGATGGAAGCTCGTGAGATCATGGCAGCTGATAAAAATATTTTGAAACCAGGTAACAATGATCCAACTGTTGTAGCAAAAATGTTGGATATAGTTCTCGGTTGTTTCTGGGTAACAAAAATAAAGAATGTAGATAGAGATGCTAGCTCGCTTGGCGAAGGTGTTTCGGCGACTGGCGATAGCCGTGAAGACGAAAATACCGCAGCCAAAAGAGCGTCTAGTTCAATGAAATACTTCGAATCCCCACAGGCTGCAGTATTGGCGTATGATTTCAAGGATATAGATCTACGTGAACTTGTGAAAGTCCTTGCTTTGAAGAATAAGAAATACGCAGCTTTCAATGAAGGCCTGTTCGAAACAACTGTCGGTCGTATATTGTTCAATAATATGTTGCCAGATGATTATCCATTCATAAATGAGGAAGTTGGACGCAAGCGTATAGCAGCCATCATCGACGATATGATCACATTACATGGTGCCGTTAATGTTGCTCCAATATTGGATAAGATCAAAACATTTGGTTTCGGTTATGCAACACTCTCAGGTACAACATGGGGTATAGATGACATCATGGTACCAGAAGCAAAGAAGGAAATAGTTGCGAGAGGTAAACATAATGCGGATGTTGTATCAAAACAGTTTGATGAAGGACTTTTGACAGAAGAAGAGAGAATAAGAAAACATATTGAGATATGGCAGAAAGCAAAGGGTGAAGTTGAGAAAGCTATTCCAGCATCACTAGATAAGATGGGTTCTGTATATGACATGATCACATCTGGAGCTAGAGGTTCTCTGTCACAGATCACCCAGATGGCTGGTATGAAAGGTCTCATTTCTTCAGTTTCAGGTGAGACTATAGAATTCCCGATCCTATCTTGTGCAAAGGAAGGTTTGACTCCTATTGAATATTTCATCACTACACACGGTTCCAGAAAGGGTCTAACAGATACAGCATTGAATACAGCAAAGGCTGGATATTTGACTCGTAAGCTATTCGTGGTTGCTCAAGATGTTGTTGTATCCGAAGAAGATTGCGGTACAAAAGATAGTATTGTTATCCACAAACAGACAGCCTCAGGAATGAATATTCCTCTATCAAAAAATATTCGTGGTCGTATCACTGCTATGGATATCAAGTCATCTGATGGTACACTCTTATTCAAGAAGGGACATCTATTGTCAAAAGCTGATGCTGCGAAAGTAGAAGAAGCTGGTATCACAGATGTCAATGTTAGATCACCGTTGTCATGCAAAACTATTCGTGGCGTATGTGCTATGTGTTACGGTTTGGATCTTGGAAGAAATTCTCTCATAGCTCTAGGTGAAGCAGTTGGAACTGTTGCTGCACAAGCTATCGGTGAACCAGGAACACAGCTAACTATGCGTACTTTCCACCAAGGAGGTGCTGCTGGTCTAGGCGGTGATATCACTATGGGTCTGCCTCGTGTTGAAGAAGTATTCGAGAAACGCAGACCAAAGAATCCAGCAGTAGTAGCTACTGTCGATGGAACTGTTACAGGATTCAAGGATATGGGTAAAGAGAAAGCGGTATACGTTCTCCCAGATATAGAAGACAAAGCCAAAGGTTCTCCAAAGAAAGGTTCAGAAGTTGAATATCTGTATCCATATAGGCGTGCAACTACGGTCAGAGTTGGAGATCGTGTAACAAAGGGTCAACTTCTGACAGATGGTTCTGCTGATATCGATGAGGTTTATGAATATGGTGGAGAAGAAAAAGCAAAAGATTATGTTATTACAGAAGTTGGAAAGATCTATGAATTGCAAGGTGAAACTGTTTCCAGAAAGCACATTGAGCTCATTGTGAAGCAGATGTTCAGTCGCCGAAGAGTATTGGAAGGTGGTAATACCAACCTTACTGATGGCATGATCATTGATGATATACAACTTGGTGAAGAGAACGCTATTGCAAAAGCCAATGGTGGTGAACCTGCAAAAGTTTCTAGATTGGTTATGGGTATTACAGAAACATCATTGACTAGAAAGAGTTTCCTATCAGCTGCTTCATTCCAGCATACTACTCGTGTTCTCATTGCCAATGCTGTACGTGGCGCTGATGATGATCTAACTGGTCTAATGGAGAACGTTATCATTGGCCGCTTGGTTCCAGCTGGTACTGGATTTGAAGGATCACCAAAGAAGGCAATGATCGATGCTATGTCAGCAAAGAGAGACGCTCTATTGGGCGAAAGTTCAGTTTAATATTAATTGATTTGGATAGTTATATTGCAAGCAAAAAGCTCCTTCATGGGGCTTTTTGCTTGATGTATGATAATACTCTATACTACATCTATGTCACGAACTACTGTTGATGAAATAAAGGCAAGAATATCGATTGAAGACCTCATAGGTTCATATATAAAGATGGATCGTGCTGGTAAGTCATTCAAAGCAAAATGTCCTTTTCATAATGAAAAGACAGCATCATTTTTCATATCTCCAGAAAGAGGGGGTTATTATTGTTTTGGCTGCGGAGCTAAGGGTGACATATTCAATTTTGTTGAACAGTTCGAAGGTCTTGATTTCAAGGGTGCACTCAAGGTTTTGGCTGATAAAGCTGGTGTTCCATTGATTATGGATCAAAAAGAGGAAAGTGAAAGAGATCAACTTTTCAGAATAATGGAGGATGCTGCAAAGTATTTCGAGGATCAATATTCGAAGTCTGAGGACGCAGAGCAATACGTTAAGGGTCGTGGTATCAAAGATGAGACTCGCAGTGTATTTCGTATTGGTTGGGCACCGGAAGGTTGGACCAATCTATCGGATTATCTAAAGAAGAAGGGCTGGAATCAATCTGTCATGGAGAAGGCTGGGCTCATAAAACGTAAAGAACAGAACCCTGGGGTACTTGCCTCGAAACGAACGGTGTCTGGCTCTGCTGAACCAGCACCTCCTTCTCGCTCGTCATTACTCGCTCCGAAAGTCGTTTCTGATCAAGTACCCCAGGGTTCTTCCCCAGTTTCATTTTATGATCGCTTCAGAGGTCGCATCATGTTTCCTATATCAGATTCGAGTGGTCGCATAGTAGCTTTCACTGGCAGAATATTGAAAGCAGATGATAAGTCAGCTAAATATTTGAATAGTCCTGATACATTACTTTATGATAAATCATCAATACTGTTTGGGCTAGACAAATCAAAGATTGAGATTCGTAGACTCAATTATTCCATCATGGTTGAGGGTCAGATGGATCTCATCATGTCATATCAAGCAGGTGTGAGGAATATTGTCGCCGCTTCTGGAACAGCATTATCAGGTGATTCTGTAAACAAACAGGGAATAGTGAACAATCTAGGTTTGATCCGTCGTTTGTCACCAAATGTTATTATTGCTTTTGACTCTGATGCAGCTGGTCGTAAAGCTGCTTTTCGAGCAGCTGGTATAGCTTTATCTATTGGGATGGATGTCAAGATGGCAGACATTGTTGGCGGTAAGGATCCAGCTGATCTCGTAAAAGAGAATCCTCACGTCTGGAAGGATATATTACGTGCAACTAAACCAGTTGTTGAATTTGAATTTATGAATGTTATGAGAGATGAGAAGGATATGCGCAAATTGCCACGTGCTTTACGTGAGAGGGTATTTCCATTACTTGCAAGTATTGATAGTAGAACTGATCAAGACTATTTCGTAAAGATGATAGCCGATAGGTCAAATATTGACGCTGGTGCTATATGGGATGATCTGCGTGCTGTGAGGAAGAAAATGGAAGTAGAAGCGCAACAAACTATTTCAAGCCCATTGGCGCGCCCTTTTGGGGGGAGTAGATCTTCTCCTCAAACCCCGCAAGAGGGAATCGGAGAAGTCCTCTCCCCCCAAGCGGGCACGAACAAAAGGAATGATCTCGTAGAACGCCGTATGTTCGGTCTATTAAATTTGATCAAAAAACAGGATGAGAAAAAGCACAATGAATATCTCGCGGAAGTTGAAAAGACTGCTGGCGATTCATTCATGGAAAGAAGTGGTAGAGTGGCTAGCGAGATAGAAGATATGTCATTCGAAGCAGAGTCTATGTATGGTAGCGATAAAGAAAAATGGGATGTACATATGAGGGAACTTATATCCAATTTTGGTTTGGATATTATCAATGAGGATTTGATATCTTCTATGCAAGAATTGAAAATTGCAGAAAAGGCTGGTGATCAGGTGAAAGTTGCTGAATTGGCGAAAAAGTGCCAAGTATTATCTATTCGTAAGGCCGATATTGCAAGAAATAGAAAATAGTAAACACCAGCATATAAGATTTTCAATTCGAAGGCTGTCTGGTGGGGAGTTCATTTACGAGAGTAAGTATAATGTTCTTATTCCGCAGAATTGAAAATCTTATATGCTGGTGTTTTGTAGGTATTATATTTTATAAGAAACACCTATACCTCTTTTCAAGTCCATACGACACGATTCTGCTGAATCGCCTCCGACTTTGCTCCCAATATACCAACAATATATATTTCGAATAACCTCGCGATAGATATCTCTCCGGTTCTGCGGGCGCTCCCGCTAACTACCAGTCCTCGAACCATCGAGACACTATCGCGAGGTTATTCAGAGCTAATAATTGAGGATGAAAAGAGGTATAGGTGTTTCTTGTATCTTAGCTATCAGAATAACTTGCCAAGTATTGAATATTCATATACAATGACTACCAAGTTAATAAACAATCTCTATATGCGTAATAACAAAAAAGTCGTTTCAAAGCCTCGTCGCAGTGTGCAACGTCCAGCAAAAAAGGCGTCTATTCAGGTAAAGAAAAATGATAAGAAAGGTATCAAGTCAGGGTCAAAGACCAATACGTCTGGAGGAGTATCCAAATCAGGTGCAGGTAAAGCAAAGGAGTTCGAAGTCAAGGCCAATAGACTCATACAGAAGGGTAGAGATCGTGGTTTCGTTACGTATGATGAAATATTGAAGGAATTTCCACAGATCGAGAATGATGTGATGTTCCTGGATCAGCTATATACAAAATTTAGTACTGCCAACGTTGATGTACTAGAAGGCGGTGGTATTTTGGAAGTTGAGGATCTGAGTCATAAGAAAGCACCTTCTCATTTATCTAGGAATCCTGATTCTGCTTATGATTCTATACAGATGTATCTAAAAGAGATCGGTCAGTATCCTCTCATCAATGCAAGTATGGAAAAAGAACTGGCGAGACGCATCCAAGCAGGAGATGTTGAGGCCAAAAATCTTTTGGCAAAAGCAAATTTACGTCTAGTTGTTTCTATTGCAAAGAAATACGTAGGCCGAAGCCCAGATTTGACACTACTAGATCTTATTCAAGAGGGCAATCTAGGTCTATTTCGTGCGGTTGATAAATTTGACTGGACAAAAGGTTATAAATTTTCTACTTATGCTACGTGGTGGATCAGGCAAGCTATCACACGTGCTCTAGCTGATCAGTCACGCACTATACGTGTTCCAGTGCATATGGTTGAGACAATTGCAAAATATAAACAAGTAGTTAGGAGGCTTTCCCATGATCTCGGTCGTGAGCCATTGCCTGATGAGATAGCTATGGAAATGGGTATGGATGTTGAGAAGATATACCAGATCGAAAAGATAGAACAAGAGGTTGTCTCTCTAGAGAAGCCTGTTGGTGATGATGGTGATGATAAGTCTACATTGCAAGACTTCATAGCTGATGACAAGATACTTTCTCCAGATCAAGAGTCTTCACGCCGTATTCTACGTGATCAAGTCAATCTCATATTGAATGACCTTTCTGAAAAGGAACGCAAGATATTGGAGATGAGACATGGCTTGAATGATGGCATCACTCATACATTGGAAGAAGTTGGACGTGAGTTTGGTGTTACTCGTGAACGTATCAGGCAGATAGAAGCCAAAGCTCATGAAAAGATCCGCCAGCATGACAATATCAACAGGTTGAAGAACTACTAGTTATGCTTATCCACACATATATGAATTGACACAAGTAGTTCCTTTTGCAGGTTCGTCAAATTGGAAAGTCGTAAATATTATAGTGTTATTATTCAGGTTGATGGTGTAAATTAATGTATGAAAAATAGAAAAATACTAACACTTGTTATAGTCGGTCTACTTGTGGTTGCTTGTATATCTATCGTTGTAATACGAGGAAATAATAATAGAAATATTAATATCAATGCTGCAAATGATCAGAATATAAGTATTCCAGATTCTGGATCAGGAGAAGCTTTGTTGGAATTGAATAAGGAATATTTTGTCAGTAATAAGCTCGGCTTTAAAATAAGACTTCCTGTTGGGTGGACTTTGGACAGTGAAGATGGTACTGGCGTTGTCTTTTATAATGATAATTTTGGTTCTTTAGCGAATTTCTCCATTGTAAAAACGGTTTGGTCTGTCGGACTAGATCAGTACGTCGGTCATGAAAAATTAGTGATTTCAAGCTCAACCTTGACTAAGAACTCGGTACTTGTCCTAGATTATGTTGTGGATAATATACCAGCGTATAGGATTTATTGGGATAGTTTATCTCCTAAGCAGGATGATGGTACGTGGGTATCAAATTCTAAGATAGTTCTTAAAAAAGATGGATATGTTTACGATATGACATCAAATGTGTCTATGACATTACCAGAATATAATGATAGTGCTATTGAGAGTGCTATGGATACAATGATAATATTTTAAAAATATGCCCAAATCCCAAATCATCATCTTTTCAGTCGCAGTTACATTATTAGCAGTAATTATTTATTTTATGTTTTCATTTTCGAATCGTTCAAAAGTGTTAGGTATGAATGTGTCAGATTATTTTACTAATGCTAAGGTTCAAGAGCTTGCGAAGGCCGTAGCAAGCGGCGATACAAATAAAGTCAATAAACTTGTTACATCTGGAGTCAATCCTAATACAATCGGTAAAGATGGGATCACTCTTCTATATTGGGCCATAGGTGCCAAGAGTAAGGAGGGCCTTGAGGCATTATTAAAAAATGGGGCGAATCCAAATACGGAAACAGCAATGCAAGGTAATGATGGTGCATATACCGAAAGTATTATGGCATTTGCAACTGCTATACCAGACACAGATTATTTGAGAATACTTCTTGACAATAAGGGTAATGCAAATGCAAAAAATCATTTGGGTGAGCCGATTTTGTTTGAGGTAAGTCGAGATGATGGTGTCATGACAGACAAGTTTGATTTATTAATATCTAAAGGGGCGGATATTAATGCAACTGATGAATCTGGAGATAGTTATGTAATGCATGAGGCGCAAACTAATGGCTTTAGTGAAATAAATAGAGTAATAGAAAAGTATGGTGATAAGTTGAATCTTAATCAGAAAAATGATTTGGGTAGCACTTTCGCTTCTATTGTTCAAGGGAGTGCTGTCAGTTCCACTGATGGCAAGAAAGCACGTGATAGAGTGGAACAATGGCTACGAAGCCGAGGAGTTAAAATTGCTAGGATATCTTATCAACAAGCCAAGGATATTGCCATACAAACAGCAGAGCAAGACTCTGGTCAAAAAGGAATTTATTCTGGGAGCCCAAGCCTTATGCCAGACGGCTCTTGGGTGGCTATCATAACGCCAGATAGTAATCATCTCATGGATCCAAGTTATACTGTAGATATTGATTCTAATAGCGGAGCGATTTTAAAGACAAAAAAGAAATTATCGAGTTATTCTGATAAATAAATATCTATGAATATAAATGCGAATAGTATAGGAAGTATAACCAAAGATTTGTCCTCAGCTCCAATTGGTGATGGTTTTCCAACCGATGAATTTTTTAAAAAAGTTATAGAGACTTTCAAGGTATTATAGTCCAATGCCCAAAACCCAAATCATCATAATATCTGTTATAATAGGAGTAATAGTGGGAGCTATTGTATATATGAATATATTTGGGAAAAAATCAACAGTATCATCACAATAATACGGATTTTAAGACAGCCGTGTTTACTTTTTGGAAATAGACTTGATAATTTTATATAATATAATCTAAAAAAGTCGTCGAATGAAAACCAATATTAAAAAATTAGTTGCCTTATTTATCCTTATTATCATCATTATAGTATTATTAAGTGTAATCATTAAACCAAAGTCTATGTCAAATACAGAAACAACAGTGAAAGTCACCGAGAATGTAGCCCAGTTCGAAACACCAGCAAGTTATGAGTTAACGGTACCGGCTGGATATGCTATGGATGAGATAGGGGCATCTGGAACCGATTCTCTTATAGGAGTATCTGGTACAACCTGTATTCATAAAGAGGGTACAAAAGCTGATCCAGCCTCTTGTATAGTCAGTATTACATCTATTCCAGACAAAATGATCAAAGGATCAGTAGAAAATTTTTTTGGCCTTTTGACTTCTAATAAAATAACATTTGCAGGAACTGAGGCATTTGAGTTTGCCGTTAATGGAGAATATTCAGGCTATAGGATTGGATTTTATAAAGATAATCATAGAATATACACTGTAACTGCTATATTGGATAAATCTGTAGTTACATTAGAAGAAGCAAGAAATGCTCTTTCTGTAGAGCAGAAGCAGATAATTGATAGTTTCAAATTTATCTAGTAAATACAGCTACTTATCCCCATATATATTTGCTAGTTACTACTGGGGGGGGGTACAATATAGAAGTATTGAACCTTTTTTGTATCGTTATTAATTCGTGTTTTATTATAAAAAAATGAAAATTAAATTATTTGCTAGTACGCTAGTGGTTTTTGCTTTTGTTGGGGTAGTTGTATTACAGAGTCCTACCAAATCTATTGCTGAAGTTATCAGTAGTAAAGGGAGTCAGACACTTTTGAAGCTTGATGAAGTTCGTCAGAATACGTCTATGAGTACTGATGATAAGCCATACGAGCTGAAAGACTATTTGCATGTCAAAATGGATTTTACTAGCAGTAACGCTAATTTTCCAATAAATGGTACAGGTATTTTCAAAACCACAGATACATTTAGTGGCGGAGGACCATATTCTTTAACAATAAATAAAGATGAATATTTTTCAGCGCCACCGCAGCCTAACAAATCAAATGGCATAATAATTACTCAAACAGTGCTTTATGGTGGAACAAGTACAACTACTAAAAGTACTGTCCCTACATTATTGTCAGAAAATTCATATCCTGTAGGAGAATTTGGTACTACAGGGGAGGTGTCGTATATTGACGAACTTCCTGATGATGGTATTAACCCAGTAACATATAAAGCGAGTAAGACTATAGAATTAAGTACATCTATGCGTATTGATGGTATAGCTGCACCGGGAACACTAGTAAATCTGCCTATAACAGTTAAAGAACTCGAATTTGTATGGGATCCTGAATTGGGTTTCATTCTCGCAGAAAAAAGAGTTATGCCATGTTTGAGTATAGGTGGTGCTAAATTGGATACAAATGGCAAGTGTTTTATACAAAAAATTGTAGCTGATGATGGATTTCACTGGATATTTCTCCCTCCTGAAATGGTAGGAACTTCTGGTAGCGGTTATTACTCCTACCAAGTTGGAGCATTGACTACGGACTCTGTCATGCCAGCTATTCCAGAGACTACTACATATCCAAAATCTTCAGCTAACACACCATATCTAGCTTTTGGTATGACACCCGATGCTAGTGGAAATATTCAGGAGAAAGCCGCTATCGGTAGCCCTATCAGTGTCTCATGGAATGCAACAGGTATGTCATCATGTAAACTTAGTGATCCAGATCAGAACAATATATTCTCAAAATACATAAATTCTTCAAGGACAGGTGAAGCTGGTACCTCTGGTAATATCAATATTGCATATCTGACAGCACAGCAGTTCAATACATTACCAACTACACTCACCATATCATGCTCAGGTTCAGGAATATCTATAGCCAAGAGTATAACGATCAGTTCAGAACGTAATGGATATCCATTACCAGTTATGCCGATCACTGCTTCCTCTACTCTCATGGCATCCTCCACCAGAGCCCGACCAACAGTCACTCTCACAGCCACACCAAACCCTATTACTGCAAATCAATCATCATTGATCTCATGGACAAGTACCAATGCTACTAGCTGTTCATCCGTACCACCATCAACATCAGGATCATTTAGCCTACCTGCATCCTCTATCACATCGACAGGTCAGGTAAGTAAGACCCTATTCATCTCTTGCACTGGCCCAGGAGGCTCAGCATCTAGTACTGTAACGATTAGAGTTTCAGGAATTATAGATTCTCAAGCTAATGCCCAGGCTAATGTCCAGGCTCAAGCCACAGCACAAGCTAACGCTCTAGCACAAGCACGAGCACAAGCACAAGCACAAGCTCTAGCCCAATCCCAAGCTGATGCTCTAGCACGAGCACGAGCTCTATCTCTAGCCCAACAGAACCAGCAGCAAAATAACTATACTCTCGCTCCAGTACAATCCGCCGCAGACACTGCAGCTCTAGCAGCCGCACAGGCACAAGCAGCAGCGGATGCCCAATCACAGGCAGCAATTCAAGCAGCCATCCAAGCAAGAATAACCAAGCCAGTCCTCTCTGCAGCACCATCATCAAGTAATACGGTAAATGGTACAGTCTCCATATCAGGTAACAACATCACCATCACATCTAACAACGATGGTCTAGATTGGCCAGGAGTCACCATATCATGGCCAGCATCAATACAAGGAGGTTCTGCTTGTACATTCGA
>CAIPHR010000013.1 GCA_903864905.1 uncultured bacterium
ACTTAATGTATAAACTCAATCCAGATTACATAGTCGGTCTTGTAGATGGTGAAGGGAGCTTCACGATATATATTCGTGATCCAAAATTACCTCGTACTGCAAAGCGAAGAGTCACGGTAGAACCAAAGTTCTACATTAAGCTCATCGAAAAGGACAAGGAAATCTTGGAACGGCTACAATCTTATTTCAATTGTGGAAGTATTTACTTCCAGAAGGATAATAGGCCCAATCATCAACATTGTTACCGATATGAAGTCTATAATCGAGAAGACCTCTTAAAAACGATCATACCATTCTTCGAGAAACATCCCTTACAGTTTGTTTCAAAGCGAAATGATTTTGAATTATTTTGTCAGATGATGGAAATGATAGATAGAAAAGAGCATCTCGAGGAAGAAGGATTGAATAAGTTGTTTCAATTGAAGCAACGAATGCACTGAGCTCGCGTAGCGCGGGAAATCCGCACACTACGTGGGAACATCAATTCATAGTTTTATGAAGATAATCGCCCGTCAACCCAAGGGAGTCGGTGGTGCCCGAAATCTCGCCTCGTGCGGGCCTAAGGCAAAATCGATGACAGGGGGTAAGTCGTAACAAGGCACGGGTAGCGGAAGCTGCTCGTGGAATATTTCAAATTTCAACCGTTTTTTACTCCTTCTTCGGAAGGGTAACTAACTTATAGTCGATATGATCTTCCAAGATCATGAGTCATGACTCTTGTGTACTCTAAACACGAGTCCTTAACCGGGGAAGATACCCGGAACACATGGGGGATATCAATTGAATCTCTCATGGGTGAACGGAACAAAATAGAGAGAGCTAAAATAAAAAATACGTCTAGAGATAGACGTATTTTTTATTGCATTTTACATCTAAAAGAAAAACCTAGGAGGTGTCGAAACACTTCCTAGGTTGGTTTTTTAGTTTGATTTTAACATTTTACCATATTTGGTCTCAGCTTGACCAAATAGTGTAGTATAACTTGCTAAGTTACAAAACTCTTTTGCAGCGTCATACATTTCCCTGATAATAGCGCGCTCTTTCAGACTGGCACTCTCACTATGGTCATGGGCTTCCAAGGTCTTCACCATTTGTCTCACTATCATAACCTCAGAATTAATCTTTACAAAGTGGGTATGTCCTGTAGCCAGTAATTTCCAATCATAGATATTGTCGAACCTTTTTATTGCAGCCAGTAGACAGTCTCGTACATAGATAGTTTCTATTTTGGTTAGGTCAGTTATTACAAATCCATGCACTATTCCCGCTACGAATATAGTTATACCTGATAGGGCGAGTGTCCAGGGGATCGAAGTTTCAATGAGGTACATTGTTCTATAATTGATCCCTTTGTCATACCAGACAATGTAAGCCCCAAAACACGTTAGTGTAAAGAAAAGCACGCCCGTCCATGTCAATACTTTTATCCAGAACATTATCTTGTTCAGGTTGATAATTTGGTCCACAGTTACGTTCTTGTTTTTAACGAAGTACTCGAGTATGTTCCTATTCATTCGGCCATTCTTTCAATTAGTCAGTTATTTAAGTAAATGTGGCTTCCGGCCAACTGTATGAAACTTCCGGCTTCATAAAGTACAGAGTTTACCTGCTTCATTTATTTGGATAGCTTGACTAGCTCTATCTACAAAAACAGTACCATTGTCATATATTATAGTCAAATTATATTTAAGTAACCCCTACACCTATTTTCATTTCCGATATGAGGCTACGAAATGTTTACAATGATCAGAATACCACCTCTCACTAGCCGATTGGAGGAAATGAAAATAGGTGTAGGGGTTACTTGAAAATGTCCAGTTTGTTCATTATATACATCAATATAGGACATATATTCTAGTGCAAAAAAGCAATAATTATGCTAGAATATATCTATAAATTTACAAATTTATGGCGAAGAAATCGGAAAAATCAGTACCAGAATCACTGTTTGCACGTGAAGGAAGTGGTGTTGTTTCGCGCTCTATCTCTACAGAGATGCGCGAGTCTTTTTTGGATTATGCTATGTCAGTTATCACGGATCGTGCTTTACCTGATGTTCGTGATGGTTTGAAACCGGTTCATAGACGCATATTATTTGCTATGCATGAGAAGGGTCTCACTGCTTCAGCAAAATTCCGCAAATCAGCCGTCGTGGTTGGAGATGTGCTCGGAAATTACCACCCACACGGAGATGTTGCTGTTTATGATTCCATGGTCAAGATGGCACAACCATTCACAATGAGATATCCGTTGGTTCATGGTCAAGGTAACTTTGGAACAGTTGATGGAGACCCAGCAGCTGCTATGCGTTATACAGAAGCAAAGATGTCTCGTGTATCGAGTGAACTTCTTCGAGATATAGACAAGAATACAGTTGATTTTCGACCAAACTATGATGGTACAAAGAAAGAGCCTTCAGTATTACCAACTGCGGTTCCAAATCTACTTTTGAATGGAACACTAGGTATCGCTGTCGGTATGGCTACCAATATTGCTCCACACAATCTTCGTGAAGTCGTAGATGCTACTATTTATTTATTGGAAAATAGAGATGCTACAACAGAAGATCTGTTCCAATTTGTGAAAGGTCCAGATTTCCCAACAGGAGCAGTCATGTATGGAGAGAAAGACATTCATCATGCATATGCTACAGGACGTGGAGGTATCACGGTACGTGGAGAGGCAGAGATAGTTGAGGACAAGAAAGGCCAATTCCAGATCATCATCACTTCCATCCCATATCGTGTGAATAAGGCAGAGCTCATCATGAAGATAGCTGATCTAGTGCGTGAGAAGGTCATAGAAGGTGTTAAAGGCC
Organism: uncultured bacterium; assembly: GCA_903864905.1. Taxonomy (GTDB): domain Bacteria; phylum Patescibacteriota; class Minisyncoccia; order Phycocordibacterales; family PALSA-1337; genus C7867-002. The sequence continues at coordinate 2,819 of CAIPHR010000013.1, forward strand.
TTCGTGACGAGTCAGACAATGATATGCGTATCGCTATCGACCTCAAACAAGGTTCATATCCTGAGAAAGTCCTCAATTTACTTTATAAACATACACAGCTAGAGGATGCTTTCCATTTCAATACAGTTGCATTGGTTCATGGTGTACCACAGACTTTATCTCTGAAGTCTATTTTACAAGAATTTGTCATACATCGTATCGATGTTGTGAGACGTCGTACGCAGTTCGATCTTACGCGTGCAGAAGATCGTGAGCATATATTGCTAGGCTTGAAAAAAGCCCTAGATCATATTGATGAGATCATAACTTTGATACGTGCTTCCAAGGATGCTATAGAAGCCCACGGAGCTCTCATGAAGAGGTTCAAGTTCAGTGAGAAGCAGGCTACCGCTATTCTAGAAATGAAGTTACAGAGACTCGCTGGTTTGGAGCGCAAGAAAGTTCTAGATGAACTAGCAGAAGTTCAGGCTTTGATAGAAGAGTTGAAGTCAATTCTGGGTAGTGATAAAAAAGTTCGAGGTATCATAAAGGCGGAGCTTACTGATATCAGAACCAGATATGGTGATGATCGTAGAACTCGTATCGTGAAGCATGGAGTGAAGGATTTCAATCCAGAAGACTTGATAGCAGACGAAGAGTCTGTGATCGTCCTTACAAAGGGTGGATATATAAAGAGAACTGATCCTGATGAATATAGGAAGCAGAAGCGAGGTGGTGTTGGTGTAGTTGATCTAGATACAAAAGAGGAAGATTTTATTTCACACCTAGTATTTGCTTCTACTCACAATGATATTCTTTTCTTTACAGATAAAGGCAAAGCATATCAGATAAAAATGTATGATATCCCAGAAGGAAAGAGAGCCACGAAAGGCAAGTCAGTGATGAATTTCTTGTCTCTTTCGGATGGCGAACGAGTGACATCGATATTACCAATGCCAAAGAACAAGAAGGACGCAGAAGGGCTCTCTCTCATTATGGTTACAAAGAATGGTACTGGTAAGAAGACTTCTGGACAGCATTTTAGGGATGTGCGTCGATCTGGACTCATTGCTATCACTTTGGATGAAGGAGATGAACTCATTTCTGCTTCTTTTGTTTCTAAGAGTGATGAAGTGATGATAGCTACTAGAGAAGGTCAGTCTATTCATTTCAAAGAAAGTGATGTTAGGGAAATGGGAAGGAATGCTGCAGGTGTTCGTGTTATCAAGATAGAAAAGACTGATAGTGTTATATCTGCTGATGTCATATCTAAGGATGCCAAGAATCCACAGTTATTCGTTATGGGAGCAAACGGTTATGGCAAGAAAACAAAGCTTGCTGAATACAAAGTTCAGAATCGTGGTGGCTCGGGTATACTCACTATGAATATTACAGGAAAAACTGGTCCACTTATTGCTGCCAAGGTTGTTACTGATGATATCGAGGAAATTGTTGCTATGTCCAAGAAATCTCAGGTTATACGTGTTGATCTGAAGGAAATCCCATCATTATCTCGTGCTACTCAGGGTGTTCGTGTTATGAAGCTTCGTGAAGGGGATGCATTGGCTAGTCTGATTTGTTTATAGGTTTTAACACCAAATATGTGAGAATAGCCACCGTGGACACGGATATTTTTCTGCCCTCCTACGCTAAAGCTTCTAAGGGCACTTATAAGTGGTCTACGAAGCCTTGGCGAAGTAGGCTGAAAAATTCCTAGTGCTCGGCTCCCGATGTTACATCGGGACGCTCGCAATGTCCACGGTGGCTATTCTCACATATTTGGTGAACTAATTATTCAATATAACTAAATAGAACAATTGTCCCCATATTGCACCTTTATACTTAGCAGTTAATACTCTATAATGAACTCATGTTTTCTGACCCAGCAACAAATCTGAATAAGTTGGGATTGACGGATGGCATGAAAATAGTTGACCTAGGTGCCGGCTCTGGTTTCTATAGTATAGAAGCCGCTAAAAGAGTCGGTTCTACAGGTCGAATATATGCAGTAGATGTACAGAAAGACTTATTAGAGAGACTGCGTTCGGTTGCCTCGACTCAGGGACTACACAATATCGAAGTGATATGGGGGAATGCTGAGAAGATAGGTGGTACGAAAATGAGAGAAGGGATAGCTGATAGGGTGATAGTATCAAATATACTATTTCAGATCGAAAAACCTGATGATTTTGCTTTGGAAGTAAAAAGGATAGTGAAGCCAGGTGGTAAGGTGTTGTTGGTTGATTGGAGTGAAGTTAGTGCACTCAGTCCAAGTGCGGTTATCTCTTCGAGCATAGCACAAGCATTGTTCGAAAAAGTTGGTTTCAAGGTAGAGCAACAGTTTGGTGCCGGTGATCATCATTATGGTTTTGTTTTTGTGAAGTGATCTGCTTGTATATTTTCAATATTTCATTTTTTAGATATAACCTCTCAACATGTCAAAGTTTCAATTTATAGTAATTTCAGTATTCATTGTTTGCATCATAGCTGGTGTGATCGCTTTTGCTACATATAAAGGTAGTGGTAAATCATCCAGTCTACCCAATATAACTGTATGGGGAACGTTTCCTGCAGATGTTTTCGATAAGTATATTTCAGAGATAAACAATAAAGCTTCTGTTACTTTGACAGTTATCTACGTTCAAAAAAAGCCAGAACAATTCTCGGGTGATTTCATAGCAGCTTTGGCAAAAGGTACTGGTCCTGATGCAGTCTTGATACCACTAGATATGCTCTTGCCACATTTAGATAAACTGACCTTGGTGCCATATACAACATTGACACAGAGAACATTCATGGATACATATATCGAAGAATCCAATATATATTTGACAGACAATGGAATTCTGGCTATGCCTTTCATAGTCGATCCACTCATCATGTATTGGAATAGGGATATGTTCAATGCCTCTAGTATAGCTACATATCCAAAGTATTGGGATGAATTTAACTTGATCATACCTAAACTAACTGTTAGAGATAGTGATGGAAATGTACGCAAATCAACTCTTGCAATGGGTGATTTTACAAATATAACCAATGCTAGAGAGTTAGTAGGGTCATTACTAATGCAGCTCAACAACCCAGTTACTGCTTATGATGGACAAAGTATCAAGACAACTATAGCAGTATCTTCAGGATCCGCGCCTCAGTCAGTCCTTAAATTCTTTACTCAATTCGTAGATCCTTCTAGTCCCAATTATTCATGGAACAGGGGGATGCCAAATGATAAAACTGCTTTTCTATCTGGTATAGGTGCTACATACTTTGGTTTTGCTTCAGAGATCAAGGACATTCGTGCCAAGAATCCCAATCTGAACTTTGATGCTGCCGCTTTGCCTCAGGTTAGAACAGGTGGCATCAAATCTACATTTGGTAAAATGTATGGTTTTTCATTCATGAAGAGCTCTCCAAACCTTAGTACTGCATATCAAGCAGTATCAACACTTGTTTCGCCTACATATCTACCAATGCTTGTAGATATGATGTATCTTCCTTCTATACGTAGAGATATCATTGCACAGGGTTCTACAGATCCGTATATAGACGTTTTCAATCAATCAGCCCTGGTTGCGAATGGTTGGCTAGATATAGAACCTAGTAAAGCACGTCAGATCCTCTCTAGTACAGTTCAGGATATTACTAGTGGTAAAGTTACAGTTATAGAGGCTGTAGGGAATATTGAGGAACAGTACAATGTTCTATTAAAGGAAGCTACTCAATAATGAAATGAAAAACAAGATACTGATAATTTTAATGATATTTATGGTAGTAGGAATATTTCCTATATATCCTGCATATTATGTGAATGCTCAAACTTCTTTGGGTAGTTCTAGACCAACTGTGAATATTTTTAGCCAAGATTTCAAATTTGTTGTATGTGATGGTCCTGATCTTTCAAAAATTAAGGATGGCGCTGCTAGTATGATAGTTAGGGTTGGAGGTAAAGAAGTAAATTATACGCCTAATGGTGCACTTCCGAATGGTTATGTGCCTTGTGATTTTAATGGTTTAATGAAGACTGTACAACATTTCATAGATATCGCTATTGTTGCTGGTGTGATAGTGGCACTGGGTAGTTTCTGTTATATTGGTTATCTATATATGACCGGCAAGGAGTCCAATATAAGCACAGCCAAGAAGATTTTTCCAAAGATATTCTGGGGGTTCGTTTTGATGATAGCATCATGGTTCATTGTTTATCAGCTGCTTTCATGGCTGGGCGCAAGTGTCGGCAAGGCTTTATTGGGTAATCCTTAATATAATCAAATGAAATTATCAAATATAATTAGACGAGATCAGGTTTGCTATTTTATCCTATTGATTGCACTGATCGTTATAGTTACTCCTATTTATAGTATCAATGCTCAGATAACTGTAGGTGGGAGTGGTAGTCCCAGTTCAGTTAGTACACTAGTCAATCCTTTGGATAGCAAGGTTAAGTCAATAGGTGATCTAGTCCAATCAGGTCTACAAGTATTTACATATATAGCAGTGCTCATAGGCGTCTTTATGTTAGTCGTTGTTGGCCTCAAATACATACTTGCTCGTGGAAAACCTGAAGAGATGAAGAAGGCTAGTCAATGGTTATTGTATATAGTAATAGGAGTAGCTATCGTTATCGGTTCAAAGATAGCTGTATCGATCGTTATCAATACGATGAGTGCTAGTGGAGTAATTAATCCAAATGTTATACAAAGTGCGGAAGATGCCTTAAAATAATTTATCAATTTATAAAATAATATGAAAAAAATACATTTCAAATATATTATAGGAATTAGTTTAGCTATTATGCCAGCCATAGCTCTTGCTGCCAATAGTGGTACTTTGGAGACTCTCATTACATCGATCATTAAATATTTGAATATGGGTTTGGTCCTAATGATGGCTCTAGCTGTAGTATTTTTTACAGGGTATGTGATCAAGTATTATGTGATGCCCAATGAGAATAGAACGGAGGGGAATACATATGTTATGTATAGTATTATAGGTTTCTTTGTTATATTGTCATTCTGGGGCTTGGTAAATATATTACAAAATAGTTTTGGACTAGGTAATAGTAGACCTGGAACTTGGGCTTCATTCACGAATATATTTCCTAGTGGTGGCTCTTCTGGAACTCCAAATAATAGTACTCCTCAGTAATAGTTAGGATATCCACATATTCATTTGGAATCCTTATATTTAGGTGTATAATTACTTATAACTAATATCATCGTATTAGCTTTTAATAATTATTAATAATAAAATGAAAAAAATCATAGCAATAGTATTTGCGTTCACACCAGTAGTAGCGTTTGCTCAGTTGACACAGATCACTGATGCAAACACTCTTTTTGAAAGATTGATCGGTCTCGGGAATATGTTCACGTATCTTTTGATAGCGGCAGCAGTTATATTCATTATTTATAATGTTGTAGTATATTTTATCAAAGGAAATGCAGAGTCAGAAGCTAGAGGAAAAGCTGCGGGTTCTATTCTATATGGTATTGTTGGACTATTCGTGATCCTATCAATATGGGGTTTGGTCAATATATTGGTAAATACATTCAATACGAGACCTACAAATATACCTATTCCTCAGGTTCAGAATATAAATAATGGTAATGCGCCTCTTCTTAGGTAGTCAAACCGATGTCATCAGTCAATCAGTTCATGGCTGCTATAGATGCCGCAACATTCGGCAAAGTTCTCGATCCTGTAATATCCAATATATTGAATCCTATAGTAGAACTCATGTTCGCTATTGCTCTAGTAGTCTTTACTTATGGAGTAGTTAAGTATGTATGGGGATCGAATGATGGAGAAGCAAGAACCACTGCAAAGAACACTATTCTAGGAGGTATCATAGGTATGTTCATCATGTTATCGGCATGGGGCATAGTCAATCTGATAGCAAGTACCGTGAATGCTCTATAGTTTTTGCAAATATTATGTAGCTGTATATAGTATAAAAGGAAAAGACCAGCATGAAGTAAATCATGTTGGTCTTTTTTGAAAAGAACTTTTTTAAGAGGAAGGAACATTCCTTCTCTCTGAGATCGCCCAAGCAATTGGTGCTTCGGTAATCTTTTGACCTGGTTCGATGCTGACTTCCATGGTATCAAACCCGTTGTCATTTTCTAGGTGAGAATTTTCCCGCCAATTACGGGGGTAGATTTTATAAATGCGATTGTCATCGCAATCAAACCTCACCAACCAGTGTACATCATCGACCTCTATGGTCATGTCGATGCGTTTTCCCTGGAAGCCAGTCACACCTTGCCATTTTCCAGGCACAGCTATGATGACTCCAGATCTTTCTGCACGGTTGAAGTTTTGCTTCACCGTCGGATTCATTTTGTGACTGAGCTTTTCTTCGCCTGCAGCCCCAGAGTTACATTTGGGCATGAATATGATAATGATGATGACTGGCACCAGTATCAGGAGCAATTTCTCGATCTTGCTCAGCTTCCTTTTTGGTGTAACCGCTGTTGCTGCAGGAGCTGCGGGGACTACTGGTGTTGCAGGTACTGCAGATGTTGTTGGTGCTACTGGACTTGGTGTTCTTCTTGCCATATTTTTCTTCGTTTTCTATTTATCTTTTTATCCTCTTGTTGCAGCGACTCCCATTGCGCCATCTCCCAAGGCTACAAATTTTGCGCCTGGTGGGATGCCCTCAATTTTGAGAGTTTTGTAGTCTATTCTAGCTGCACCTTCAGCAGCTGCTGCGATTTTTGCCGCTTCGGTTCTATCCATCCCGTCGTTATTCGCGATTAAGGAGGCTATTCCTTGCGCTATGATTTCAATTTTTGCTTTTTTCTGGAAGATTTCTTCTGACTCTGGGGTCAGATAAAATTCCTCTAGCCGCGGGTTTTTGATCTCACAACCAATTTGTTTTTCGAAATAGGATTGGACGTCCTCATCATCGAACAGCTTAGAGACCCAGTTTATTATCTTTCCCTTGTGGTAGAGTAGACTCTCGCATGAGTTTCTGCCACCGAAGTCAGATAATTTTGATGCTATGGATGCGATGATCCATTTCTCTAGGTCGGCTTTTTTGTACTTGAGTGACTTGCTAAGCGACTCTATGTCTCCTCGCCTAGCGTAGATCACCGTAATGTTCGCATACATCCTGTATGAGTTCATTGTTGAGAATGTTATTTGGTACGGACTACCTAGGGGTGTCGTGATGATCTCTTCCTTTTGGATCGAGATCGGATCTTCCTGCAGGCTTGATGACCATGCAGTGAAGTGAAAGCCCTGTGAGTAGGCTATCATCTTGCCAGGGCGTAGATAGTCTAGGTAGATCTTTATCTGTCTAGAATCTACTGTTGTCCACATTGCCTTTGCAAAGAAGATAACAAATACCGATACTGCGGCCATCGGTATACCAGTAGTTGCGATCGATTTTGTCGACCAGAATGACGACAGTGTGATCGATGTGACGATGAAAACTGCCACTATAGTCACTATGTTGATGAGGAGTGACTGAATGTCCTTATCATCAACCAAGATGACCTTTAAGGACTTATCAATGTCCGGGTTTGCTACCGGTTTTGGAGCCTCCTCTGGCATTTTTAATGCTGGAGGTCGTGTTGTTTTCTTGCTCATAATTTCTCTTTCTCTTCTATCCGTACCACCCGTTTTAGGTGGTTTTTTTGTTGTTTATTTAGCTGTCAAACAGTATCTTTTGGACACTGGCGGTGATCAATAGATCCACGCAAACAAGCTTTAAATCTGGTCTCATTCTAGCATAAAGAGAGTGAAAAGTCAATGGTATTGTAATGGTACGGTGTATATAAGAAAACCCCCCATAACATCGCTGTTTTGGGGAGTTTATTGAACTAAAGAACTACTACTCACCACCAAGATCGGCTCCAATCCCTATCCCTAGGATACTGAAATGGAACCCTAGTAACGGATTGTTTCGATGTACAAGCACAACTTGTGGCTTGTGATCGCTTGGTACCGGTGGCACATAAGGACTAATTACAGCTATTGGAGGCTCAACAGGAGCATGTTGCTCTGGCTGTTGCGGCGTCTCCCGCCTATCTTGGGTAGTATCTGCAGAAGATTGTGGTCGAGGCGGATGCAACATTTGATTTTTCCGCGACGCACGTGGAGCTACCTTCCTAGTTATCACAACTTGTGTACTAACCAGGGAGTTGTTCCTGTAAACCGGTCCGTAGTTTACAACAATGGGGCAATTCGTGCTGTTCACAATGTTGAAACAATTACTCATGACCATGTTATTGGCCACGCTGGATGCCATTCCAGAAAGGTTAGCACCTCTCTTCGCAATGTCTCTAGCATAAGCATTGAGCTTTTTGCGCTCATCTTCCTGACGAAGCTGTTCTGCTTGAACAGCGTCGTACTGCAGAGCCAACTCTCTGTTGGCCGTGGCGGCGACTGCGTCGACTCCTAAAGTCGTGACCGCGGCGGGTTTCTGATCGCGGTGATTCCACCACCACCAGAAGCTCATGAGTCCAAGAATCGCTGCGATGATCGCAGCGATCTTTGCCCACTTCCACTTGTCACCAACAGGTGCTGGAGGAGGAAGTGAAGGTGGCGGCTGAACCGACGGCTTTGCACTCGTATTCTCTGCCATATTTTCTCTTTCTTTTGTGATTCATGTCTAATTTGACCACGAATCGGGTTATTATGTTGTCAAAAATCTGTACCAGACTATTATATCACGACAGGATAATTTGTCAAGCAAATGATGCTCCATTCGGACTGCATTTAGCAGTCCTCATGGATCATTGTGCGCCGTCTGAGACGTTATTAGAACGGAGTTAGTTATGTAATATGGTTAAAATGTAATCCACAACTTCAGCTTGACTTTTGACTCCTAATTGCTTAGTATACTAGATGTCATTCGCAGACCGTCACGCTTCGTGGCGGTTTGTATTTTATACCTCTTTCCGGATCTTCATCTTCCAGCTATCTATGTTAATAAGGTCAATCTTTCCTTGTTCGTGTTTCTTTATAATATCTTTCAACCTTGTCGATAAACGCTTGGTATTTAGACCCGGTTTCTTGATTCCTGCATTTGACGAAACGATGTAGACTTTTGTACCTTTTCCCACAATCCTATCAACCAGATAATCAAAATCTCCATCGCCGGTAAATATTAGGAATTCCTTGTCTGGACCAGCTTCCTCCATAGCATCAACAGTCAAATCAACATCGCAATTTGATTTGCGATTATACCCCATATCTACAACCTCAGCGTTTTCCTTTCCACATGCAACACACTTTATCGAAATCGTCTTATCGGTTTTCTTGTATGAGAAAACCGTTCTAGTTTTGACGATGCAACCAGATTCTCTCAACGATTCAAACTCCTTGGCAGTCTCATCATCACCTTCGTCTATTCCGGAATAGTAGAACACTTTTTCACATTTCCATTTGTTTGTAAGATACGAGTACAGCTTATGCCAATCAATCATAAAGCCAAGCAACTTGCGAGTAGTGCTTGCGGTGTTTTGGACATCGACAAAGGCATAACGCTTTTTTGGTTTAATAATTGGCATAAGTTGCATTTTACCACACAATTATAAACAAGAAACAAAAAAGTACTAAATTGGTGTCCACTTTATGGGGTACAGATCAATTGTGCCGGGGAGAGGACTCGCCCGCGACTCTCGCTCGACCAGTCGAGCTCGGTCTGGGCACCGGCTCGCGGCTCGGCTTGCTAGCCTCGCACGCTCCGCCGTTCTCGTCTCTCCACGTGTCACAATGATGCTCCATTCGGACTGCATTTAGCAGTCCTCATGGATCATTGTGCGCCGTCTGGAACGTTATTAGAACAGAATTAGCTTTTTCGACTGCATTAGCTGTTTCTAAATCTTAGCTGTTTTTAGTCTTAATTGCTGACTTGAATTCCGCTTACATTACTTGTTCCATATTGTGTCTGAACAGAGACATAATACACTCCTGAAGTAACTAAAGAATTTTGCGGGTTACACACATCTGAATTAGTACAGCTATTTGGGATGGTAAAAGTGAGCTTATTTGAAGATACAATTTGCGGCGTAAGCGATATTTTTATTCTAGCCTGCCCATCAAGCGGATTCAGTCTTTCAAAGATAATCTTGGAATCATTTTGAAAAGCCACCCCATTAACTGAAATCGAATCGCCAACCCTTCCGTTCGTTACACTAAGAGATGTTATAGCAGGTGCGACTTTTCCGTCTGATGCAGTTAGGGTAATTGTGGCTGTAGTCGTAGCGGAAGCAACTAATTTAGAATAACCCTGACACCCGACACAAGGAAGCGCGGCAATCGTGTCAAATATGTTAAACACGAGATGATAATTTCCCGGCATTATTGCAGGATTAGCAAAATAAGGAATTGATATTGTCGTAGAATTTTGATCTTTCTGTATTTGTTGACCTGCCTGAGCATTTATCAGATTGCCTGATGAATCTTGAAGGAAAACTGTAAGAAATAATGATCCTCTCAACGCACTTTGATCAGTATTTAACTTCCATCGAATAGGGTGAGGCGTTCCAATCTGCCAGGTCTCATTTATAACTGGTTGTATGATGTAGATGCTTGATTGAGTGGGTGAATTTTTGACCGTGATGGTGTAGGTTTTATCAACACTTTGACTACCGCTTGATGCTCGAACAGTGAAAGTGTACACACCGGTCGATTGGGTGCGACCACCTAATACAGCTTGCCACGTCTCATAATTTGGATCACATGGATTTTCAGGTATGCAGGAAATAGAATTTTTACTTAGGTAAAATCCTGAAGGTAATGAACCACTAACAACTTCCCATTTCAACCCAGGCCTCAAAAAACCGGAGGCAGTGAGTTTTTGATTGTAATATGTTGAATCAATTTGTTGATTTGGAGGATTAACGTAACCATCGGGCAAGAAATCCGGAGAAATTTTTGCTGAACTATTATTTGAAGGTGGGGAAATAAATTTTAGAGTCGATAGAATATGATTGAAATACTCTTCTGCTTTATTTGGAGAAATTATTCCTGGAAGATTAAGGTAGGTTTGATAGTCTCCATTTATGGAGTTAAATTCGGCAACATAACCACGATGAATAACTAGTGTCTGAGTTGAGGAAATAGTAAGATAATAAATATCTTCTCCACATCCTTCAACCCCAGAGGAGACCTTGAATCCGTTCAGAGAACCAAATGCGAAAGGATTTTGGGAAGCATAATCCCAACCAGGGTATGTGCTGCTTTGTACGAATTCTTTTAAGTTTTGGTTGACAACTTTTAGAGAAACGCCAAAATCTCCGAGTCGATCAAGTGGCGGAGCATCACCTTTGAAATCACAAGGATTAGGGTGTCTATAGGCAACAGAGTGACTTAGTGTGATAGTTCCCGCATCTTGTTTTATCGAAACTAAAGATGGGTATTCAAATGAAATAGAAGCGTCTGAATACTTTTTCCAACTAGAGGTATTAGTTTTAGGTGATACCGGTGTATTTTTAACAGGTGGATTTACAGGATTATTTTGGACAGTCGGCTGTTGTGTTTGATCTGATTGCTCCACTTGCAAATCAATGGGGGCTGGGGTTTCTACCTTCTTGGTCTCATAAACATATACCCCACCTCCAATGGCCAATACGGCAATAATAGCGACTAATAATGGCACCACGAATCCCTTTTGTGAGTTTTTCATAATGCAAATATATTACCACATTTTTGGTAAAAGTGGGGGTTATTCGCCCCCGCTCGACTATCTTTGGAGGTTAGGTGATTCATGGTCGCGGGCACTAGAAGCAGTGGATGTTCACTTCCTTCCCACGGAACCATATTCCGCCTGAAGCATATCGGTACTGCGTAGCGCCCCACTGTCTGTGCGTTACAGACGGTGGGAAAGCGCGAAGCAGTACGGTTATGCGAAAGGCGGGCTACTGTAACCTCGTAGAGGAAGTGAACATCGACTGCTTCGTCCATCTTCTTTAGCCTGAGGGGATATTCCGCGACCATGTATCACCTAGCCGGAAAAGATTGTGGAGCGGGAGGCGCCACAGACAATAGTTTCACTACATATTTCTTGGTGTTAGAATATATGAATGGATCTCGTGATATCACAGCTTAATCAGAAATGCTCAGAGCTTTTAGGTGCTTTAGACAAGAAAAGTTTCCATAACATTTTCAGGTGCGTATACGAGTATTTTGACATCATCCAAGGCCAAAAAGACCTGCTGAAAATAATCGATGTTGAAAAGCAGGAAATCGATGAAAAAATAAAGGTGGTGAGCTCGGATGAAAAACTAACAGCAAATATCAAAAAGGAGACCCTGAGACGCATTGAAGATCAGTCGTATTCCTTTGGCTACAACAAGATCTACAACAAAATATATTTACCCATAAAAAAGTATAAGGAATCGCTTACTTTGTCACCGGAGGAATCTTTGACCGGCCGCGCTCTTGCTGTTAAAGAAACAAGCAAGAATACCGGCGAATATTTGACTGATATATTTTTCTCGTCGGTAATCGGAGATATTGAACCTGCAAAAATCTTCTGGACCAGACTCAAATATCAGTTCTTCACCGATGATATAGCTGTATACATGGAGAAATTGCACGCTGGGCTGGTAAAGAAAACCCTTGAGCTTCCAGTGATCAAATTCCAAGAGGAAAAGGTGGATGATAGGATTAAGATCGTCATTGACGACAATAAGGGCATATATCAGGAAGGCAAGGAACAACTGGCATACAGCATAGAGCGCATTAGCAAGCGAATGAAGCTCATCAAGTACCTAGTTGCGAGGGATAATTGTAGTCTTGCGGAATTGAATAGAATTACTAAGCAAGATAAGGTCGTGACAATGAAATCCATACCAGAAATCAATGAGCTATTCAAAAGCAAGCTTGGTCTTTCTGATGACCTGATATTGAGCATAGACACCGGCGGCTATTCCATCAACAAAGACGTATACGCAGTGACAATCAAGAGATAACTTTTAGGTGGTGTTCATCAGGAAGTGACAGAAGCCCTAACCACGGGCTTATTTAGCATGTCAGTAATCTAGAGGTATATTCGCCAAATTGCGAACATTATCTCATGGCACACCAATTCAGCCATGAGCTGATACAACGAGCTAGAGACTACTTCGGGGAAAAATCCGGTCGAGATATTTCGCCTGAAGAAGCCAATGAGTATCTGAACAGTTTGGCCAGTCTGTACGAATCATTCATGGAATTGGCTGGAGCCGGCGAGACTGCTTCCGATGCTTTAGCGCGGAGCAGTCCGCCGGCAGCCGCTTGATGACTTGCTATAGACCTAACACAAGGACATGGGTTACAACAAAATTATTCGTTACGCTAACACAATCGAAACATACACATATGGACGACATCTCCCAATTCGTACTGGAATCAGGCGAAACCGCAAGAGTAAAGTTCTTTGCTCTGATCTGGCTGATGATGGAAAAGATCCAATATCATCCGAACAACACCAAGAAAAGCGGCAAGATAACGCTCGACGCGCTGCTCTGGTTTTCCGAAGGCTTGTATCATCTAACCTGGAAGGAGTTGAATATCCTGTACTCATTACTACGACGTACCGGGACAACCAAACCGACCTCCGTATCGGTTATCGAGATTTCCACTCTTTCATCAAGGCTCTCCGTCATAAATTCGGAGCACTTTTCCGGTACATCGCTGTTCCAGAATTTCAAAGGCGTGGAGCCGTTCATTTCCACGCTCTATTCTGGGGACTACCCGCAGATCTCTGTGACACAGAACGACATACGCGCCTTATTGCTGGCCTGTGGGGACACGGATTCGTTTACATGACCATTACTGACGGAAATGACCGGTTATCAAGTTATCTCACAAAATACATGGCCAAGTCGTTTACTGATCCGCGATTACTAAATCAGAAAGCATATACCTGCTCTAGAAATATCAAACGGCCGATCATTCAAGGTGGTATCAGCTCTTACGGCATTCAATCTTACTTGGAAGAATGTGGTGCAAAAGATCCAGTCATGGACAAATCGTATGATACGTATTGGTTAGGCCAAGGTCGTCACAGAATTTACAAACTTTCCACAGAAAATCCACCGAAAAATTTGTCTTGCGAAAATAATGAGAGTACAATTCCTCTAACTTAAAACTATTTATTATTAATCTAACCATCAATCATATGAAATATATTTTGTACTGCAGAAAATCTACTGATACCGAAGACAAGCAGGTTCTATCGCTTGAATCGCAAGAAAAAGAGCTTACTGATCTGGCTAAAGACCGAGGTCTTGAAATCGTCCAGATTTTGACCGAAAAGAAATCGGCCAAGGCTCCCGGTCGTCCCGTGTTTAATGAAATGATGGCTTCAATTTCTGCCGACAAAGCGGACGCTATTCTTGGTTGGAAAATCGATCGACTAACACGCAATCCCGTTGATGGCGGACAGATTCAGTGGCTTCTTCAAAACGGCAATATCAAATGCATCCAGACTTCAGAGAAAACATACCTGCCAAGCGACAATGTTCTCCTTATGAGTATTGAACAAGCTATGGCTAACCAATAC
>CAIPHR010000014.1 GCA_903864905.1 uncultured bacterium
ATTAAAATAAAAAAAACTCCGGTAAACATTAATAGAACCAAAATCTTTTACAAATAACACACCAAACGGTGTCACTAAATGTGAGTAAACATCAGATTTAATACCAAATAAGTCAAATTCACCCAATAATACAAGATAGATTTCACTTAATATCGAACATATACAAACAAAAAAGAAGAACCTAACATACAATCCAAGTACTATTTCTTGTCGGCGTCTGTTAGTTGCTAAGTATCTATATAGACCCCATCCAAAGAATATATTAAGACTGTAATTACCTATAGTAATCAAACCGAGTTGGCCAGATGAATTACTTAAAACCATAAGTATGGTTAACGTCATCAAAACACCAAATACAGCTGCATCACTTTTCGAATAACGCTTAGTGCTAAAAAAAAGATAGATACTTAATAAAAAGAAAGTTCCAATTCTTAGTGGTGGATATACCGATAAAGAAAAAAAGAAGGGTGAATAGAAAATTATCGGCAGGAACATCACAGCCGCTTTTAAATAGTCCACTTTAGTGATATTTAACTTAGGCAATCATTCACTCCAAACTTTAATCATCATAAGAGGGGGGCCAGGCATTTTTAATAGAATGACAAGTGAGCTTCTTGCAAAATAGCTGAAAGCAATGGTTTCAGCGGGAACTGTCTCACTAAAATGTGAGATTTTTCACGATTCAAGCGAAATTTTACGCTTTATCCGTCCGAAATCATAGATTCTGCTCCGTTGTGCCCATAGGCCACTGCGCCGACTCTCGCCAACGCCCCTTTTAGTGCTTTCAACCTGTCAGTCTTGATACGGCTACGTAAGTAGTCGCATCAGTTGCGCTGCCGTCAGCGCCTGTATGCCGAACATCAGGTGCGACATCACTTTGCTATTGCCTCTGACACGAACATGCCGGCCACCGTAGTCATCTTTCAGACTGGCATTGGTCCGCTCAGCCTGGCTGCGTTCCTTATAACGTTGCGCTTCGCTTGCCGTAAACTCGATTTTCTCACCTTTACGCGGATTGTGATCAATCAGCGGTACATGCCCTAGGCTGCGACTATGATCCCGCAATATGCTGCTGCAATAAGCCGCATCCATCAGGTCGTAACAATTCGTCACGCGTTCCGCCGTCATCATAGCCAACGGCATGGCCGCCAGTCTGTCGTGCATCGAGGCGTTCGATAACAGTGCGCTGACCGGAACACCGCAGTCCGTGGTATCAATGTGCAACTTGTAGCCATTCCAGCCGTTTTTGTAACCCTGTGCGTTGCACTTGTTGCCATAATCGCACTGACGGGGCAATTCTTTCAGCAGTTCCGCTAGCGACTTGCCACGTTGCAGTTCCAGCTTTCCCGGCTTTGCTGCCTCGCGAACCTCACCTTTGCAGGGACGTCCACGTTTCTTTGGCACGGCAGGCGCAGATTCCGGTGCTTTGTTCTTTTTGGCTGGCTTCTCGCGCGCCTCAATCGCCGTGCCATCACGGCTGATATGACCAATCAACTGTTCGCCTAACGTCTCTTTAATCAAAGCGGCATGCGTGCGCTCCGCTAATCCCGCCTCGGCAAATTCAGCAAACGCACGCGAAAAAGTCGCTTCGCTCGGCAATTTACGCCACATCGAAAAACCACAGATGCGCTTCAATGCGCGATCCATTTCCATCCGTTCAATCAACCCGGCAGTCGTCGATATTCCCAATACCGCCTTGGCAACAAAGGCACTCGCCAACATACCGCGATCATGCGCAGGGCGTCCGCAGAAGCCCCAACTCGAGCTCACAAATTCTTCGATGCGCACCCATTCCAGGGTATGCACCAGCTTGACCAATTTCGGCGTCAGCGCGCCAACCTCGTTACGTAATTCCGGCATCAATTCATGCTGAATGATGGTCCACCGTTGCATGATTCCGTTTCGTTGCGTAGTATTCATATCGGGCGTTGATCAAGTCTTCAGAACCTTAATCTTGCCAGAAATGGCCGCCCACTTCTACCTTTTTTGCCCTTATCCGGCAAATAATTCCGCTCAAACATCGAGTTTTGCAAGAGCCTCAAGTGAAAATAGTTATGCTACTTCAATAAACACCATGCATTATGGTAAATCTTAGCTGTAAAATGAACTCATATTCTGAAGCGGATTAATATTTTTCTTTCAACTTAAATTAATGTACAGAAAATTTTCGCCACTCCCCAACCAACTTATAAGGTAAAGCATTCAATCCTTGCTTAAACTCAGCAATTCCTTTAGGTGTAACTTCATTCAAACCGCCTATATCGAACCAGGCACAGCCGTTCAGTTTAGCATAAATAATAGCATGCCAATACAGCGCGGAATTAGCCTCTAATTCACGACCTCTTTCGTTTGTTGAAACCAAAAAATCAAAAGCGGTACACCCATTCTTTACTATCAATCTATATCCTAAATGTTCATTCAACCCACTCATATTGACAAATTCAGCGATGTGCAAATAAATCTTGAAGTCTCCTGATTGGCTGTTTGTCATCTTTTTAATAAGTTCAGAACTAATGCCGCTAAAGTCATTTCGCTTCTGCAAAGTAGCATAGCTTTTCAATACATCAGCCAACCTCTCATCTGTGAGTTCCACATCTTTTACTATCACGCCAAGATTGGACGATTTTTTCAATGTTCGCTGCCATCGTCTGTTGAGCCGCGCATGCAACTCATTTTCACTTAAACTCAAATCAATAAGACCAGATGCCCAAGGTATATTATCTTGCTTTCGCAATCCCAAATCCAGCAACCCTTGACGCGCAGATTCTGAGTCGGATATTTCTGGGGCTATTTGAACAACCCACCATCGTTGACGTCGCGCTTCTCGCATCAGAACACTAAGAGTGTCAATCATTAATTGCAGCTCATCTTTAGACTCATTAATTAGCAACAAAGGACCACGATTAATGCGAGCAACACCTCCCAGTATAGGCAGGCACCATGTTAGGACCTGAACTAAGGCAATAGGCTTGTTATTTTCATTGCAAATAACAAGCCTCTGAGCTTTCCATCTTCCTGAATCTTCCTTAGCCTGACCATACTCCCATGACTGCAACAAGTTCGGATTAGAACAAACCCGCCAATAGCCATCCCATTCGTTTTTTAAAACAGGCCTTATTTTCCAGCGCTTTGTTGTATACACGTCCTTACCTCTGCTCAGCATTTGTTCTTTTTCTAAAAAGTAGTAACGAGGTATATAATTTTCCTCTTAAAGAAATCGGGCTTCGGTATATGTTGCATCCAACCTCATTCGAAGACATACTTCTTTTAAATGTTGTGACTGACAACATATTCCCGCTTTCAACATAGCCAGTACCTAGAATAAAGTATTTAGCTCCCAATGATTTACTTTCATCCATAGCCAAAAACAATAAGGCTTTATTGGAATGGCACTTTTTACCTTCATGAGTGCTTGAATTATAGATATAATTTGCCATCCTCCCGTCAATTGAATATATAATTCCACTTAATGGCTTTAACGAAATTTTATCAATACAAACAAGCGCTTTATAAAATTTAGATGCTAATAACTCATCAAAGTAATCTCTAGAAAATTGGCTTATCGCTATTTTTTTTGCCTTATATTCGTCCAAATAAAGAAAATGTTCTATAATATTTTTATTATCAGAATTTAGCACTATATTTGCATCTAAATATTTCAAACCTTTCCTTATTTCATATCTTGGCGTTGATTTTATATTTTGAATAAAATCACCCTCCAAATCCATATAAACGATACTGTTGTTATTGACATAAGCGTAAGGAGTTGGATTCGAAATGTAGGAAAAACCAGGTTTCTCTATTGCAACTAAAGGAGAATACATTAAATCGATGAAGTCGACATTCAGCTGTTTTAAAAAATAGTCTAAAACCACTTTATGATAGAAATAATACTTAATTTCCCAAGTCTTTTCTAAATACTTTTTCAAAATGAAAAGTCCGCCAAAAGTGGCGTCCAATACTTTGATAAAGCCTTTTATCTTATATCTAAACCCATTCGATACGAAAATTCCTACAGGCGTTTTTCTACCTGCCACCTCTTCTTTATAAATGACAAGGTTAACATCACTATATTTTTCAAGAAGCATCTCATCTTTGGCATTTATACATAAAAAATTTTCTTGATTAGCTATATTAAACCAATCTTCTTTAGTTTCACTTTTATATTTACTGAATGAATACATTTGCTGCATGGACATATTTTTTACCTGAAAATATTCTATATCATTACATAAACCACAGTAATATCAAAGCGTAGTTATTTACGATGAGTCAAATAATTAGTGCAAAAATACTTGTTTACCTTTTGAGACATGACCAATATACACTCAGGCTAAATTAATCTATATATTGAATTATTCTGATGATCTCTATA
>CAIPHR010000015.1 GCA_903864905.1 uncultured bacterium
CTCAAACATGTATAGTGATATGCCATCAAGATTTTACACACTTTTCAATCTTTCAGTCTGAAATACATTCTCAATGGGTTATCAAGGGAAGTGCAAATCTTGGTGGAACAGGTCGTTATAACCTGAGTTTGGGATATGTAACATTTCCATTACCTCCAAACCTTTCTCAATCACAAGAACAATATCTGGAATCGATCGGAAAGAGCTATCATGAACATCGCAAGCAATTGATGTTTGCCATACAGCTTGGTCTCACCAAAACCTACAACCTCTTTCATGCCCGATTGCTAAGGCAGATAAATTCTGAAGATGAACTTCTTGATGAAAAAGACTTTCAAAAACTTCTAGGAAAAGATGCAGCACACCTGCACAAACACCTCGCAAAAATATCCGGCACCATACTATTCAACGAAGCCGTTACCGGTATCCTGAAACTCCGTGACCTCCACGTCCAGATGGACAATACAGTTCTCGAAGTCTATGGTTGGTCAGACATAAACCTCCGCCACGAATTCTACGAAGTAGAATACCTCCCCGAAAACGACCGCGTCCGCTTCACCATCCATCCCGACGCTCGTCGCGAAATACTCAAGCGGTTGCTTGAACGGAATCACAAGATTCACGAGCGGGAAGTTGTGGCTGGGCTGTGGAAGAAGAAGGTGAAAAGTAAAGAAAAAAATATCAGATCTGATAAAGACAGCCAAATTCGTATGAATATGTAAAGACTACTTGCGTGGCTTTATGTTAATGCGAAATACATATTATAGCTTAATCTGATAATTATTGAATAATTAGGAACTAAAGTTATTAAGAATGATAAATCAACAAATTGATGTTGCTACAGGAAATAATTTACCAGAATCATCATGTTATGAACGTAGTATTGTTGCGTTCTTAGATATTCTTGGGTTTAAGAACAAGGTTATGCAAAGCGACAAAGATAACGGAGTTATCAAGATATTGGTGGACTCATTGAAGATATGTTCCGGGATTTCTACTGGAGGCAAAAAAGTCACCCAGGGAGAAGGTGGTGAAAGAAAAATCGATTTTCAAAGTCGATTTTTTTCAGATTCAGTAGTATTCTTTGTAAGAGATTCCCCGGCTGATATTTCTCATTTATTTTTGGTGATACGATACTTGCAAGATGAGTTATGGAAGAAAGGGTTATGTGTTAGAGGTGCAATTACTATAGGAAATATGTATTGGCCATTGAGACAAAATGGAGAAAAAGATATTACATTAGGTAATGCTTTAATAGAGGCGCATGAGCTCGAGTCTACTTGTGCAATCTATCCTCGGATTGTGTTGAGTGATAAAGCTTATGAATATATTAGTGAATCAAATTGTGTTGCATATCCGTTTGGATTATTCGGGCAGTTAAAAGATTATATTTTAAAAGATGAAGCAGGGATTTATTATATGGATTTACTTCATAAAAATATTAATCGTTCATCCGGAGAATTTTTGGCGGAATATGAGGACGGATTTTCAATCAGATGGGTTGTTGATTATGCTTCAAATCTTCCTTTTATTATTACACAAATAGAACAAATTGTCGGCAATAATATTATGAATAGCAGTCAATACATAAAGTATAAGTATCAATGGTTAAATCGATA
>CAIPHR010000016.1 GCA_903864905.1 uncultured bacterium
ATCAATTGCAACACCCTTTTCATTTCCGATATGAGGCTACGAAATGTTTACAATGATCGGAATACCACATCTCACTAGCCGATTGGAGGAAGTGAAAAGGGTGTTGCAATTGATACTCAACCTATAATGATCATTAAGGATGAAAAGAGGTGCGATGTAGTTACTAACTATGAATGACATGCAACATAACCTATGGTACTGTATTATAAAGTTTGGTTCCTTAAAATTCTAAACATATGACTACAATAATATTGGTTACCTTTGGTCTAGTTTTATTGGCTAATGGAATCCTGAATGAGCTATTGAAATTTGGTGAGAATAGAAATTTCACCTGGTTTTTCATCATTGCAGGCACAGCATTCATCATGATCGGTCTTGTTGGACCCAATGAAACATTCGAAATAGTCCTATCATCTTATATCGTAGTTATACTTTCGGTTACACTTTTAAACAAGGTATTAGATTGGCTAAAACCAAAAGTTTTGAGGTTGTTCCACCATATAATTTGATCCACTGGAATGATACATTGATGCTATTGCCGCTTTATATATAAGGCGGCATTTTTATTAACCTATCTCTTTAGTTCCCTTTTCATATCTAACAAGTGGTAGTTCGGACCAATTATCTAGGATCGGTGTGATAAATTTCCATGAAGCAATGATCTCTTCAGTTGAAGCAAACAATGTCTGATCACCAGCGAAAGCGTCCCGTAGAAGTCTCTCATAATCATTGGGTATAGCATCATGGAATGATGATACATCAGAATATTTAAATTTTAGAGTCTTTGGTTCAACGTCAAAACCGTAACCAGGCGTTTTTACATTGAATTTGATCTTGATACCTTCATCAGGCTGTATTCGAAATGTTAGAATATTTGGCACGTCAAAGTTATTGCTAGATGAATTCCAGTGAGCTTTCTTGACCTTTTTGAAATATACATCTATTTCAGCCTTAGATTCTGCCAAAGCTTTTCCGCTCTCTAGATAGAATGGTACACCATTCCATTTTGATCCAGAGATATAGGCTTTTATGCGAAAATATGTCTCTGTAGTCGAAAGTGGTTTTACGCCTTTTTCAGATGTATATCCGACATATTGTCCTTTTACAACATCTAGTCTGACTTTTCTAGGTGGTATCATTTTCAAATTATTCAATATTTTTGCACGCTCTTTTCTGATAGCATCGGCCCCTAGTGACCCAGGATCATTCATTGCTATCAATGTGAGAATTGCTAGAATATGATTTTGTCCAACATCTTTCAATGCACCTATAGAATCATAGAATTCACCACGATCACCTACACCGTTGCTTTCATACAATTTGATATGGATACGGTCAATATGATCCTTATTCCATATAGGTTCGAACATTGGATTTGAGAAACGAAATGCCAGAATATTCTGTAGAGCTTCCTTTGCTAAGTAGTGGTCTATTCGAAATATTTGCTTCTCATCGAATAATTTTCCGAGCATCTTATCCAATGATCTAGCAGTATGTATATCATTTCCAAATGGTTTTTCTATCAATATCCTCGTCCAGCCAGTTTTATCATCACATGGCTCAGTGAGTCTAGAATTTGATAGATGTGTAAGTATTCCTTCGTACAGATTTGGAGGCACTGAAAGATGGAAGATCTTATTTGAGCAACGTCCCCATCTATCATCGATCGATTGCAATTGGAGATGAAGTCTCGTATACGCAGCAGGGTCATTGAATAAACCCTGTTCATAGGTCATATGATCTAGAAAATGTTTGATATCTTCCTCACGGAATTGACCAGGTCTCACATTTAGATGTTCACGTATGAGATCACGAAATTCTTCCCTACTGAATGAACGCCTAGAGAAACCAACTATTGAAAATTGTGGTGGAAGTAATTTCTTCGAAAATAATTCAAGCAATGCAGGCAAAAGTTTCCTACTTGCTAGATCACCAGTTATACCAAGAATGATGAAAATAGTTGGGTGAAGTGTTATTGGATCAGTCGATTTGAATGCCGGTTGAACAGTCATAAAGAGTATTATATATGTAGATTTTACTTTAACCTAATTAGAATGTCTCTCCCCATTCAGCCCATTTTGGAAATAGAGTGTTTGTTACAAATAGGCATGGAAGAATGATGATAGCGCAAAGTAGCCATAGTATGAAGAATACTATAGTAGGAAATACCTCGATAAAGGCATCGAACATTTCCTTTGCGAGCTCCCAGAATGGGAGCAACATTTCTTTGAGTGTTTCCATAATTGTGTGTAAACATATATTACATCAATATGTTGTATTGTCAAATATTTTGCTTACTAGTTGATATTTATGTTAAAGTATTTTTGAGCATCGTAGTGTGAGCATAGTTCGGGGTGTAGTATAGTGGTAGTATACACGCTTCGGGAGTGTGAGGTCCGGGTTCGATTCCCGGCACCCCGACTATATAGTTTAGGAAATGTTTATAGATATAAAACCTATAGTATGTACCCATAGGACACGGATATTTTCGTGCTCGAAAATTCCTCGAGCTCGCGTCGACACGCTCGCTAGTTCCTATGGGTACATACTATAGGTTTCCTAGATAATAACTACTGTGCATAACTTTACATTGACAGCATAAAGTTTGCTATAATAGGCACAGTTCTTTATTACTAATTATTAATCTAATAAAAATAATAATATGAAAATAGTTCATGTAATTGCTTTTGCACTAGTTGTCGTAGGTGGTATCAATTGGTTACTAGTTGCTTTCAACTTCAACCTAGTTGATGCAATCTTAGGTGCTGGAAGTATGTTGTCAAAGATCGTCTATATCTTAGTCGGTCTATCAGCAATACTACTAGTTGCTTGCCACAAGAAAAATTGCAAGAAGTGTGATCCGTCGACTAGTCAACCTATTGCATAATATATAGCATATTTACCCAGAAAATCACGGATATGATATATCACCGTGATTTTTTGTTCACTATATCGTTCTTGAATATTGCGGAATATTAGTGTATTCTAGTGACACCGATGTAATTGATCGGCATTGGGCCCATAGCTCCCCGACGTAAAGTCGGGATAAACATCTGGTAGAGCGTCCCGATGTACATCGGGGAGGCAAGCTTATAAATATGTATTACGTATATATTTTAGAAAGTAAAAGAACTGGACGATACTATATAGGTAGTACTAATGATGTAGAACGTAGATTGAAGGAACATAACGCTGGCCAGACTGCATCATTATTGTATCAGAGACCTTTGAAAGTTGTATTTCATCATGGATATGACAATATGAAAACAGCTCGTGGAATTGAACGCAGGTTGAAGAAGTTTAAAAGTAGAGCTATAATTGAAAAAATTGTTCGCGAGTGTACGATCAAACTGGGCCCATAGCTCATCTGGTAGAGCGCCGCTTTTGCAAAGCGGAGGCAAGCGGTTCGAGTCCGCTTGGGTCCACAAAAGATATTTATACTATAATTTCAATATGGAAAATACACCAGAAAAACCTGTTGCGGAATCTAATACAGTTTTAAATACTGAGCGTGAACAAAAACCGGAAATAGTCTTTCCGCCTAATGTTGTCGAATACTTTAAGAAATACGGTTTGTTACCCGAGCCAATTCAGAAAACATTCTCGAGATTATACAATAAAGGAGACGGGCGTCTAATTTCTATTCTCTTTAGGAATGGTATTTATGGAGGTCTACCCCATTCAGAAGTTGAGAAAAAACTATCTTCGTTACTAGACAAAGGTCATGAAGGATCGATGTACGATATACGAGAGCTTCTGGTTGCGCTAGATAGAAAAGAATCCAATTCAGAGAGAGAGGTAGCGACGACCGTTGATTATGATGCTCCGATAAACCAATATTTAAGTGAGGGGAAACGAGAAGCTTTTAAGTTGGAAGGAAAGGAAATTGTATTAAAGTCACAACGTAGCGGTCGATGGACTGTTACTCTCGGAATAGAACCCGTGAGTGATTTTGATCAAAAGCCAAAAACTGGATTAGAGTGGGCGAGTTATGCGGAGATGGCATCCTTGATTGAATCAGGACAAGTGCCGATCGATTGGTACGATAAGGGTGATAGAATTTATTTCCCCGGGTTTCAGTACAGATATACAGATGTAGAGGGAGAAGTTTATGTTTTATCTTTGCAACTCCATACCAGTCTAATAATGAGTGCGGGAGATAAAAGGATGCTAAACGAGGAAATCAAAAAGAATGAAGGAGTTAAGCAAGATAGGGCAAAATTGGGTGTTGTAATAAGAAAGATGATAGATGAAACTGGTGCAAGGACAGAATAGAATTATGGTTGGCTATCCCCAAAATGGTGCCCCATACGAAATACGAGATTAGAGTTATTCAATGATTTAGTAATAGACATAAGCCTACCCCATTCGTACAATTCCACCACAATCTGGTTCCAATTCCATCTAACGATGTCCACCAACTAATCCCCTGACCTCATCATCTTCACGAAAACATCCTGAGGAATATTCACAGAGCCATGTTCCTTCAACCTCTTTCTACCCTCTTTCTGCTTCTCACGAAGCTTCATTTTGCGAGTGATATCACCACCAGAGAGAGTAGCGGCTGCATCTTTCTTCTTACCAGAAATACTTTCTGAAGCAATGATACGGCCAAAAGCTTTGGCTTGTATCTTATAAGTGAATAGTTCTCTCGGCATTATATTGTGCAACTTCTCAACCATTTTGGTAGCTTCCTCTTGAGCACGACGCCTAGATACTACACGAGCAAATGCTACGATAGGTTCATCAGCAACCATGATGTCCATACGGATAACATCAGCAATCCTATTATCAGTAATATCATATGAAATAGATGCATAACCAGAAGAAAGACTTTTTACTTCATCAAAAAAGTTACGCATAAGTTCACGTAGAGGCATGACCAGTGTGAGCATAGTTCTATTGTCTCCAAAATTTTCCGTAGCTGTAACTTCTGCTTCATGATCAAAAAGCGATTTCATGATAGCGCCCAGGAACTTTGGAGGAGTAATGATCTTCATCGTCACAATCGGTTCAGAAACACTTTTGATCTCATGATCATCTGGAAATAGAGATGGTGAATAGATCGTCACTTCCTTACCATCCTTCATAGTCACTGCATAATTGATCGATGGCTGAGTAACTACGAGCTCGAGGTCAAATTCACGTCGCAGTCTCTCTGTCACGATCTCCATGTGCAGCATACCTAGGAATCCGCATCTATAACCCTTTCCTAGTGTACCAGAAGCTTCTTCTTCATAAGTAAATGATGAATCAGTGAGACGCAATCTTCCTAGAGCTTGGCGCAATAGTGATAGATCGTCCTGACTTTCAGGGTATATTGAAGCCCAGACAACAGGACGTGGACTCATATATCCAGGCAGAGGTGGCAAAGAATCTTTACTGGATGCAACCGTGTCTCCTACAGAAGCAACACCAGGTTCCTTTATACCTGTAACAATGTAGCCTATTTCTCCTTCACATAGTTTCTCAGTCGGACTATTATCAGGTTTGAAAATTCCGACTTCGATAGCTTCGAATTCCCTTCCGGCAATCTTGAATATAAGTCTATCATGCTTCTTCACTTCCCCACTCATAACTCTTACGAAAACGATAACTCCTGTATGATTAGAATATTGAAAATCAAATATTAGTGAACGGAAACTAGGGGTAGGCGTCGACGGCGTGCCCTCCGAATCACTTCCGTCTGCCTCTCTCGGCGCTGGCACCCTCCTTATAATTTCATCCAATAGAAATGCAACTCCTTCACCAGTCTTTCCAGAAACCTTTACAACGTCCTCTTTTTTGCAATTCAAAAGCTGACAGACTTCAGTAACTACCTCTTCCGTACTAGCTAGAGGAGAATCTATCTTACTAACTACTGGAATGATCGTAAGCCCTGCTTCCCTTGCCATATTGAGTGTAGTGAGTGTTTGAGCCTGTACTCCTTGAGTGGCGTCTACGAGTAGTATGGAGCCTTCTACAGCCTTCAATGCCCTCGATACCTCATATGAGAAGTCTATGTGGCCTGGAGTGTCTATAAGGTTCAAAATAAATTCCCCATTTACGCCCGCTTGGGGGGAGAGTTTCTCCCCGATTCCCCCTTGTGGGGTTTGAGGGGAGGAACTACTCTCCCCAAAAGGGCGAATGATTCTATTACCTATCCTCCACTTCATCCTTACAGGTTGCATCTTGATGGTAATACCCCTCTCACGTTCAAGTTCCATAGAATCGAGCACTTGCTCTTGCATCTTGCGCTTTTCGATCGTACCTGTGATTTCAAGCATTCTATCAGCAAGTGTGGACTTACCGTGGTCAATATGCGCGATGATCGAGAAATTTCTTATGTGGTCAGGTTTCATTACCTACTGAATATAGCAGAAAAAGTGATATTTACAAATGTTCAACTTCAGCAGGAGGAACAGATACTTTCCATATTTTCTTGTGTAAAGTGAACCATACCTGTGAAAGTTCCTTATTCTTCAATAGAATAAGCATGAATACAAATACTACTAGACCCAATAGACCAGCAAATAGGCCTTGCAGGAAAATACCCCAAACCTTATTTAACGGCAAAAATAGAGCGAAAAATCTGAGAGATTGGAATGAAACATAGCCCATTATGACAGAAGCAGAAAATGTCTGGAATAGAGTAGTGAATACTGGCTTTGTGAAACCTTTATAAACTTTTTCATAAGTCCACCAATGCAATATTGTATTCACGATAACACCAAAAGTAAAAGCTAGAGCAAGAACTAGAACACTAGTACCGACTTGATCTTCGACTTTCATCATTGATTCGATAAAATATCTAAATACAGGATATGCGAAGAAAGCCTTATCTAGAAAATATCCACTAAAAACGATGATGACTGCAGAGATAACATTTATGACTAGAGGCCTAGCGGTCTTACCTTCTGCATAGAATGATCTGACGAATAATACGATCAGACTCTGTCCGATAGTGGATACGGCGAAAATAGCGAGCATAGCAGCCGTGAGTCTAGTATCAGCCCAGTCAAATTTACCAGCTCCGAGAACTGTACGGACGATCTGCGCTCGCAAAACGATAAACAATATTGTTATAGGCATAGACCAGAAAATGATATGCTGTGCAGAAGCTATCATCTTTTCCTTAAATTCCGCAATATGACCCTTGAAAAGCATTCTAGAAAGAGTTGGAAATACAGCGGAGGAATAGCTAGCTCCTACTAGAGTAAGTGATACTGACTGAAGATTGAAAGCAAAATTGAATACAGAAATAGATCCAACTGACATGAGTGATGCGAGAGAAACCAAAACAAAAGAAGCTAGTTGATTTGCAGACAATGTAACTGTGCGTGGCAAAGTAGTAAAAACAATCTTTTTTATATCCCTCCATGCTATGTCGAAAGTGAATTTTGGAAACAATTTTTCATGCAAAAGGAATGGTATTTGTATACCCATATGCAGGAATGCACCTATAGCAACACCCCAAGCTAGACCACTGATACCAAGTAGCGGATAACCAACTAGAACTCCGAGAATGATACCTGCATTATAAACAACAGGACTAGCGGCATAGACAAGGAATCTATGATTCATCTGTGTCAAGCATGAAAGTAAGTTCGAAAGACCAAGAAAGAATGGTGATAGAAGCATGATGCGTACAGATAGAATGAGATCAGATAATGCTGGATCGTTTACGAAACCAGGTAGAAGTTTCGGTACAAGCCATGGTGCTAGGAAGAAAATTATTATACTTACGACGATCATTAGACTGAAAAATATTGTGAATATTCCATCAGAAAATGTCTTACCATTCTCTTTTGATGCTTCAAACTTCTCGATAAAATATGGCAAAATAATAGAAGCAGATACTAGAGATCCAACTGTTGCAAATATTAGATCGGGAATTCGGAATGCTGCATAATAGACGTCGAGAGCATGCCCTGCACCAAATGTATATGCTAGTAATTTGTCTCGTACCAGAGCGAGTATGAGAGATAGAAAAGCGAATGATGCTAGAAGATACGCGGCCTCATGAAGACCGCGTATTTCTTTTCCAATGAATGAGAACCAGTGTTTTACCATTTGTGTATATAATATTAACACGAAATGACTGTTGGAATACAGCTATGTAGTATGTAAGCATATAAAGGTAACTCCTACACCTCTTAAATCCCGAGGATAATTTGTGACTAATATACCAATACATTTTCAAATCCCCTCACGATAGTGTCTCGATGGTTCGAGGACTGGTAGTTAGCGAAAGCGCCCGCAGAACAGGAGAGATATCTATCGTGAGTGAATTTGGGCTACTATTTCTTTGTCTTAATAGGTAGACTAGATGCCTTCTCTGGACTAGTAGCAGCCTTTGCAGTCTCGAATATAGACTTACCTAAACCGAGATTCTTGAGAGTAGTAGCCACTTCCTGATTGTCAGGATTGGCCTTGGCAAGAGCCTGGAACTGAACGATAGCTTCAGGAATCTTATCAACTCTAGCATATGACAAGCCTAGGAAATATTGCGCATTTGCATAATCGGCCTGTAACTTTGTTGCAGTTTCGAATGAAGTGACAGCAGAAGCGTAGTCTTTGTTATTGTATTGAAGCAGTCCCAACTGGAAGAATACTTGAGAACTCTGAGGGTTGAGTTGAGTAGCGAATTTTGCTGCAATGATACCATTTGGAAGATCACCCTTAGCTGCATAAACCTGAGACAATAAGAATACAGCATCGAGATAATTTGGTTTGACCTTTAGTGCTTCACCAATAGACTTTAGAGAATCATCCAATTTTTCTTGGCCAACCTGGAGTTTTGCTAGATTCAAATAAAGTGAAGGATTCTTTGGGTTGAGAGCGATAGCTTTGCCATATGCAGCTACAGCATTGTCATAAGCATTCTCCATCTTTATACTTGTTGCCAATTCGGAGACTCTAGCTTCAGAAACATAGTTATAATAGTCACTAGGATCGCTAGCTACGGCAGCACGAGCATCTATGAGTGCAGCGCTAACTACTTCAGTAAACTGTTTGACTAGGATCTCAGTAGAAGAAGCATTCGTGGAAGTTCCAGCTTGACTTGCTATAGCATTGGCCATAGTTATTCCAGCTTCAGTTTTGCCCTGCAAATAAACATCCAAATGATCGACATTATAAGCAGAATTGAATGAAATGAGAGCTAGTTTCGGTAGATTATCTGTTGTCAATTGTTTTACACCAGCACCGAAATATGATAGAGCAACCAATTTCTTTACATAGATTACTGACCATATGATAGCGATAATGATAGAGACAACGAGAATGATCTGTAACAATACTTGCTTTGAACCAGACTTTGGCTCGATCGCGAGTGACCGTAGTGATCCTGTAAATACACTTGCTCCGAGGAATATTCCAGTCATGACAAATGTTAGAAGCAAGATTACATGAGACGGTACAGATACGACTGTTATGAGCCATAGGAATACGGCCGATACGAATGATGAAATAATGATGAATCTATCAGACGAATCTTCCTTCATATTTTTCAATGATCGTACACCGAGTATACCTAGGAAAATAAAGAATAATATCCATAATATGAGACCGATAACTCCCTGTTCAGCGATAAGTGTAGGAATGTATCCGAAACCATTGTGAAAATCAACTCCCCAAGCATCTGACATATTGACTGCATCAGGCTTATTTGTGAGATATGCATCTAGGAAATGATTGTTACCAACACCTAGCATAGGACTCTGTTTGATTGCTCCAGATGCTACATCTAGTGTCAATTGCCATGGTAAAGCCATTTCGGAATAAGGAACATTGAGTTTGCTGACCAAACTTCCAGCTATAGAGTTTCCCTTCCATACGAGTAGTCCCATGACCACACAAGCGATGAGTGGTATCCATGTTAGCTTCTTCATTGAACCCATAAAACCAAGGTTTTGACGTCGGATTCGTTGTGTTGAACCGAAGATTGTGAAGCCTAGCAATACTATGAACGCTATACTCCAAACATGTGTATTGTTGACTATGAGTGCTGTGAATAATGAAG
The DNA here is from genome assembly GCA_903864905.1 of uncultured bacterium. Classification (GTDB taxonomy): domain Bacteria; phylum Patescibacteriota; class Minisyncoccia; order Phycocordibacterales; family PALSA-1337; genus C7867-002. The sequence continues at coordinate 10,004 of CAIPHR010000016.1, forward strand.
CTACTGCCAATATCCAATATAGTATCTTCATCTTTGCAGATAATTTGAGGAATACGATCGCACATATGGATACGAGTAGAATGATCATTGAATACACTCCTAGATCCAACCAATTTCCGAGTAGTGTAGAATTTGGTGTTGAGAAAATAGAGAATGTTGCGAAGCTTGAACCGAAAATGAGTCTAAGTACTTGATACAGGAATATAACTAGATATGAACTGAATATACCGACATACAACACTACTGCTCTTTCTAGCTTGCGTTGTACCATCGTATATATGAGTAGTCCTGCCAAGAATATTGTTGCTATGAAACTCGTCGTTATGGTTTCAAATCCTTGACCGAAAATGGACTTTACCGCATGTACACTCATTATTGAAGAAGTGAACAGTGATACTATCATGAGTATACTTGTCCAGAAGATCTGTCTCGGTGGCAATACTAGCCTCTTTTCCACCAATGCATTCAAACCGAACATGACTGCTCCTATCAGTATTCCCAAACCTATTACGATAGTCTTTATTGTATCTACTGCTATATATGTTGAGGGCCAGAATATTATCGGTGATAATATGAGTGATACCAATAATACATAATAGCCGATGGTTTCCATACCTGATTTGCGAACACTTACTGGACTTACACCAGCACCTACACTTGCACTTTCGACATTAAAATTGTCTTGATTCATAAATTATATCTTTATATTAATAATTACTGTTTATTTCGTTATTATAGCAGATATTTCTAATAGAAAACACCTGTGGATTACTCAAATAATAACCTCGCGATAGATATCTCTCCGATCCTGCGGGCGCTCCCGCTGGCTACCAGTCCTCGGATCATCGAGATACTATCGCGAGGATAATTTGTGAAAATGTTGGTATATTGGGAGCAAAGTCCGAGGGATGAGAAGAGGTGTATGAGTTACAAAAGAATACAGCTTAGTAAAACCTAAACAATCTCGCAAACACCACTCATACAAGCCAACTCTTTCTTGAGATCAGTCTCATTTTGCTTTTCATAAGAAATGATCTTGGAATAATCAACATGTTCTAACCTCTTGGAAAGCTCTTTGTAAGTCTTTTCATCAATAGACTCGTAAGGTGCAAGTTTATAAACAGCATCTTCACGAGGAAGGAAAGATAGACCACCGACAATATCCCAATTCTTATAAACCCAATTGGCAACTTCTATCCATTCATCATTACCAACAGATATAGTAATAGAAGGATTGTGCTCAGTATAATTGATCTTTACAATCTTCCAATATTCGAGTTGCTCTATACCAGATAGATCGTCCCTGAATATAGAACCATTGGGAGTTTTGACTGGAAATTCTAGGACAAATGTAGTTGCTGATTCTGGAGACTGACCAACTTCAGGATGGAATGGAACTCCCTGATCTTTGAGCATTTTGAATAGTGAATCAGTAGCAGAGATACGTATACGACGGATATAATATTTGGAATGACGTGGGTGCATACCAGAAGAACAGTCAACCGTCTGAGACAATGTACCTGAAGGCTTCACACATGTGATAGCTGTAGCTTCATTGACACCGAACCTCTTTGCAAACTCTTTATTGATCTTTATAGCTTCATCTCGGAGCTTTTTCAAAACTTCAGGCTTCCTAACTACCGGACAATCCCATTGACCAGTGATAGAAACACCGAGTAGTCTCTCACGGTCACAATGTTCTTTCCATTCTTTTGAAAGGTATGGGAAATTGGTCAAAGTAGACTGGTAAGTCCCCAATATGACAGCTACTCGCATTTTTTTCAATAATGTCTTCTCTGTATCCTCAGCACGAGCAACTATCTCTGATAGATTACAGAACTGTTTTGACTGCAAAATGATCTCACCACAAGGGTTGGTACCTATTGGACCAACTATATGTTTGCCAGATGGATCAAAATAGCCTTTATGTTCCTTGAGAGCCTTTATTCTGCGCTCTGGTAGTGTTCCAGCTAGTGATCCTCGATTGAATATTCCTCTCTCTCCTGAACGACTCTCAATGAGTGCCATCCATTCTTTCAAAAACTCTTCATTGGTAGGTTTATTGATATAAACAGCAGAATTGTTAGCGAGCATTCTATGTGGGTGCGTCATATAGAATGCACCTTTCTTTGCATCACGGATCTGATCATCTGCAAGATCTGAAAGTGATATCATAGCACTCCTCCTCACACCACCAGAAACTACACAATCACCGATCATACAGATAATGTCGTGTAGATCTATAGCACGCAGACGTTTTCCTTGTCTTGCTAGCATGATCTGACGTGTGAATGAAAGCAGCCTCTGTAATGGAGCTGGACCTGATGACTTCCCACCCATTGTTTTCAAACGAGATCCTTCTGGTCGAAGTAGTGAGAAGTCAAATTCTATATCTTTTCCAGAAGCCCAGGTTTTCATACCTAGTGTGAGTGTATCAGCCCAGCCTTCTTTACTATCTGGCACTATATGTAGTGGTAGCTTATCATCTGTCTGCATCATTATCTGAGGAAATTTCTCTACATTGGTACTTTCAACTGCCCAGCCTGCGCCTGTTCCACACATTGATATATACATGATCTCTGCTAGATCCTGGAAACATTCTGGAGCTATGAATGAACAATTATATGCACATACATTTGTTGATCTGGAAGCTTTTCCTGAGAATTGGAACAACCTCATAGATGGCATTGCTTGTTGATGCAGGATAGCTTCATGGACTTCCTTATATTCAGAGTCTTTGAGCTTATTACCTAGATTCTCCTTCATGAAATCCATATATCGGCCAACGGTCTCTATATATGTCTCTCTTCTATTTTCCGTCTCTATCCATCTTGAATATGATCTATAGTAAACAAACTGTCCCAAAGCATTCTTGAAATACTTCTTTGAATCCTCTGCCATTTTGCGGACATTCTCTGGTATCTCTACACCTTTCGCGCGTAGCTTTGCTCTATCTTCACGATATATAACATAATGCTTTGCCGACTTTACGAAATCAGCACGCATGAGTTCTGCTTCTACTATATCTTGTGTACCTTCTACTGTTGGTACAAAGTTTGAGAACTTTTTCTTGATTCTTATCAATTCAGAAAAGACACTATTGGCTACCATGCGAGCTTCCTCTATCGTTCCTTCTTGTACTGTATTCATACCCTTGAATATTGCATTGACGATCTTCTCTAGATCAAAATCAACTATTCGACCGTCTCTCTTGATAATCGTAGGGATGGAAGGTACCTTGACCGCGCTTCCTGTAGCGGTTTTTTTCTTTTTTGGCATATTTGTGCGCAGGCGGACTGCGGAATTATGTCTTAATAAATTTTGATAAATATCTATAGCTTCTACCCACTCGATAATAGATAAAAACTATTTACGAATATGTTTAGCATTGTAACTCCTTAAGTCAGCAAAAAAAAGCTGTGGAAAACTTTTTATAGCACAACAAATTCAAATTACGAAATTTATTTGAAAAGCGATTGATTTATTTAAGAATGAAATTGAGTGTATCTCCTATTTTTATACCATACTCTGTCGCAGCACCTGCATTCAATTCCAGTATGTATTGGACATTTTCTGTTGGAAAGTACATATCTGGATATGTTGTAGTGGCTACTTCTAGATTCGTAGAAACTACTTTATGATCTGCATCTATCCATATCATATCTAGTGGTATGTGCATATCTTTCATCCAGAAGCCATACATTCCGGGACTGTCGAAGACAAATAGCATCCCTCTATTTGGCGGCATCGATATACGACCACTCAATCCTCTTTCACGCAGAGCTATAGTATCTACTACTTCTGCATCTATATTTCCGAGACTTGTCTGTATAGCTATAGTACTTGTTCCTGTGAACAACTCCTTCATATCTATGCCCTTGAATGGAGGGAAAGCATTGTTCGTGGAAAGATACCTTGCCAATATTATGAGTGATATGAATCCTACCACTATGATGATGAGTAGAGTATAGCTATTCGAAGTTTTTTTATTCATGTTTTGTTAATCAAAGTGTGGATAATGACTTGAGCTTGATTTACTAATTATCCTAGTATATACTTCTTATTGTACCGAAGAAGGGCGTCGACCGTTAGGACGATAGCCCTTCTTCATTTGTCTCCATGGTATTATTTTCTGCTTTGAGTCCATTTAGGTGGTCTGTCTTATCTACAAATATATTAAAATTGTGATTCTTAAAACTCTTCAGGAATGATGTCGCCCCTAACTTACTTTTTAGGTGATCCAGCAATTCCAATTTGTATTTTGAACCGGAAACAAGACCCTTCTTAAACTTTATATCATATGTTATAGCACCGATTACAAGATCGACAAGCTGTATCAAATCATTTGATTTTGAATCAAACCGACATACTCCAGCCAAAGCTAGACGCTTCTTACTGACGTTAAATAACTTTTTCGTATTAACTTCGAAGTGTATATCCTTGGGAGTAGTCACATAATCAGCGATGAGGACCATGATCTCTTGCTCAGCAAGTGCTGTACCCAAGAGTTTGAGCGTAATTTGTTCATAAGCGGTCCATGGGTTTTTATCGAAGTTTTTTATGTAGTAATCACTCTTTGTACTAATGGAGTATGAATAAAACCAAACACTTTTTGTTTCAAAAAGAGCGTCAACTGCGATTTTAGCAAAACCGATGTTATTCTTGGATAATTTATTAAACTTCACTTCATCGTAAAATCTAGCCTTGCTACGTTCAAAATACAATTTACTCTGTAGATAATAGGGCTGACTCATTTTCAATATTCCAATAGTAAAATATTGGTCTGTTTTATCACTCAAACTCCCTGTTTCGTCTAAGAAACAAAACTTCGTCCAGATCTGATCATAATCTGAAAGCTTCAGGTCCTCTGTCTTTATTTCTTTGTTAAATTTGAAAAAACTCATGGGAAACAGTATACCATTTTTTTATTCATGTTTTGTTAAATATAATTATGGAGTTGGCGTTGGGGTCGGATCTACTACTGTTGTTGTCGTATCTATCGGTATCGTTGTGTCTATTACTGGAGCTGGATTGGGATCTACTACTGGTGTAGTTGTATCTATCGGTATCGTTGTATCTACTACTGGAGCGGGTATTGGATCCACTACTGTTGTTGTTCCCTCTATTGGTGTTGTCGTATCTATAACTGGTGGCGTACTTGTAGCATCAACTACTACTGGTGGTGTCGTTGATGCTGTCGTAGTTGAAGTCGTCGTATCTATGACTGGTATCGTAGTTGTCGAAGTATCTACAGGAGCTGGGGTTGGTGCAGGTATTGGATCTGGTACTGGTGCCACAGGAGGTATTACTACTGGAGTTGGTACTATGAGTGCTGGTGTCGTACTTGCTGTTCCACATGAACCCAATCTCTTATTGAATTCTCCATCTAGTATGGTTATACAATATACTGATCCTGTTGACTGATCTGCCATCTCCAATCCCCTAGAAACTGAAACTGTTTCTGCTTCTACTCTATCTATATACGCTATATGTGCTGTTAGTCTATCTATGAACCAGTTACTCGACGTTTGTAGCATGTTCTGTACTGCTGTAGATATTGTATCTATGAATGATGGTGATGAAGTTATAGCTATGACTGTTGAACTTGCAGCTCCTTCTGCTATCGTTGTTATCGTCGTTGTACTCAATACTGATACCATTGAAGCAAACTCTTGTAGTGTTGCTACCTGATCTATGAGGTCCTTTATACTCGTATCTATTATTGATACCCGATCTGCTAGTTCTGTCACTGTTACCGTAGAAGCCAGCGCACTTACATCTGCTGATAGCTGACTCAATGACCTATTTGCGCATGTTGTACTATCTGTACAGATATCTCCTGTAGCAGCGAGTAAACCTTGTCCAAAGATATCTAGTTTACTCGTTGACGAAGCTATGAATTGATCTGTTTTCAAATTCAACTCTTTGACTCCAGCTATTGCCATTGCTGACATTTTGCCATAATCCATTCCCTGAGCTGTTACTCCATCTTCTTCGAACTGCACGAGTTCTGGTATGACTGTTCCTACTTGCTCTGCAATGAAACCTAGATCTCGTGTTCCACCGTTCTCTGGTTTCCAATTGAAGTAAACTGGATTCAACCTGTTGATCTTATCTAGTGCTCCTGTAACTGTATCAACGTTTTCTTTCCAACGTGCTGAGGAATATGTTACCCAAGCGTTTGCTTGGCCTTGGCCAGCGGCACTAGCTGTGTTAGGTAATTGTATTCTATAGGTTGGACCAACTACTCCGATGCCTACGTAACCACTCGAAAGCACGTCAACTACTGTGGCTGCTGAACTGTTTAGGAATGTAAATGCTGAATTTGATCCGCTTGCAGATGTATTATAGAACTGTAAGGCTGCATCAGACGCCGAACTATTCTTTTGGCCAATGTATGTACTATAGCTTCCACTAGTAAGCAAAATAGCACCACCATTTGTACTAGCACTACTTACATGTAATAGATTGGTTGGATTCGTCGTCCCGATGCCGACGTAGCCGCCACCCGGCTCCAATACCAAATTTTTTACGGCGGTACCAGATTGCGTAGCTTGGATGACACCATAACCTGAAGTCGTATTCATCTCAAACATCAACTTATAGTTGGGGTTAGTAGCACCTGTAATCCAGAACTGCCCTCCATTGGTTGTTGAAAAATTATTATTGCTGTCTCCTGAAATATTTAACAAAGCTCCAGGCGCCGTCGTCCCGATGCCGACGTTGCCGGTTCCGCCTATGACCATGCGCTGAGACAAACTGCCAGCTCCTGATCCTCCAGGATTAGTACTAAATCTTATTTCCCCTTCATTTTGGTATCCAAGGACTGGCCTGTAAAAATCAATATTTGCTGCTACACCATAGCTGGAGATATTGCCATTATAGGCGGCCTGTATTTTCCCATAGGAAGCAACTTGAGGAGAGAGTCCAAATACCTGGTTTCCGATAACAGATAATTTCTCCTGTGGCGCCGTCGTCCCGATGCCGACGTTGCCGCCGCTTGTGATTCTCATTTTTTCAGTCGGAGAAGCAGCGACATCGTTAGTTGTTTGAAAAGTAAGAGCGGTCGGATAATCACCACCTGACCACCCTGCATCTGTTACAGCATTAATATAGGCGCTATCTGCGTTATAAGTAGTATTTCTAAATCCTAATTGGCCTATAATAGTATCAGCCGACGGTGTTGCTCCAGCTGCCGTAGAAAGCGTTGCTTTTCCGGGAGCACCAAAAACCTCAAGCTTTGCCGATGGCGCCGTCGTCCCAATACCCACACTCGTTCCATTATCATAAAGTACTCCGGTCCCTATCGTATTTGCATCTGTCCAACGAGCGGCATAGTTCGTTGTCCCAGTCATGGCTGTGAATGCACTTGCTCCATTACCTTTGAGGACGCCAGTTAGTGTACTTGCTCCGGTACCACCATTGGCTACGGAGAGGCCAGTGCCGCTCCAATTGTCATTACTGATCGTACCCAATGTCGCGAGAGATCCTAGGCCCAGAGATGTTCGAGCATCGGCTGGCTTCTGCCATCGTATATAGCTATCGCTACCTGTCTGGATCGCGAAATGAGTAGCTGCTGTCGTCGTCACATCTGCCGTCGTATTGAAATAGTTTGCCAAAACATATCCAGACGCATTGCGCTGAACTATCGTGCTGTTACCTGCAGTCATGCTCGGCTGTGCCCCGTCCAAGAGGTCAGCATTCAAGTTCGAGACTACGGTGGTATTAGTCGTAGTTAGAGTATTGGCACCGAGGGCGATGTTACCACTCATCGTTCCTCCAGTAAGAGCAAGGTCTAATGACGCGTGGCCAGTAACTGCTCCTGTGAGAGGACCGGAGAATCCTGCTGCTGTAAATGTTCCTCCACCAGTGATGTTGTTGTTGCCCATGGCAATAGCTCCGGTCATGGTTCCGCCTGATATAGGGAGGGCGTAGGTAGCTACGTTACCGGAATCTAAAACGGTTCTCCATGCCTGCCATGTGCCACTATTCTTTCCACGAACAGCGATCTGACCAGTTCTGAAGTCTCCATATATCTGGTGAATCCATGCTGAACTATATGCCGATGAGTATAGTCCCCCATCAGATTGTCCAAATAGAGATACGCTAGTATTGTATCCCAGCTGATTTTGCGTAACATTATCTGGGTTGATACCATTTGCACTCGATGTCAAGGTCAGGCCTGTGACAGCACTAGCTGTCGCAGCGTTGCCTGTCGTACTTTGGTTCAAGGTAGGAACGTCAGCTGCCTGAATAGCCGAAGAAACGAAGTTTGTCCCATCACCTCGGAGTACGTTACCAGCAGTAGCGGCACCATTTACCTTGTAGCCTGTTACGGCATTGACTGTTCCGGTGAAGGACGCAGCGGAGGAAATAGTCTGACTATTGATGAGGCCGGAGGTGATCGTGTTCGTTCCGAGAGCTAAAGCTCCGGAACTCGTTATCGCGCCGCTGTTGATGGTGCCGTTGACGTTCAATTTATATGATCCAGGATCGGTCGTGCCGATACCGACGTTGCCGCCGTTTTTTATTATCATCCTTATATCTGTCCCATCCCAGTTGGCTGGCGTGGCTCCAGCTGTTCCGGAAGAAGCCGCATGGAATGCAATATCACCGTTGTATTGTCTGATTCCTGTAGCAACGCCAGTGGCAATATATTTCCATGCACCATTATAATAAATATTATTACCTTCAAGAGTTTGACTACCAACAACATTCTGCATTACAAAGTTACTACCAATTTGTAAAGTCTTTGCCGAAGAATCAGCTGCAACTGGCGCAGATGTTCCTATTCCTAGATTACCATTGATATAGGTATTGTGAGCGAACATACCTCCGAAGGTTGTCGTCCCCGTGCCGAGATTGCCAGTGCGTTGAGCCGAAGAGACTTTTACCTGATTCCCGCCTTTATCCATCAAATGTCCTGCTACGAAATTGTGCGTGCCTTCGACTTCTATATCATAGACCTTTTCTTCACCAACTTTCTTTATGGAAACGATCTCATCCCACATAACATCTCCTTCACCCTTTATCAAGACATCATCATTCGGGCAATTCAAAGTGGCGCCATTTTCAAAATATGGCGAAAACACATCTCCCTTCGGTACGGCAAGTTCCATACCGACCTCGAGTTCGGAAACTTTTCGCCATTTGCCTGAATTATTGTTTTTTGTTGGAATGTTTAACATATAGATAAATTAGAAGTGGTTTTACGCCCGCTTGGGGGAGAGTTTCTCTACGATTCCCCCTTGTGGGGTTTGAGGAGAGGAACTACTCCCCCAAAAAGGGCGGGTAACATGTTTGATGATTTTAAATTTTATTCTAATGTTTTTCATTTTAATATTTAAAATTGCTGACTTTATCTCCCTTTTCTACTTTGTTACTATCCTTGAACCGTATCCATGACTTCTCCAGATGGAACATCTTCGTCCTATTGATCATGTACCGACCAATTATATCATCTATGAGCTCTCCATTCACCTTTGAACCATAAACTCCTTTTATCTGCTCTAGATAAACAACCATTTTATTGCAACCAGCCATGGCTTTCTCCAGTAAACTCACACCGCCATTGAAATCTGCGAACCTAGTACTGTGCGCCTCTCCTATATATAGAGGAACAAACATAGAGCAATTGATCATATTTTCCATAAAATCATATCCAAGTTTCAATAGTTGCGGCTTCATATCTTTGGCGATCAAAACAGCGCATTCCAATGTTTTCTGATAAACATCCAAGTCACGGAAACTTCTTACTGGTTTCTTCGAAACGAATGGCTTGCTATATTTGTTAGTCGTCCCCGTGCCGAATTTGCCTTGGCGTTGAGCCGAAGAAACATTTTCCATTTGCCCTGTATTTTGTGTGTAATTCATCATTGTAATGTTTTTGCTAATATTGGAATGATTGATAATTTATTCTCTTTTGGTACCTCGGCCTTGGTGCCGTCCTTGAAATAGATAATGCGTTTACGCGGTCTCTTGCTGGTTGAACCCTTGGCAATGTCGGCAGCGGGACGCTGCAACTTTTTCACGACATGCAGAGGATAAAATTCAAAATAATCTTTTTCATCAAACCATGCGCACTTGAACTCGAACAGTCGCATACCAGTGAGTCGAGACATCGCCAATGCATACCAAGTCAGTTGCTCGATCGGTTTTTCTTTTGCCGCATTTGGTTTGTAATCAAGGAGGTGTACTGAGCCGTTGCGTATTTGTACAAAGTCAATGTGGCCTGTTAGCAACCGAGGGAGGTTGCGTACCGCTGCCGATGTTGAATTGCCTTTTGGTGGCTCGTCCCCTTTCCGACTTTTAAACACAATTCCATCATCACCCACAACTTTAAACTTCAATATGTTCTCCATGTGCTCAATGTCTTCTTTACGAATGTAAACCGGCACTTCGGTCGCCACGGTACAAGAATCATTGGCGATCATAAATCTCTGCAATTCTTCATGCCTCTGCTTGTTGTCTGTGACTGCTTGTAGGACGAAAGCAGCGAGCCTATTTGCATAATTGAACTTACTTCGAACGATCATGTCGGCCTTGTCAAATTTACTTTTTACCTCACTCATCCTTTCTCCGTCAGCAAAATATTGATGTGGAGTCTCCGATGAAATATTGTCAAGGTATTCCTTGAGTGGTTTCAGGTTACGATTCTTGAATTCCTGGAGCATGAGGACGATCTTTGCACGGTGATAGCGGAATCTATAAAGTTGACGATGTGCCATGGTCACGACCTCTATTATATCTTTTGGAGAAAACATCTTTATGGCATACTCTCGCAGCCTGCCAAAAGTACAGAGTGGTTTGTATTGATTGATCCATTCAGATAACGTCGCTGGTCCCAAAGTAAGGTTAAATTTCTTTTTGATGATCTGACAAGTTGCTTCCAAGGTTAGTCCTAGATTGTAATAACTCATACCTTCAATAATTACTCGAAGTGGAAAATGTTTGCCTTTTACATCGCTAGCTGTGAATGTCTTTCCGCATTCTGTATTTCTGCAGATGTAGAGTTGTACTGTTTGGTTTATATTCTTGCGGGTACCTCTCTTCACAAAATTGACAGAATCGCAGTAAGGACAACGCTCGGCATCACGCTGCGTAAACTGCGTCTTGTTACTTTGTGATGAGGACTTATCCTCCACTCGTTGTATTATTTCATTTGACATTATTTTTGATTTTGTTATACTTGATCTACAAATTCCCAATAGGGACAATCCCCTCACGAAAGTGGGGGCGCAATAATTTTATATTTGGCATTCGCCACGACTCCGTCTTGCAGAAGCGGAGGTCTTTTTTTATCTTCTTTAATTGTTAAATAATTCTTATTCGTAACGATCGAATGACCAAGTCGTTTCTCCAATTTCTTGCGTGCGCCACCGGCGATATTTCCTCCAGCAGTTTCCATTGGGAGTATAAGGGGTGGTACAAATTGTACCCCTCCTTTATCAGCGAGTTCTGCTAGTTCGTTATCTCTCTCTTTTAACTTTTTAAAATATTGAGCAGGATCATTTGAATCAGTTAGAACCTCTATTACATCATTTATCACAAACCACCATTCCTTGTTGTAAAGTGCCCTACGAACTTGCCTGTGTTTAAATAAAACTATTTTTTTTATTGTATCTGTCATATTTTTTAATTTTAGCCAATAATCGTCCCATTATTACCCCCAACATCATCCAAGTCAATTCGAGAAATCTGGGGAGAAGCAGTGGAGGGAATGGGGATAATTTTGGTAGGCGTCTCCTGCTGGTCAAACCCCTGGCAATCTCGGCAGCGGGACGCCAAATCACTCCTTTGCTCTGTTGCCTTGAAAATATTTGGTTGTAAAACAATATTCGTCATATCACGCATTGCTGTGGTCAAAATCTCACGACTTTCGGAAATTCGAGCAGTGTCATCACTATTCGTGATACAACTCGAGGTATTTTTTGGCTCAGATTTTTGACTGATATCGACTTTCGTGTTCATTATTTCTTTCATTCTCGCAAGGTAAGGATGGGTGCTGGTGGTCTTGATGACGCGGCCACTCTTGGTGCGGACCTCGAAGATCTCTCTGACGCCCATATCCATCAGGGCATTGATCTTTCGGTAGACGACTTTATTTGTAGCCTCTTCAAGGGTCATGACCTCATCTCCGGGCTGAATATCGCGAATGGCGACGAATGAATAATCATACTCATCTTCATCTTTTGGCTCGGTTCCGTCATTTTCACCATGACCGGCTTTTGATTTCTTTTTTCGGCGGCGGATCGGGAGGAGGGTGTCTCCGGACATGCAGTGCCCTTCGACGTGAAGTTTTTGGAGGGGATTCGTCGTCCCGATGCCGACGTTGCCGTTTGATTGTAATGTCATTACCGTAACATCAGGCGTTACATCATTGGATGCGGTAGATTTAAGTTTAATATCAAGTCTAGTTGACGGACCATATCCATTCCCAGCACCATTAACAGCATAAGACCCTAAGGCAAAAGAAGCTGCTTGTGGATAGGAATTTCCACCGTTTATTAACCTTGATAATTTAAATTCCTCTTCCGTACCTATAGTTGCTGCCGCAATACTACCCGAGGTTTCCAATTTAACAGTCGGTGCCGTCGTCCCGATGCCGACGTTGCCGCCTGCTTGGACTGTGAAACGGTTAGTCCCCGTATTATTTAAGCGTAAGATATCTGCTGTCCCTTGCTGATCAACAGTAAAGAGTGTATTTGTATTATCAAGACCTCCGAGTGTTTGGTATCCTCCATCAGACAGAACGCTTGGTGTTGCCGGAAACCCCGCATATCCTTCATAGACTGACACTTCTGAAGCAACATAGTTGATTTGATCTGTTGCCCAAGCATTAGCTAAAGCCTGTAAATAACCGAGATATGAACTGCCTGTTGTAGCGCCAGTTTGATACGTTAACGAAAGTGTCTGCCAACCGCCAGTGGCAAAATTGTATGCTCGGTTACTGCTATCAATCCACGTTGGCGAATCAGTAGTCAAATAGAGTGCCGGGGTACCGGTTCTGGATAAGTATTTGACCCGCGCAACAATTGTATAAACAGTGTTTGGTTTTTGGTAGACATTATTATTACCACCTGGATAAAAGTGAGAGTAAGTCGATACGGCAAAGGCAGTGACATTAACATTTGCGCTGGCTACACCATGACCAACTTCCACATTTGTCGTATCACGGCTATAGGAGACGGTTCCTCCACCTCCATCAGATGACCAATAGGTTGGAACTGTGTTTATTCCACCAGACCAGTTTTCAAAATCACCATTTCGTAAAATGTTGCGAGGGTTATAATCAGTTAATCCATATAAACGATGGACTTGGGTAGCGGCACTTCCCAATCTTGTTGTCCCAGCAACATCTAATTTATAGCCTGGATTCGTCGTCCCGATGCCGACGTTACCGGTGCTTGATATTCTCATTCTTTCTGTGCTATCTGACTGTGTAAAAGTAATAGGAGAGGTATCACCCACAGCAAATCCTAATTGCCCAGCACTCAAATACAAAGCCCTGACACCATCCGCACCATTTATTCTAAACCCTCCAATATTAGAATACCCAGACACCGACAATGCGTATTCTGAACCCGTCCAAGTACCAGTTTGAGCAAACCTGCCAATTATGCCACTGCTGCCAGTTACATCCAACTTCGCCCCCGGACCCGTCGTCCCGATGCCGACGTTGCCATTTGCATCTATTCTCATCCTTTCATTCGCGGCAGCATCCGCACCAGTAATAAAGTTGATAGTACCAGCAGCATTCACCGCTTGTATACTAACTCCGCCCGCTCCTGCATTATAAACATACGCTTTATTTGTACGGATAGTGCCCGAACCAGAACCGTCAGTCCCGAAGTAAACATCACTTGTACCGGCAATATATCTTGTGTAAGAAGACACCGAGGCACCAGTATTAGGATTTTCGATTGTTAAACTCTGACTCCCACTATTAGCATTTTGGTAAAGATGAAGTTTTGTCCCAGGTGCCGTCGTCCCGATGCCGACGTTGCCTTGTGTTATTGCATTTAGAGACAAAGTATTTGACTCAATCGCCATATTACGCCAAGTATCCGAAACATCGTTTATTGCATGAAGTCCCACAGTCGTTGCTGACCCTCCAATTGCACTTTGTAGTCGCATGGCAAGACCGTAACCAACTGATTCAACTACATGTAATTTACCGTATGGCGCCGTCGTCCCGATGCCGACATTGCCGTCGTTTTGAATTACCATTTTTGTACTAAAAACAGTATTTGCATCATTAATTGTTCTAAAATTTAAACCTTGGTTGTTTCCAATTACACGAATATCCCATTTTTTATAATCAACCGTTCCGTCTGTATCTACTAATCTAATAAATGGGTCAGTTCCTTCAACATTTAAAGTGCCATAACCAGCCATTCCTTGAGCCGTTATTCTAGCAACCCCATTAACATCAAGCGGATACGCTGGTCCCGTCGTCCCGATGCCGACGTTGCCAGTACTTGTGATTCTCATCGCCTCTGTCGTAACAGCAGCCCTGTTGGTATAAATCGCCAAATAGCCGCTAAGTTCATTGCTGGTCCCATTTTCTTTTGCTCCGTAGAGCGAAGCAAACCCTGTTGACACGGTTGAACTATCCCCATATCTACCACCGAACATGAGCGAAGCCCCTACCCCAGCCCCTTGTGCCGTATTGGACTCGATATTCACGTTTGCCCCAGCTCTGCTTCCATCTGTTAATGGCACGAGGCCAGGACCCGTAAATAGAGCTAGGCTAGGTGCAAGACTACCGCCCGTATTCGCAGTCCCACTGAGAAGAACATCAAATTTCGTCCTTGGCCCCGTCGTCCCGATGCCGACGTTGCCGGTTGCTCCTTTTAAGTATAGTTGTCCGGAATTTGCTACTGCTCCAGCGGTATAAGTGAAAAGTTGTATATCACTACCAGTAGCATTAGCAGAAATTGAACTTACGGGCCAAGCTGGATTGAACCATAATCCATTTCCCCCACTTTGCATACTAACGGTACCTTCAACACGAAGTTTTTCCCCCGGCGCCGTCGTCCCTATGCCGACGTTGCCACCGCTATTGAAATAACTGTCTCCATTAGCATTTCCATTTATTCTTGTTGTGAGGACATTACTAGAATTACGTACATCAACTATACCTCCACCACCAGTACTCCAAATTGAAACAACTTCTGATGCGTCTGCGGCATTGACAAAAGACGCTATTTGTCCGTCTGAAACCGGTTTTACTGTAAGTTTTACGTGAGGTCCCGTCGTCCCGATGCCCACATTCCCACCCGAAGCAATGAATAGCGCCGATGTAGGAGTCAACGTCGTTCCCGCCGCAGCATAATAAGGCACCTGTCCTTGTGTCCCCGCACCGATCTGTGCTGACGAAGCGAAGCCTAGTGAAGAAGTTGCTACCCACTTCGTTGCTGATCCTGTTGTTTGCAGGATCATTCCACTTGTTCCTGCGGAG
>CAIPHR010000017.1 GCA_903864905.1 uncultured bacterium
GTCATATACATCTATCAACTATATGAACCAAGATCCAGGACAAAGTACTCTCTATCTCCGATGTGGTAATCTACAGTCCAATACATTCAATATCACTGCAGTGACATCTTCTTCACAAGCTTCACAAGATGCGGCATATGCACCAACATACTCTACAGCATCTGTATGGGATGCTATCAGATCAGCCCTAGTAAAGTACTTCAATGATGGTGGGAATTAGAACTATTAATAGCTACGAAACCAACCTAGTTAATATTCCTCCACCATTCACTAACTGGAGCATTTTTGATGATATGAACAACCTCTTCTGGAGAGTCACTGATCCTGAATATTTTCAAATCCTTTTCCCTGATCGTATGGAATTTGTCTAGCATGGTATTTTTGAGCAATGCCAAAACATCATTCCAATATGATGAATCAAATAATATGACTGGTACATGGGGTATTTTGCCAGTTTGTATCAATGTGAGAATACCAAATAATTCATCGAATGTACCGAAACCGCCTGGTAAAAAGACATAAGCTTCAGCGGTAAATGTCATCATAGCTTTTCTCGTAAAGAA
This sequence comes from uncultured bacterium, assembly GCA_903864905.1. Lineage (GTDB taxonomy): Bacteria > Patescibacteriota > Minisyncoccia > Phycocordibacterales > PALSA-1337 > C7867-002. Next base: position 564 of record CAIPHR010000017.1, read on the forward strand.
ATAAGAGAATTTGATACTATCTGTCATGTAATCATTTATTTCATGGCTGTGAGGAAGGCTGATATTGAATCCAAGAGATTTACCACCAGCTTCGAATGCCCCTTTATTGATAGCTTCCATAACTCCAGGCCCTCCACCAGTCATGATAGCGTATGAAGTTTCTTTGGAAATATATGATGCCAATTTTACACATTTCTCATATATAGGACTATTTTTACTTATCTGTGATGAACCAAAGAAAGTTACTGATTTTGGATATTTGCGAATAAATTTGAAGCCTTCTTGGAATTCATATTGGATATGTTCAACATGTTCTCTAATCTCTCCAGCATGAATGTCTTTCTTGATGTCCCCGATTTCCTTTGGTTGTTGTTTTTGCATAATGCAATGATTATAGCGCCAAGTGAGGATTTGTGGAAGCAAAGCTTACACAAAATCCGAGCGCAGGTGATATATGAGCGAAGCGATTATAGCGCCAAGTGAGGATTTTTGAAAGATGATTTTTCGTAACCATTCAGATCTTTTTTAAAACCGAGAATAATTTGAGAGCAATATTCGAAGGCGATTGAGCACGATCGCGTCTCTGGACGCAAGAAAAAAGAGGTGTGAGTGGTTACGAATACTCGAGTTATTAGAAGCATTATTCCAGTTGCTGCTAAATAATTATTCAACCTCTTTTTTCACGAAAACCATAAAGATGAGCCAACCGAGACCGATCACACCACCGGCGATATAGACAGGAGCAGAAGGGGAAATATTCGCAGCTAGAACTCCGGCAAGAATCGGTGGCGCTGCTTGAGCCAAGGCTTGCACACTTGCATTGATACCTAGTATTTGACCTTGGTTTTCATCCGAAGTCCTACGGCTCACTATACTAGGCAAGGAAGCCATACTTATACCATTGGTCAGAGCGAATGCTGCTCCAACTATGAGTAGACCAGTTGTATGGTCAGGTATATAGAATAGAAAAATAGCTGCTGATCCAAGTAGTAGAAAGATTCGAAGTAATAGGAATTCATCAAAGCGTTTACTCAATATTCGGAGTAATACACCTTGAGAAACAATTGCCCATATACCGACGAAGCCAATATAGTAACCAATACTTAATTGATCATATCCAAATCCACTAATCAGAAAAACGCTAAAGAATGTTGCAAATAGAGCAAGTCCTGATTGAAATAGGAAATTTGTAGCGAATATCATTCGAAGCCTCTTCATTCTATACGCGTGATATATATCCGATATTGCTCGGTGCCATGTGATCACAAAAGTACCACCTATAGTTCTGGTTTCACTCATTAAGAAAAATACAAGTACTGCATTCACGATAGAAATAAGTGCTGCGAATATAAATGGTGTAGATGCATTGAACCATGAGACAAGGTTTGGATCCGCCAATACGCCACCAATGACAGGTCCAATGATGAAACCGACTCCGTATGCAGCACCAATAAGTCCAAATCTAGATGCACGAAGTTTTGGTGGAGTGATATCAGCGATCGCTGCTTGTGCAACAGATAGGTTGCCTCCCATTATTCCACCAAATATTCTAGCGATGAAAAGGAGTGTTAAACTCTTTATATAAATACCAGTTGCAAAAAGTCCTAGACTTATAGCAGTTCCAGCCAATGCTAGCGTCATAATTTTACGTCTCCCGATATAGTCAGAATATTCTCCCATAATTGGAGAAGAAAAAAACATTGCAATAGGGAATACTGCAATGAGTATGCCGAGTATTACGTAACCATAGGAAACAGGTACGTATGAAGGTAGTAAATAATATGGTGAATTTGGGTTTGCTAGTAGTTGGGGTACGATGGGTACTATGATCCCATTGCATATAAGATCTAGGAATATTGCCATCAAAATTACTGGCAATGCTCGTTTCTCCTTTTTCATATTGGGTAATATTAACATATTTTAGAGTAACAAATCTCTCATTGTGTTGCTTTGGGTGTGACTCTAATATATCCTTGAGTATATGATCAAATTTAATATAGAAGCACGGCTCAAAAATGGGCGAGGTAGAGCTGGTATCATAGAAACACCTCATGGAAATATAGAAACACCAGCATTTATACCTGTTGGTACGAAAGCAACGATCAAAGCTGTTACACCAGAACAGATGCGTGATCAGGTTGGTGCGCAAGCAATTCTCGCCAATACGTACCATCTATATCTTCAACCCGGTACAGAAATATTGAAAAAAGCTGGTGGACTCGGTAAATTCATGAATTGGCAAGGACCAACATTTACTGATTCAGGTGGTTTTCAGGCATTCTCGCTTGCAGGCGGAATGCAAGAGCATAGGTCGAAGATACAGGAGGCGAATCTGAAGGAAGTTCCCCCGAAACGTACGCCGTCGACTCCTACTGGAGTCGCGGCTCGTTCTCCCTCGTCTTCACTCGGTCCGAAAGCCGTTTCTGGAGAACTTCCTCCAGATTCTTCCCATACATCTTCAGTGGGTGATGCTGTAAACAATCTCGCAAAATTTGATGACGATGGTGTCTCATTCAAATCAATAATAGACGGCTCATCTCACAGATTTACTCCAGAAAGATCAATTGAAATCCAGCACGATATTGGCGCGGATATCATTTTCGCATTCGATGAATGTATATCGCCGCAGGAATCTTATGAAAGGCAGAAGGAGGCAGTGGAAAGAACGACGAGGTGGGCGGAGAGCTGTATTATTTCACATAAAGCTATGGTGTCGTCGCTTGAAGTTATGGGATATGAGGGCACGGATATTTCCTTGCTAGGAAATTCCTCGTGCTCGCGCCAGTCGCGCTCGCAAGTCCCTCCTACCCATAACTCCAAGCTCCTCTTACAACCAGCTTTGTTTGGAATCATACAAGGTGGGCGATATGAAGATCTCCGCAAACAAAGCGCTAGGGAGATAGGATCTATGGATTTTGAAGGGTTTGGTATCGGCGGTTCATTTGATAAAGACGATATTGGAACAGCAGTAGGTTGGGTTGCTGATGAATTGCCAGAAGGAAAACCAAGACATTTATTGGGAATTGGCAAACCTGAAGATTTGATATTAGGAATAGAAAATGGAATAGATACGTTTGATTGTGTTGCACCAACACGAATAGCTAGGAATGGTTCAGCATATGTAATGAATAATGCTGGACATAAATTTGGTTCGACGATCAATCTATTGAATGCGCAGTTTCGAGAAGACTTCAGTCCAATAGATACAATGTGTGGTTGTTATACTTGTAAAAACTATACGCGCGCCTATGTCGCCCATCTCTTTCGAGCCAAAGAGATGCTAGGTGCCACCTTGCTTTCTATTCATAATTTGTATTTCCTAGTTAATCTGGTTAAAGAAGCTAGAAAAGCGATCATTAACGGGAAGTTTGAAGAGTTTAAGAAATCTGTTACAATTGAGAGATGAAAAAGGTCTTTATAACTCGTAGAATTCCTCAAAATGGTATCAATATGCTCCGTGACAAAGGATATGAGGTTGATATAAGTTCCAATGAGAGCCCATTGACTCAAGAAGAATTCATAACATTTCTAAAATCAAAACCATATGATGGGGTATTGTGCATGTTGAGTGATAGGATAGATGCAAAAGTATTTGATGCTGCACCAAGTGTAAGGATATTTTCCAATTATGCTATAGGTTTTGATAATTTTGATATTGTAGAAGCAAAGAAAAGAGGAGTTTATTTGACCAATACACCACATGGTGGGGTTGATCGTGTAGCAGAACATACATGGGCTCTCATTCTGGCTCTAACGTGTAGGATAGTTGAGGGTGATACATATACTAGAGAAGGAAAGTATACAGGTTTTGATCCTATGTTATTACAGGGTATGAAAGTTAGTGGAAAGGTGCTCGGACTCATTGGTGCAGGCCGTATTGGTACAGAGGTTGCTAGGATTGGAGCATCTGGTTTTGGTATGAGAGTTGCTTATTATGATATTGTAAGGAATGAGAAAATAGAAGAATTACAGAATGTGACATATTGGCCAACAATAGAGGATGTTTTGAAACAATCAGATATTGTTTCTATACATGTTCCACTTATTGCCTCAACTAGACACCTTATCGATGCTGAAAGATTGAAATTGATGAAAGAGAGCTCGTTCATCGTAAATACTTCTAGAGGAGCTGTAATAGATGAGACAGCTCTTGTGGAAGCCCTCAAAACAGGTGCAATTATGGGCGCAGGTTTAGATGTATTCGAATATGAACCAGGTTTGACATCAGGGCTTACAGATCTGAAAAACGTAATAGTTACTCCACATATAGCTTCTTCGACAGCAGAGGCTCGCCAAGATATGGCTAGAATGAGTGCGACTAACATTATTGAATTATTTGAGAATGGTAGGCCAATAGATGTGATACAATAGTATAGTTAGATAAATATAATTGATATGTCAACAGGAGTAGAATTTGATGAAGAAGGATCATCTTTTGCGAGACCAGCAGTTATTCCTGGTGGGGCAAATTATACTGGTCAGCAACAGCAACAGCAACAAAAAGAGTATTCACCAAATAGTAATGAGCCGAGAATGATACAGTGGTTAATGCTTCATGGTTATATAAAGAACCCAAAGATTGGTTATATAGTATTGATAGTTGTAGTCGGTTTGAATGTTTTGATAACATATTTCGTAGTTACTAACTTTTTATAAAAATTAATAAATATATTATGACCCACACATCTAATACAACTCATACAAATCACACAAAAAAGCATATACAAAAATTACCTATTTCTATATACCTAATACTAGGTGCATGTCTTATAGCAAATACAGTGGTTATTGTTATGATGTTCAGTTATTTTATATAGAACCCAAAAAATTTGCACTTTTTCTAAAATAGTGTAAGATATCTCTCATGTTAACTCTAAACGTAGAAAAGCGAGACGTGAAGATCAATCCAGAAAGGATCCGAAAAGACGGCTCTATACCTGCTATTTATTATGGTCCAAAAGAGCCAAGTACACCTATTACGATCAATGCAAAAGAATTTACAAAGACATGGAAAAAAGCTGGCCAATCCTCAGTTATTATTTTGAAAGATGGAGCAAATGAGCACGAAGTACTCATACATGATGTAGACATACACCCACTTTCTGGTGATGCTAGACATGCTGATTTCTATGTTATTGAAAAAGGCAAGAAGGTCAAGGTATCAGTTAAACTTGTTTATGATGGAGTATCTCCTGCAGTTAAGGATAAGGGCGCCATCCTCGTCAAAGTTCGTCGTGAAGTTGAAGTAGAGGCAGCTCCTCGTGATCTACCACATGAGATCAAGGTAGATATTTCCAAGCTAGTTGAATTTACAGATGTTATAAAGGCCAAGGATCTCGTTTTGGCAACAGGGGTTGAACTAAAGATCGGTTCTGAGGAAGTTATTGCTTCTATATCAGAAGCCAAAGAAGAAGTTGAAGAAAAGCCAGCAGCTATAGACATGTCAGCTATCGAAGTAGAAGCAAAGGGCAAGGAAGTCAAAGAAGGTGAACCTGGAGCAGCTCCTGCCGGAGATGCAAAGCCAGCTTCCGGAAAGGGCGAAGATAAGAAAGGAGAGAAGAAATAAAGATAAAATATCTGCTATATTCGAAAAGCTCATATATCATCTTCATTCGGGTTTTATGAAAACAAGCTTTCATAAACCCTCATTCGACGCTATAATAGTTATATGAAACTTACGAAAATAAGTGTAGTTATTGTATTGTTTTTTATATCTGGAATACTAGCTACATATATTACAGCATTAGCTGGACTGACTAACTTTGTGCAGGCACAAGCATTGCAGTGCACCACTCCTGCCGAGAAGGTAAAATGTCAGGCTGATCTATTAGAAGCAGAAGCAGATGCGAAAGCAGCACAGGCACAGCTTACAGATGCACAAGCACAGAGTTCTTCATTGAAACAGGCCATTAATGTACTTGATGCAAAGATCAAAGTAGCTCAAGCAAATATCAAAGCAAAGAATCTACTGGTTCAGACTCTTGGTTATGATATATCACAAAAACAGAGTCGTATCAATGATCTAGAGAGTCATATTTCAAAAGGAAAACAAACTTTGGCACAAATATTGGTAAAGACAAATGAATTGGATTCTGTTTCATTGGCAGAATTATTATTGTCCCAAAATACTGTTACTGGTTTTTTCCAGAATTTGGATACATTCCAGTCAATTCGCGAAGGTTTGAGTACTACGGTTGATGAATTGCGATCAGATCAAGCTTCGACTACTGCAGAGAAAGAGGCTTTGACTACTAGACAAAATACAGAAATGGATGCAAGGTACGCTATTCAGCAGGAACAGAAGAATATTCAAGTAGATCAAAGTCAAAAGACTCGTTTGCTTACGATCAGCAAAGGAAACGAGAAGTCTTATTCATCTTTATTGGCTCAGGAACAAGCTAAGGCACTAGAAATAAGGACAGCATTGTTCCAATTGCGTGATACTGCAGCAATAACGTTTGAGCAAGCATTGCGGTATGCTACAGCTGCGTCTCAGAAGACTGGAGTTCGACCAGCCTTCATACTTGCTATATTAACGAAGGAGTCAGATCTTGGATTAAATGTTGGAAAATGTCTAGTTACCAATCTAAATACTGGAGATGGAAAAGGTAAGGATTCTGGAAAATTCTTTGAGAAAGTTATGAAATCTCCGAGAGACACTGATCCATTCAAGGCTATTACGTCTGCTTTGGGTGTTGATTGGTCTACGAGGACAGTATCATGTCCGATTGGCAGTGCGACATATTATTCTGGGAGAGGTTATGGCGGAGCTATGGGTCCTGCTCAATTCATCCCTTCAACTTGGGAACTTATCAAAGACACTGCTTCCTCAAATCTAGGTTTATCAACCGAACTGGATCCATGGAATCCTGCACATGCCATCATGGCTTTGGCTGTTTTCGTAAAGGATCTGGGAGCTGGTGCTGGTACATATTCTTCCGAGATCAGAGCAGCGTGTAGATATTATGGTGGAGGTGGAAGTACTTGTGTTTATGGCAAGAATGTTATGACTTTAGTTGATAGTATTCAGAGAAATAAGATAGATCTATTGCAAGGGTTATGATTAATCTTTGTTAAGTAAAAGTATAATAGATCAAGTTCAGGGGCACGGATATTTTCTTGCTAGAAAATTCCTCGTGCTCGGCTCCCGATGTTACATCGGGACGCTCGCAAGTCCCCTGAACCAGATCTATTATACTTTTACTGTAAAATTAGATAGTCAAAATAACAGGTATAACCATCGGTCTTTTTGCAGTTTTTTGCATGAGATACTTACTTACAGCATCAGTGACACTATCTTTTACAAAGTCTACATTGATAGGATTCTGACCTCTGGATGTCTTCTCAACAGTTTCTCGTATAAGGAGTCGGACTTCATGCAGGAGCTCTTGGGATTCACGGAGATATACGAAACCTCTTGAAATAATATCTGGTGATTTCTTGAGTTTACCAGTCTGACTATTCATTATGCCAAAAATGATGAATATACCATCTTGAGCAAGTGCCTGACGATCACGTATAACAACATCTTGAACATTACCTACAGAGAATCCATCAACCAAGACTAGTCCTGATGGAGCTTTTTCTTTCAATTTTACTAGTTTGGTACCACCATTCTGAATCTCAATGATAGAACTGTTATCTGGAACAACAACATCTTCTTCTTTTAGACCATTTGCTTCTTTTGCAACATCTGCATGAACACGTAGCATATAATGGTAGCCATGTAATGGCATGAAAAACTTTGGTTTGATCTGGCGATGTATCCATAGCGTTTCATCACGATAAGCGTGACCTGTTGAGTGCACTTCTGCTGTACGATAGTGGATGATATTTGCGCCTTGTCTGGATAGATTGTCTTTGAGTTTTTGCACAGCACGTTCGTTTCCAGGAATAATTGAAGAAGATAGTATAACTGTGTCTCTAGGCGTTATCTTGATCTTTGTATGAGTTTTATTGGACATACGCATAAGAGCTGCAAATTCATCACCTTGAGCCCCAGTAGCTAGTATAACGATCCTATCTGGTGGATAGTTGTCCATATCATCACTAGATATGATAGTTTCTTTCTTTGCTTTGAGTAATCCTAGGTGTTTACAAACTTCGATATTTGATTTCAGACTTCTTCCTTCGATAACTACTTTCTTATTGTATAACTCTGCGAATTCAACCATCTTGAGGAGTCTTTCAAGTAGAGAAGAGAAAGTTGCTATGATGAGACGACCTTTGGAGTTTTTGATATATTCTTCTAGATTCTTATGAACTTGTTTTTCTGGTATTGAGAATCCAGGTATTTCTACATTGGTTGAGTCAGCCATGAGCATGAGCACTTTTTCATTCTTAAAAGCGCGTTCATATTCAGCAGATTCTTCTTCTGTAGGTTTACCATTTAGATGGTCCATCTTTAAGTCTCCAGTGTGTACTATTGATCCATATGGAGTTTCTATGATGACACCCATTGCATCAGGGATCGTATGTGTAACAGAAAAGAATTTTACCTTAAATTTGCCGATAGTTATAGTTTGATTCTGTTCTACTAGTGTGATATCTAACTTCGATAGATGTGGAAATTCTTCTTGCCGTTTCTGGATCAAGATAGAAGTTAATAGGCGAGTATATATTGGTGGATTACCTATTCTAGGCATTATATAAGGTATGCCACCAGTATGATCTAGGTGACCATGAGTAATTATGAGTGCTTTTATCTGGCCGATCCTCTCTTCCAAATATTTTGTATTTGGTAATATGTAGTCTATGCCAGGAGTATTCTCATCCTTGAATTGGAATCCAAGATCGATAACGATGATTTCACCACCATATTCTATGGCAGTCATATTTCGTCCAACTTCCTCAACACCACCTAGAGGAATGATACGTATAGTATCTGGCGCTATTGGTGGGATCCTATCTTCATTCTGCTGATATGTAAGAGAACGGGCATGACCACCACCTCTCTTCATGGGCCTAGATTCTTTTCTGATCACATTCATTCTTGCTCCAGCGATATGTTTGACTGTTTCTGGGTGCTTATGTGCACCTTTACCTAGTACTATACGATGGCTACTGGGGGTCGCGGCTCCTGAATTGCTAACATTGCTCGTAGGGTTCTGGTTTATAGATGTATCTGGTTTTGGAGTAAAAACTTTTGTTCTCGTATCTGTTGTATATGAACGTGTAACTGGAGTTCCATTCATGTTTCTATTCTGGTTGTTATAGTTGGTATTTCCATGGTTGATCGGTCCACGTGGACTGAACCTCGGTCTAGATGGAGTAAAACTATTTGGTTTCTTATTTTGCTGTTGGTCGTTATTCATATTTGTTACTTATTTAAGATTATTTGTATTCATTATTATTAATTGTATTGATATATTTTATTTTTGGTTAGCGAAGAATTTCCAAATATTTGCCGTCGAGATATACCAATTATTGATAGAGTTCCATCTGTCGGCAGGTATAGTTATGTCTCGAAGATCAATATTTTTCAACTCCTTTGGTACTATATAAATAAAGTTTGGAGAATATAGAAATACTGCTGGCATATCAGCTTTTATAAGATTCTTGAATTGATCATACATTGTGGTACCTAGGACATCATCATTGGTCTCGCGCATATCTTCGAGTAATTTGTCTACTTTGCTATTTGTATACAATGATATATTGAGTCCAGGTGCTTTGATTTGTGAAGAATGCCAGAATGCGTATAGATCCTTGTCCTTACCTATAAGCTCACCAAATAGTAGGGCATCGTACTTTCTAGTACGGATCACGTTCTGGTAAAGGTCACTAGCATTAAAGACCTTCAGATTGACCAATGCTCCCAATTTTGTCCATGAATCTTTTACCATCTGCGCCGCTAGTTTGAGATCAGGAGTATCTGCTGTGTATATCTCAAAAGAGATTGCTTGGACTACATTTTTTGAATTCTTCTTTGTATATATTCCTGAAGCTGTATCTTTTTTCCACCCATTCTTTTCTAACAATGCTTGCGCGCCAGTGATGTCGCCATTTTTGATCACACTATCATCATTTGTTGCTATATTTGCTGGTAGTGGTTCGTCTATAGGCATACCATATCCAGAAAGTACTGAATTGACTATTGATTTTCTGTCTACAGACATATTGAGAGCCTGTCTCACTATCTTATCACCCAATACTGGTGCTTGATTTTGATTGAAGAATACACCGAATATTCTAGGTAATGGTGATTGTAGAACTGTGTATGGTCCTCCTTCATTGGAAGCCAATCTTTCTGCTTGTACTGCAGATACGCTCGCAAGGCTATTGATCGTGCCATTTTCTAGAGCATTCAAAGCCTTTTCTTCATCAGGGTAGAATGAGAATACAATATTACTAAGATATGGAATCTTGTCATAGTAACCATCCCATGCGTTCACGTTGAACCTAATTGGAATCCCGGTTCCATCATAATCAATACTAGAAACCTTGTATGGTCCGGAACCTACGGGTTCAATATTGTAGTGACTGAAAATGAATTGATCATCATTGATAGTGTTCCATATATGTTTTGGTAATATACCCATCGTCGTATTGGTTAGGAAAGGCGAGTATGCTTGTTTCAGAACGAAGTGTATCTCTTTCGGAGATACGACTTGTACGACTACATTTGCCCAGTCAGATTTTCTAGGACTCTTCAATGTTGCGTCCTGGATTTTCTGTATTGTGAAAGCTATATCATCAGTAGTCAGGATTGACCCATCATGAAAATTTATTTTATCACGTAGTATGAAAGTATATATCAAACCATTCGTAGAAATATTGTAAGACTTTGCTAGATCTGGTACTAGTTGTTCACCTTCCCATTTCATTAGACCAGAATATATAAGTGATGAAATATCACGATCTACGTCATTGATAGCCAAGACGGGGTTGATATTTCTAGGAAGGCCGATCATTCCTTCATTCAATTGGCCTCCATTGGTGGGTACCTGCACCATGAAATATATGTTAATTTTCTCCACCATTATGATAGTTGTTATGAGTGCTGCCAAAACAAATGCAGCAAATACAGCCTTTTCTGTGGCTCCGAATTGCTTTATGTAAGCAATTATTTTTGGGCTTTTTTTGAAACCCAATTCTTTTGGGAATGTTTCAGTCACGATATATTAGGTATTAAGTATGATTATATGTGTCGATGCGAATATGCGAATTATATAAATTTAATATTATTCGGGCATCCCTATCATTATATGCGTTCGTATATTAGTATCGCAATTTTGCGGATCTAATATTTGAATACTGTTTAAATAAGGTTAACTAGAGCTGAAACTGCGAATAATATAGCAATTATGATGGTTATAATAAATAGGCTTTTTTCCATGCCGCGTCTGGTGTGGAAGGCTGAACTGAAATTATCACTTCCTCCGAATGCGCCTCCAACCTGAGCACCTGTTCTCTGGAGCAGTATAATAGCGATCAAAACAACGGACAGAATGATCTGGATGTACGGGAGGAGTGACTTCATTGAGTATGATACTAGCACAGGTAGCTTTTTGGCGCAAATGTCTGTATTCTTATGTTTGCTGCAGTGTTTGGTAAATTACGTCTTTTCGCAGTCCTGCGAAACTCGTTATTCTCCTTGATGTCAGCAATTTCAACTCACTCAGACAGTTCTCGGACTATTCAAAGACGTAATTTACCAACATTTGCTAACTACTTTATATGCAAACAGATAAAGAGAAAATCCAGCAGAAAATAGTAGAATTAGAAGCCAAGATGGTCGGCGGTGACTTTTGGGCTGACAAAGTTCAGGCGCAAGCAACAATAAAAGAGATCCAAAATTTGAAGGATAGTTTGGCAGGAATAGGTAAATACGATAAGGGCAATGCCATTCTTTCCATATTGTCAGGTGCAGGAGGTGATGATGCTGAAGATTTCTCCGCAATGCTTCTGCGGATGTATAGGAGGTATTCAGAGAGTCAAGGTTGGGGATGGTCGGAGATACATTCAAATGAGAATGATCATGGTGGATATAGGAATGTGACTATTGAAATATCTGGCCCTGCTACGCATAAAGCTTCGCAGGGCAAGCAAGGTCCATATGGCACGCTGAAGAATGAGTCTGGTGTCCATCGACTCGTGCGCATCTCTCCATTCAATGCAAATCAAAAGAGGCAAACTTCTTTTTCAATGGTTGAGGTAATTCCAGAATTTGAAAAAACTTCATCAAATGATGTTGTTATCCTTGAAAGTGATCTGGAGGTTAGTATAGCGAAGTCAGGTGGTCCTGGAGGTCAAAATGTAAATAAGAGAGAAACAGCTGTAAGGTTATTACACAAACCAACAAATATTTCTATACATGTTACCTCAGAGAGATCACAGGCACAAAATCGTGAGAAGGCTATGGATATTTTGCGAGGTAAGTTATGGAAACATATGGAAGCTATGAGAATAGCAAAAGAACGTGGTATGCAGATCTCTGCTACTACTGCTATAGAATGGGGTAGTCAGATACGATCTTATGTCATGCATCCTTATAAAATGGTTAAGGATCATAGGACTGATTTTGAGACATCGAATGTAGATAAAGTATTGGAAGGGGATATCCAGGAGTTTATTGATGCGGAAAAAGAGATTTAAGTATTATTGTATCTGAGAGCAGTAGCCTCACGCATCTCTTTTTTCAGCCTTCGAACTTTGTTCGCAATATACCAGCATTTTCACAAAGGATTCGCTCCAAGGATTCACTCATCCTTTGGAAAATGCCTTGGTATATAGCTGCGCAAATTATTCTCGGCCTTAAAAGAGATGTGTGAGGCTACTGCGCATACTTCATTCTTCATACTTAATACGCTATACTGTATGCATGATCTATTACGACAAAGTCTCGAAAGTATACCCCGACAAATCAATCGCTCTAGATGGAGTTAGTTTTGGAGTAGAACCAAAAGAATTTGTAACTATTGTCGGACATTCAGGAGCGGGGAAAACGACACTTATGAAAATGCTCATAGCCGAAGATCGTCCTACAGAAGGTGCAGTTTTTCTGGAATCAGTAGATATTCATAGATTGAGTAAGAGACAAGTTAGTAAGTTGCGACGTAGGATCGGTACAGTTTTTCAGGACTATCGATTGTTACCAAATAAAACAGTTTATGAGAATATTGCATTTGCAATGGAAGCAACCGGTAAGACCGACAGTGAGATTTCGGCTGATGTACCTCACGTATTGGAGTTGGTAGATCTAGGTCATAAGATATGGAATTTTCCAAGAGAACTGTCAGGTGGAGAAAGACAGAGGGTTGCTATAGCGAGAGCCATCGTTACTCAGCCTGATATTGTGATAGCGGATGAACCAACAGGCAATCTCGATCCAACAAATACTTATGAGATTATACGTATTCTTCAGAAGATCAATGAACTCGGTACGACAGTCCTCTTAACCACACATAACAAGGGTGTTGTTGATACAGTGGGCGGTCGAGTGATCACTATGGAGAAGGGTAAAGTTATTAGAGATGACAAATCAGGTAAGTATATTTTATAGTTATATAACAATCATATGATTTTCACCAATTTCAAACGTATAGCTCGTACAGGATTCGTCAATTTTTGGAGGAATGGTTTTCTTTCATTTGCAGCGATCGTAGTTTTGACTATTTCTCTATTATCTTTTGGCAGTATCATTTTTGTTGGAGCTTTCGGTAGAGCTCTGATCGCTGATGTCAAAGAAAAAGTTGATATCAATGTGTATTTTACATTAGGGGCTCCTGAACAGGATATTCTAGCTGTTCAGGCAGATCTCAAACGTTTACCTGAAGTTGCCAGTACGACTTATATATCCAATGATCAGGTTCTAGTGGATTTCAAGAAGAAGTGGCAGGATAATACTCTCATTATGCAAGGTCTGGATGAAATTGGTAATAACCCGTTTCCAGCGACTCTCAATGTCAAAGCAAAAGATCCAGGTCAATATGCTAGTATCACTCAATATTTACAAAATAAGAATCCATCAATGTCAGATGGAACGCCTCTCATAGAGAAGGTCAATTATGAACAAAATAAGTTGATTATTGATAGATTGAGTACTATCATACCTGCAGTTGAGAAAGCTGGAACTATACTCGGTGTCATAATGATATTCGTAGCTATCATTGTAGTCTTCAATACTATACGCCTCATTGTTTATACATCCAAAGATGAGATCTCAGTTATGAAACTTGTTGGAGCAAGTAATATATATGTTAGAGGTCCACTTATTGTTTCTGGAATCATGTATGGAGTTATTTCTGGTTTAATTGCAATATTATGTATGGCAGCATTCGCATATTGGAGTGATGCTGTGATACTACGATTTGCTGGAGTCGAGATAGCTTCAAATTTTGAATTGGTTGTGAATGTATTGTCTAGATATTTCATAGATAACTTTGGCCAAATATTTAGTATCATTATGGGAACAGGTATACTTCTAGGTGGTCTATCTAGTTATATTGCTGCAAAGAGATATCTTAAGGTGTAGTTTTATTCTATGTATATATCCTAATGGGGTAATGTTATAAGTGTTCAAGAATATTGATTTTTGGTGTTTGATTATTATATACTCAATCTATGCCAAAAAGTAAAATAAAAAATACAGCTAGCGCGAAATTAAACCATAAATATATTTTCGTAATAGGCGGCGTAATGTCTGGTGTTGGTAAAGGTATAGCGAGTTCTTCTATCGGTACACTTCTATCTAGTAAGGGTTATGGAGTTAATTTGGTAAAGGTTGATCCGTATTTAAATGTTGATGCTGGCACGATGAATCCTACTGAACATGGCGAGGTTTTCGTATTGAATTCTGGCTTGGAAACAGATCAGGATATGGGCAATTATGAGAGATTTCTAGGAAAGGATCTGACACAGGATGATTATATTACTAGCGGAATGGTTTATAAACATGTTATAGAAAAAGAGAGGGCACTAGGTTATGGAGGAAAATGCGTCGAGGCTATACCACACCTCCGAGATGAGATAGTTAGGCGCTTCGAACATTCTGCCAAGGTCAACAAATCAGATATTTCCATAATAGAGATTGGTGGTACAGTCGGAGATTATCAAAATACAATGTTTATTGAAGCGGCTAGATTTCTCAAAATACGACATCCGAACGATGTCATTTTTATTATGGTAAGTTATCTACCAGTGCCATCAAAACTTGGTGAGATGAAGACTCGACCTACTCAGCATGCTGTCCAACAACTTTCTTCTTATGGAGTGAATACTGATATCGTGATCGCTAGAGCAGATCGTCCGTTAGATCAACGCCGCAAGGAAAAAATAGCGGTTGCATGTAATATTCCCATAAATCAGGTTATTTCTGCACCAGATATTCAGAGTATTTATGATGTACCGATAAATTTTAAGCAAGGTAAGATAGATGAGATCATTCTTGAGGCATTGCACATTGATACGAAAAATAAAGGATCAATTGGCCTTTTTGGGGGTAGAGGTCACATTGATTTTGCCGAATGGGCCAAAATGGCACGTGGTATCAAGAATCATGGAAACAAAGTCGTGAATATCGCCATTGTTGGAAAATATTTTTCTACGGGAAATTTTACCTTGACAGATTCATATCTATCAGTTCTAGAAGCGATAAAATTTTCCGCATATGAGACAGGAGTTCGTGCTGTCATCCACGCTGTGAATGCAGAGGATTTCGAAAGAGACAATTCTATATTGAGCCAGCTAGAGCAATATGACGGGATCATTGTTCCGGGTGGTTTTGGTTCGACAGGAATAGAGGGAAAGTTGAATGTGATACGTTATGCAAGAGAAAATGGTATTCCATATTTTGGTCTATGTTACGGAATGCAACTTATGACTGTAGAATTTGCGAGAAATGTTCTTGGTTTGAAAGGTGCACATACTGCGGAAATAGATCCAAAATCCCAACATGCAGTTATCGATATCATGCCGGATCAAAAGAAGAAAATTGCCGAAGGGAATTACGGAGGATCTATGAGGTTGGGAAGATACCCAGCGAAGCTTTTGAAGGGTTCTATTGCAAACGAAGCTTACTACAATTCAGTATTCAACCTCCTTCGCCTAGGCTTCAGAGGTCAAGAAATTCACAATTCAAAAACTGATGTAAAAAGCTCAGATCCCGCACCTTCGCAGACAATCTATGAAAGGCATAGACATCGATACGAAGTCAATCCAAAGTATATTGAACAGATAGAAAAAGGCGGTTTGATTTTTTCAGGGAAGTCTCCAGATGGAAATTTGATGGAAATCGCTGAATTGCCACGGTCTGGTGGTAAAAACAATCATCCTTTTTTCCTTGGAACACAATTTCATCCAGAATTTCTAGCTAGACCACTTACGCCACACCCACTATTTACAGAGTTTATGAAGGCTGCAAAGGAGAGAAATAAGTCTGTTAATAGAGAAAAAGAAATCAATAATAAATAGTTAATAATTATTAAGAAATAAAATATGTCAATTTCTGTAGGTATTGGTCTCGCTTTCATAGCAATGCTTTGTTGGGGCTTTGGGGATTTCCTAATTCAGAAGTCAGCACGCAAGGTTGGTGACATAGAAGCATTATTTTTTGTTTCGCTATTTGGAGTGGTGGTGCTACTGCCATTTGTTTGGAAATCATTGTACCCACTGATATTTGGTAGTTATGACGTTTTACTAATACTATTAGTGGCCAGTATTGTACTTCTATTAGCGGCACTATTCGATTTTGAAGCATTGAGAGTTGGCAAGTTGTCGATAATCGAACCTATTTGGTCATTTGAAGTCCCAATGGCCGCAATCCTGGCGTTTGTTATTTTAGGTGAGAGGATAACATGGGTACAAATATTACTTATAATTTTACTTATAATATTTTTGGTTTTGGTCGGATTCAAGGAAAAGAAATTTGATAAAAAATTCTTCATGGAACGTGGAGTCATCATAGCTATTTTTGGGGCAATATTCATGGGTGGTGCAAACTTTTTTATGGGTTGGGGAGGTAGAGTAACTGATCCACTAATGATCAATTTTGTTACTGATGTATTCATTACATTCGTTACATTCATTATCCTCGTTTTTAGTGGAAAGTTAGCCAAAACTTTTAGAGATGTAAAACACAATTATTCTGTACTTTTACCAATGTCTATCTCTGATGAAGTTGCTTGGATAGCGTTTGTATTTGCAATGACTTTGGCACCGATAGCGGTAGCTACAGCACTATCGGAAAGCTATATTATAGTCGCAGTTCTTCTCGGTTTATTCATTAATAAAGAAAAGCTACAGAAGCATCAAAAGGTAGGATTGGTTGGGGCAATAGTGGTAGCCCTCATTTTGGCGACACTGACTTCGTTATAGATAGTGTTTTCGTTTGTAAGAATAAAAAAGTCCACTCTGTTAAAGTGGACTAATGTTGAAAAACTACTTGACTATTAGACTACTTGAATATTAGTTTGGGCACCAGAGAAATAGTCTCGTTTTCTTTTTCTCATCATCAGTGTAGCGATATTTTTTATTATAAAGATGATCAGAATTGTTATCTGTAAGATGTATCTCGAAGTGCCAACGATGCTGGCGTTCGGTAGTGCCAGGAATAAATTTTGATGGATATTCCATGGTTATCGAACTTCCAAGTGCGATCAGTGGATATTTCAAAGGATCTGTGAAGCATGGTTGTGACTGTCCCAATCTCTTTGATAAACCACGTCTCACAGCTTCTATTGGATCTTCGTACCTAGTACGTATCCTGATACCCATACTACCGAGAACAGGACGTTCTATCGGTGTATCCTGATCATCACATAGATAATGTTCTCTCAATTGGAATCGATAGTCACCTTTTTTCCTAGAGACTGCGACGATACCGAGATTCATCGTTACTACTATGCGACCGTATGGTAATACGCAGATCGTTGCGCTTCCATCATTCAATAGTTTGACTAGGGCATCGATAGCTGTCATTTGTTCGATACTGATCGAACGATGGTTGATCTTTGTATGATTTTTCAATAAGAGACGAAGCAGTCTTTTTCTACTCCAACTGAATGATTGCCAATCCTCAATTTGCCTAAATAATAGGTATATAAGGCCGAAGCAGAATATCAATAGGGCTGTATTTTCAAGCGAATTCACACGTGTCCTTTGTTAATGTTTACTAGTTAATCTGTGTATGTTATAGCTCTATTGGGGCTTAATTGCAATAAGACCTTGAATAATA
>CAIPHR010000018.1 GCA_903864905.1 uncultured bacterium
ACAGAAGTTCCTGTTATAGAAAATCAAGATTCTTTAGTGTGTACATTGTGTCACTGTAGTCACTGTTTTAACGAGCTCAAGTCGAGTCGAAAAAATATAACACCGAAAACTTCCTTATTTATTATGACAGAGAAAACAATCATATACATGGGCATATCAGCTAAAGGGTATACTAAATTTTTTGCAAGAAAGAAAAATTTAGTTTTACGTACTCTTGTAAAAATTCAGAAAAATGCGATAATACTAGCATATTAAGTATTAGCAATTATTTTTTATTAATTAAAATCGTATGAAAAAAAATATAAAACTTCTCATTGCACTCATAATAGTAGGTATAATTATAGTCGCATGTTCATTGTATTATAGGAAGAATGACGCTGTAAATACCCATAGTCCAAGTGTTGTCAGCAATCAATCGGTTGGCGGTGATCGAGATACTCATGGTTGTATAGGTTCAGCAGGATATTCATGGTGTCAGGCAAAAAATATTTGTGAGAGATCATGGGAAAGCTATTGTACATCTGCTGTAGCCAAGACTGTAACTTTTTCTTGTGAAGGCTCAAAAACTATAATAGCTACATTCTATCCTACAGATGATAAATTCGTTGATCTAAAATTGAGTGATGAGAGGAGTATATCTCTCCCACGTGCAGTATCAGCTTCTGGTGCAAGGTATGCAAAGGATGATGAAACATTGGTCTTTTGGAATAAGGGTGATACAGCTTTCATAACTGAAGGTAAAGATGCTGTAGAAACATTTTCGAAATGTGTAGTCAAGTAGAGTATAGATACATGATTGTGAGAATATAAAAACCGCCGATTGCAACATCGGCGGTTTGGTTTTTCTCCAATTAACTAAGGACATAGTTGAAGACGTCTTCAACATGGATAATGTCGTTCTCATTTTTCATGAGTGCTTGTGCTATACGTACAGCATCCTTACCTAAGGTTACTATAGGTGGGTAGCTCATATCACTGAGACATGAAGCTTGCATGAGACCATTGCAGAGACAGCCTGAACCAACAGTACTCTCGATATGACCACCACAGTGGATGAAAGTATCAATAGGACCAGCGGAACACCGATAACCTATAGAGCCGTCTAGTTTTTCATAGAGTTCACGTAGAACTCCATAAACGCAATTACGTGGAACAGATGTCAGAATATCTACCTTCGACAATGAGTCATCGATATCTGCCACTTGAAACGGAAAACCAGTAGGTGAAATCTTGGCACTTGCCTTCACAGATAGTTCACCACGAAACGCTAGTCTCCTAACCTCAGTACGAATACTTGGTTTGAAGCCTGATTCTTCGCATAGTGCGAGTGCGGTACCAACCTGGATACCACAAGCACCATTTGAGAGTGCGTAAGCGAGACCTTCTGGAGAAGCTTTGGAACCGCCGATCCAGAATGGTAAACCCAAACTAGCTAACTTTGCATAATCAACTCGATCAGCATCGTCGTATATAGGTTCACCAGTCGAGTCTACCTTGTGACCTCTCGGTGGAGCATTATGCCCACCTGCAGTCGACTCTTCTACTATGAAGCCGTCGATCCTATCTTTGAGTTTTTTCTTCAATGCCCAAGCGAGCAGGTTTGAAGAAACGATGGGGAAGAATAGCGGTTTTCCGATATTCTGTGGTTTTGAACCGAGAAACTTACTCGGATCAAAACTGATCGTACAACTACCGATGTTGCCTATTACGGGAACTCGGTAAATAACTTCACGCCATTCATTGACAGCGCTCACAACATCAGGTATCTGATTTGGAATGCCGGCACCAACTATGATGACGTCAACTCCTGCGAGCATTGCGCCAGTAATGGCTGTGGGTAGTGGTAACGATATTTTCTCCAGATAGTTAACAGCTACTGGATTGTTATGGCCTTCTTTTGCAAGCCATACAAAGACAAAGTTTCCACATATGCTGAGCGCACTCGCCATTTCACTAGGCTCTACAGCAAAGAATGGAAATCCTCGAGGTTTCTTTCCCTCTGGATTTCCAACCTCGATATAATAGGCATCGAGAACCATTTTTGCTATATCTGGAAATGGAAAGTGCGACAGAGCTCTCCGACAATCTCCGTTCGCATCACCTCTACCAAGTAAAATAGGTAAGATGAGTTCAGGTGCTACACCTGATACCGTACCGAGCCCACCCCGTCTGGAGACCATGTTTGCCATGAGGGTAGAGATGTAAAATCCCATGCCGCCCATAACCAAACGGATCTTTCTTACCGCCGTTATGTTTGTCATATTTTTCCTTTTTGTAAAGACCAATTTTTTACTATTTGAACTATACCACAAGAATATTATATAGGGTATTGTATATATATTTAACTAATGTTACCATTAAGCTCGTTAATAGTTAACCAACTTAATCATGTCTACACCAGAAAATATAGATATAGCAGAACTAGTTATGCATTTTCAGGATGCAATCAGGAAAGATGTACAGGCAAAGCTGCCAGAATCATGCTCTTTCATCCATCTAAAGACACTCAGTTTCATTGCACGTGAGAGATCACCTTCCATGACGGAGATTGCGGAATATTTGAAAATAACATCTCCAGGTACGACTATGATCATCGATAAATTGGTTGAGGTCAGTGAAATAGATAGAAAAGCAGACCCAAATGACCGTCGAGTAGTTAGATTGGTTATAACTGAGAAAGGCCAAAAAATATTGGATCATGGGATGAATTCTGTAAAAAAAGTGATATCTAGTCGACTAGCGTTATTAAATAAGAGTGAACAAAAACAGTTTATTCATATTTTAAAGAAGCTAATAAAGAATCAATAATTATATGAAGAATATTTTAAAAAATACATTAGTAGAGATCATAATAAGTATTGTCGCTATTATTGCTGTAACATGGGGCTCAATATCTCTATTATCTAGACATGGCACAAGTTATACGAATACTACAGTTAGTCATAGAGATCTGGTGGAGAGCGTAAGCGGTAATGGTAATGTTGTTTCTGACCAGAGTGTAACTCTCGCTTTCAATATGCAGGGCAGAGTTGCAGTAGTTTCAGCTACAGTTGGTAGTACAACATATGTTGGACAGGTTCTAGCTAGTTTGGACACTGGAACATTGCGAGCAAGTATTGTTGGTGCAGAAGCTGATGTATTGTCAGCCAATGCGCATTTAAAGCAGACACAGAATGGCGCTCGTCCAGAAGAGTTGGCAGTATATAATCAGAAGTATAGTGATGCGACTATAGCACTTATGTCCGCAATAAAGAATGCCGACCTATCTATTGAAGCCGCTGTAGTAGGTAAAGCTGATATATTATTTACAAATGGTAATACGGTCAATCCAACGATCAATATTAGAACACAGAGTGATAGTGAGAAACGATCTATTGAGATCGAGAGAATGATTTTGCGTGATAGTTTGAATAAATTTGCGACTACATTGTCAGGGTTCAATCAATCAATCCTAGATGGTTCTATTTCTACTAGTTCCATCATATCTCTAAGGATATTGGTTAGAGATCAATTATCATTGGCAAAAACATATCTAGATCATTTGGCTTTGATCACGGCCGATCTAACTCCTGGTAGCTCTGGTCAATCACAAACGGCAATTGATGGTGAGAGATTGATAGTGAATACTGCCGCTCAACAACTTGCTGGTGCAATAGCTGCAGAACAGAGTGTTGATGCAGCATGGAGCTCTGCTCGCGATGCTCTCATCCTAGTAAGAGCTGGATCAACAGATGAAGATATCATGGTTGCACAAGCGGCTCTAAGTAAAGCGCAGTCTGTATTACAGGGTTTACAGAGTCAGCTTAGACAGTCATATATCATAGCTCCATATGTTGGTCTCATTACTGCGGTAAATGTAAAAGTAGGAGAAATATATGTTCCTGGCATATCAGCTTCACAAGGAATAAATATTATAGGTGATGGTAGTTATAAAGTAGAAATATATGTTCCTGAAACTGATATAGGTAAGATAAATATTGATAATCCAGTTGATATAACTTTCGATGCTTTTGGACCAAATGTCATCATTCCTGGGCATGTTGGAAATATTGATCCAGCTGAAACAGTTAGGAGTGGTGTGAATACATATAAACTAACCATCAATTTTGATAATGCAACTGATGATCGTATCAAATCAGGGTTGACTACCAATGTAGTCATAAATACAAAAACAGCTGTAGATGTGCTCGCAGTACCTAGTAGAGCAGTTATTACACGTGGTGTTGAAACTATAGTTTTGGTTCAACAGGCAGGACTCACATCCTATATTGAAAAGCCGGTTTCTATCGGTGTGAAGAGTAGAGACGGATATACCGAGATCGTTTCAGGATTGAATGAAGGAGATACGATAGCTAGTTTCGGAGTTGGAAAATAGTTTAGCAATTATTATTAAAAATATTCAAATATTTATGAAAGAAATTAATAGAGATGAATCAATGTTCAAACAATTAACAAAGAATATATGGGTTACATCTATGTTACTCGCTGTAATCATAATAGGTAGTGTCTCTGCAGTGGTATATTGGAAAATTTCTGGAGAAAGCATAACTACAGATAATGCTATCATATCAGCACCTATAACCAAGCTAACAACCAATGTGCCAGGTATATTGAATCAGGTATTTGTAAATATTGGTGATGAGGTTCCCGCATATACCATAGTAGCTCAAGTTGGAAATGAGTTATTGAAAACAAAGACTGCAAGCGAGGTTGTAAGTACTTTGACTGCTATGGGTACAACGATCACACCAGGAACTCCAGTAGTCTCAGTCATTAACCCTGACGACCTACGAGTGATCGCTCATATAGATGAAGATAAGGGTTTGTCAGCTATACATGTAGGACAGCAAGCAGATTTCACTGTTGATGCATATGGATCACAGAAATTTCATGGTGTAGTAGATGAGATCAGTCCGACAGCTAGACAAGGTGATATCGTATTCAATATTTCTGATAAAAGACAGATCAATCAATTCGATATAAAGATACGATTTGATACTGCTATATATTCTGAACTTAAGAATGGAATGTCTGCGAAGGTTTGGATCTATAAATAAATAAAATATGAAGGAGTCAAGATTACAATGGTATATACTAGCCACGGTTATTATCGGCACATTTTTGGGCCGCCTCGATCAGACTATTGTCAATCTGGCTTTGCCACAGATGATCGACTATTTCGGTATTACTGTATCATCTGCTGGGTGGATAGCTACTGCATACATTCTCGCAAATGCTATATTCGTACCGATATGGGGTAAGCTCGGTGATACTATCGGAAGAAAGAAAGTCTATATTATAGGTTTCGTTGTGTTCATTATAGGGTCAGTATTGGCAGGTTTAGCATGGAATCTCACGTCCATGATTATTTTCCGTGTAATTCAAGCTGTAGCTGGCTCGGCTGATTATCCAACTGCAATGGCTATCCTAGCAGTTACATTTCGTGATCCGAAAGCTCGCGCTCAAGCACTCGGTATATGGTCATCTTCTTTTGCTGCAGCATCGGTATTTGGCCCACTCATAGGTGGACCACTCATAGATAATTTTGGTTGGAGGTCTGTTTTCTTGGTCAATCTGCCTGTAGGACTCATCGGTCTTGCTATGGCTCTAGCTTTTATAAAGGAATCTGTATCAGAAAAGAAAACAGTCAAATTTGATTGGTGGGGAGCTTCGACGTTGGGCGGTGCATTAGCTGCCCTAGTTCTGGTTCTCGATAAAGGATTGGATTGGGGTTGGCTATCAGCAAATAGTATGATCACATATTTATTGATTGTTATATTTTCTATTGCTTTCGTAATCATAGAAAAGAATCATATAGATCCAATTATTGATTTCAAATTTTTCAAGATGAGTGTATTCAATCATACATTATTAAATAATTTCATTATTTTTCTAGGTCTCATCGGTAGTATATTTCTCATACCTATCTTTGCTCAGACATTTCTAGGTCTAGATGCTACGCAATCCGGGTATCTATTTATTCCTATGGCTTTCACTATGGTTATAGCTGCGCCTCTCGGTGTAAAACTGATAGGGAAGGTAGAGGCTAGATATATCATCTTTGCTTCAACGGCAGTTGCAGCATTAGGAATGTTCATGTTTACGATTCTAGACCCTAGATCAAGTATCTGGGCTATCATCATTCCTCTAGGTATCATGGCTTTCGGTATGGGATTTGGAATGTCACAGCGCACATCTATCATTGCAAATATTGTTCCAAATGATGAGATAGGTATTGCTTCATCAATATTGGCTTTGGCTAGAAATATTGCCGGTGCTTTCGGCATCGCTATATTTGGCACTATATTACAAAATGCTACAAAAACTAAAATGGTTGCAATATCTACGTATAGTTCAATAAACTCAACTGATCCGGGTATTATTCAACAAGCAATCGCACTGATCTCATTGAAAGCACAGATTTCTGCGTATGGTTCGGTGTTTATCATATCTGCTATTATCGTTGGTATTGGTGCTGTACTAGCATTATGGATCCGTATTGGTAAAGAGGAAACTGGAAAGACAAAGGAGGCCGAGGTTTTCGTTGATTAGGTGTAATGTTGACAAATATAACCTTTTAGTATATTATAGTATGTAACTAAAACGGCCAGTTTCTCTTATATATAACACATCGAATCTAGCGCTTTTAGAAAATTAAATGAATACAAATAGATTCAATAGACGCCCATCTAGGCCGTCAAGCAGTAGTCCACGTACTTTTCGTCCTAGCGGTTTTAAGCAAGGAGGAAGTCGTGGTTTTGGTGGTGGAGGTCAGAGTAAGCGTACTCAGCGTGGTCCAATGATCGGTCAATATATTCACCCATCAAAATTTGTTAATAAAGCGATCATTACTGAAGAGGTAGAACACTTCGTTCCAGAACACCAGTTTGCGGATTTTATTATCGATGCAACACTTAAGTTGAGGATAACTGGTAAGGGTTATACTTTGCCAACTCCAATTCAGGATAAAGCAATACCACATATATTGAAAGGTCAGGATCTAGTTGGTATAGCCAATACTGGTACTGGTAAGACTGCTGCATTCCTCATACCACTTATCAATAAAGTTTTACAGAACCCAACAAAAGAGCAGGTACTCATCATCGTTCCTACACGTGAGCTTGCCATACAGATAGATCAAGAGTTCAAAGAATTTTCTAGAGGCATGAAGATGTTTTCCGTATGTTGTGTTGGTGGTATGTCTATAGGTAAGCAAATTTCAGCATTGAAATATCACAATAGTTTCATTATAGGTACACCTGGAAGACTCAAGGATCTTATAGACCGTAAGCTTATAAAACCTGCAAATTTCAAGACTATAGTTCTAGATGAAGCAGATCGCATGCTAGATATGGGCTTTGTTAATGATATGCGCTTCGTCATGTCACTCATGCCTCGCGATAGACATACACTGTTCTTCTCAGCAACTCTTTCGAATGATGTAGAAAAACTTATAAAAGAATTCTTGAAGGAACCTGTTCGCATATCTGTGAAGACTGGCGAAACAGCGAGAAATGTAGATCAAGATGTTGTTAAGGTTGCTTTAGGTAAAAATAAATTTGATGTATTACATGATTTACTAAGTCAAAAAGAATATAGTAAGGTTCTAATATTCGGACGCACAAAGCATGGTGTTGAGAAATTATCTCAGATGCTGCTTCAGAAAGGTCTGAAAGCAGAGTCAATACATGGAAATAAGAATCATGGCAAACGCCAGCAAGCATTGCGATCCTTCAAAGAAGGTACGGTGCAGGTACTCGTTGCTACAGATGTAGCTGCGCGTGGACTAGATATTCCTGACGTTACTCACGTCATTAACTTTGATATTCCAGCTACATATGATGATTATGTTCATCGTATTGGTAGAACTGGTAGGGGTGATAAGAAAGGTAAAGCTCTTACATTTGTTTAATTCTGAAGGTTAATTACAACACCTTTTCATTTCCGATATGAGGCTACTAAATGTTTACATTAATTAGAATACCACCTCTCACTAGCCGATTGGAGGAAGTGAAAAGGTGTTGTAATTACTTATTGAATTGAGTACAAATTGTTCAATTGAGTACCCATTGCAATACCTCCCCATTTCCTCGAAATGTCTTAGAATGATATAATTTATATGCTGTGAAGAAATCACTAGAAATAGCGATACCATTTTTATTTATAATTGCCGTTATTCTGTATCTATTTGCATATTTGGATCATAGTGATGTCCATGTAAATATAGGACCTTATCAGCCAGTAATTTACGGTCCTGGAATGCCTCCCAAGAAACCTATACCACCGTCAAATATTGTTATTATACCAAAACCACAGAGTATACCAGTACATATATCAGCACAATCTCCAGAAATATTTGCTTATGCTCACGGCACGGTCACGGTACATAATAAAATATTTATAGGTATGGCTTCTAGAAGTGGTAACCTATTTCCAACCAATCAATTGTTTGTCTTTACAAACCCATACGATCTCAAGCAGTTTCACATCATGTCTATACCTAGAACTGGTGATATAGAATCGATGATCTATGATGAGAAAAATAATAAGATATATTTTACACTCTCGAATAATGGTTCATTGGGTATATATAGTATAGATCCCAATACATACAGAGTTTCTACTATTATTAGCACCACATCTATCAATATTGGGCTGAAACCAGCTATAACTACAGATGGAAAATTTATTTATGGAATAACATATACAAACCCATCAACAATATTTAAAATCGGTATATACGGTGGACCACTAACTATTTCTGAAAAAGGTCATATTTCAAATGGCCATTCAGCAGCGATAGGCATATATGGATCATCGACTGAACTATATTTCGGTGGTGGTGAAGCTGATCTATTCGAAAAAGTTGATGCCAATGATCTGTCGTCTCTAGGTATGCTTTATTTTCCTAGCTGTTCAATAACAGATGATATGCCATATCAAGCTACTAACACTAGTTCTGGTTATGTTTATCTAGGCTGTGAAAAACAAAATAGGGGTATTCGTATAAGAACTGATGATTTGAGTTATATGGATTTTATTTTACCTGGTAATTCATTTGGCATGTACAAATATGGCAATGATCTATACAATGCAGCACAGGATGGTAATTATGATATTTTTGAGAATATGGATATTACTAGGCTAAAAAGATATTATGTAGGCCGTGATATTCAGTTGAATGAATTATTCGTTATTGATAATATTGCAAATATTACTTCTACATCTAGTTTATCGAACGCTACATCAACCGTGACTGATATGATGGGAAATAGTAAGAGGCTATATTTTACTGGTTGGTGGGGAGTGAAAGGGCTATTCGAAGTTGCAAGTAGTACAGGTATATAAGGATTAATAATAATTATATAAATATGAATAATAACCCAGTTATAACAATATTTGGTCTCGGCAGAATGGGATCTCAGATAGCACGTAGACTGCACACAAAAGGTTTCAAAGTACACGCTTGGAATAGGTCAGAAGAACCAGTTAAGTTGATTCAAAAGGATGGAGTCAAGGCTTCAAATAGTATTCTGGAAGTTATGAATTGGACAAGTAGTGTAGAAAATATATCAATAGACAAAATAGACGGTAGTCCGTCAGTTAGTCATTCGAATAGTAAAAAGCAGAGAATTTTTTGGATAATGTTACCTCATGCTATAGTTCACGATTTTCTATTTGGTAAAACTGGAATTGCTAAATATTTAAAGAGAGGAGATATAGTTATAGATGGTGGTAATTCATTTTATAAATTAACGATGAAGCGTGCCACGAAGATGACAAAAAAGGGTATTCATTATTTCGATTGTGGAACTAGTGGTGGCGTCTGGGGTGAGAAGAATGGCTTTGCACTCATGGTAGGTGGTCCAAAACCAAAATGGCCAGTTATAGAACCGTATGTGAAGGCATTATCTAGTGGAGATAATTATGCTTATTGTGGAACTACTGGAGCTGGTCATTTCGTAAAGATGGTACATAATGGTATAGAATATGGCATGATGGAAGCTATAGCGGAAGGTTACGCTGTATTGCATGCAAGTCAATTCAAACTAGATCTGGCCAACGTTACACGTGTATATCAGAATGGTTCTGTGGTAAGGTCATGGCTCATCGATCTGTGTAGAAATATATTTGAAAATGAGGATATAGCGAATACTTCAGGAAAGATCGATTCGAACGGTGAAGGTGAATGGACTGTGAAGATTGGTAAGGAGTTAGGTGTTGATGTGCGTGTTATTGAGGATGCATTAAAAGTTAGGAGTGAGTCTATTATCCCAAAGAATCAAAAGAAGTATTCCAATAAGATAGTTGCACTCATGAGGAAACAGTTCGGTGGGCATGCTGTGCATAAG
>CAIPHR010000019.1 GCA_903864905.1 uncultured bacterium
AAGCTTACAGCTTCGGTACGGGTTTCCCATTTTCTTACCTTCTCCGCTCCGCTTCGAAGTCTCGAAAATATGGGAGAACCCTTTCTCGTCCCTCACGAAAGGCGCGCAGGCGCCTTTCTTCGTCGCAACGTTCGCTTCGCTCACTTGTGCGCCGAGAGGGACTCGAACCCCCGATGCCCATTGGGCCGTGGATTTACAGTCCACTGGAATAGCCGCTATCCGATCGGCGCATACATTCTCAATAAATTTGAAGAAGTGACTCACTCTTTGAGTCTCGTTGATTGTAATACATTTCGAACCGAATGGCAAAAGTATTATGGCTTTTATTTCTGTACTACAAATTCCTGAGCAATGATAGGACTTTCACCTTTCTTTCTTGTTTTTACTTCGAAGGTAAAATCATTATTATTTTTTGATATATCAACAACTATCTTTCCACCTTTAGTAACTTGCTGACCAATGAGTAGATTGGCGACAGGAGTCAATATCTTATTCTGTATAAGTCTTTTCAATGGCCTAGCACCATATTGTGGACTGTATCCTTCTTTTGATAGAAATTCATAAACGCCAGTATTGACCACTAGATCTATACCCTTGTCCTTTAGACGCTTCACAACCTGATCAACCTGAATATTGACGATCTGTCTGATCGCTTCAGGTGAAAGGATATCAAAGATGATGATATCATCTACTCTATTCAAAAATTCTGGTCGGAAATAATCCTTGAGTGCGCCATTGATCCTATTCTTTGCTTCAGAATAATTCTCTTTATCTCTATTTTGTGAATTTTTTGAGAAACCAAGTTTCTCCATACGCTCAATATGCTGCGCTCCAATATTCGACGTCATGATGATAACAGTATTTCGGAAATTAACAACGCGACCCTTTGAGTCCGTAAGACGACCATTATCGAGAACTTGCAATAGAACATTGAATACCTCCGGGTGAGCCTTCTCTATTTCATCAAATAGAATCACAGAGTACGGCCGATGACGAACTGTTTCAGTCAAACCTCCCGCTTCATCATAACCAACATAACCTGGAGGTGCACCGATAAGTTTTGAAACAGAGTGTTTCTCCATAAATTCAGACATATCTACTCTGATCAATGACCTCTCATCATCAAAAAGGAATTCAGATAAAGCTTTTGTAAGCTCGGTCTTTCCTACTCCAGTTGGACCTAGGAAAATGAATGAACCGATCGGCCTATTTGGATCAGCTATACCAGCTCGTGATCGACGGATAGTATCTGAAATTTTAGTAACCGCTTCATTCTGCCCTACTATACGCTTTTCTAGATCTATCTCCATGCGAGTTAACTTCGCCGCTTCTGATTCCAACATTCTAGAAACTGGTATACTGGTCCAACGCGAAACAACTGCTGCTATATCTTCAGCATTGACTTCTTCCTTCAATATACGTCTAGATATCTGTAATTTCTTTAATCTCTTATTTCTAAGCTCCAATTCCTTTTCTAGTGCAGGCAAACGTCCATAACGGATCTCTGCAGCTTTAGCTAGATCAATCTTTGCTTCCGCAGCCTCACCTTCAATACGCAAGACCTCAAGTTCTTTCTTTATACGCTTTATATCAGTGATAGTCTCTTTTTCATTCTTCCATTTTAGTTCCAATTCTCCAGTACTCTCTTTGAGATCAGCTATCTCTTTTTCAATATTTTCCGTGCGTATTTTGGATTCTTTGCTTTTTTCTTTCTTCAAAGCTTCCCTCTCTATCTCAAGGCGCATGATCTTGCGTCTAGTTTCTTCTAGTTGTGGTGGCATATTCTCAAGAGAAATTCGTAGAGATGATGAGGCTTCATCTATGAGATCTACTACTTTATCTGGCAAAAATCTATCAGTAATATATCGGCTAGATAATGTCACAGCAGCTATGATAGCATCATCAGTTATACGTACTCCATGATACAACTCATACTTTTCTTTGAGACCACGAAGTATAGCTACAGCATCATCTGTTGATGGTTCACTCACAAAAACTGGCTGAAAACGTCGAGTGAGTGCTGGATCCTTCTCTATATATTTCTGATATTCCTTGAGTGTAGTTGCTCCTATAGCACGAAGTTCACCACGCGCCAATGCTGGTTTCAACATATTTGATGCATCCATAGATCCTTCTGATGCTCCTGCACCAACTAAAGTATGTATCTCATCTATGAATAGAACAATTTTTCCATCAGATTTTTCTACTTCTTTCAAGATATTCTTGAGACGTTCTTCGAATTCACCACGATATTTTGTACCAGCAATGAGAGATCCTAGATCAAGTGATACTAGTTCTTTATCCTTCAATGATTCTGGTATATCACCCTGGGACATTCGGATGGCTAAACCTTCTACAATAGCAGTCTTACCTACACCTGCTTCACCTATCAGAATCGGGTTATTCTTGGTTCTACGAGAAAGTATCTGGATAATACGCATTATCTCAGTATCTCTACCAATGACTGGATCGAGTTTATTTTCTTTTGCAAGCTTGGTTAATGATCTAGCATATTTGTATAAAACGCGAAATTTCTTCGTTTCACCATCTTTAGTAGCTGGATTCTTCTTTAATTCAGATATTACTTTTGTGACCAACTCTTTCTCTATCTTGAATCTTCCCAATATATCTTTCGCAATACATGGTATATCGAAAATTGATAGAAAAAGGTGTTCTGTTGAAATAAATTCATCTTTTAGAGCTGCTGCCACACGTATGGAATTGTCTAGTATCTGTGCGAGATCAGGAGTTAGATATATCTGATATGAAGGTGATAGTACATTGGAACTCTCCGTTGACTCTATACTCTCAAGTACTATGTCTGTGAGAACTGGTGTATCTATCTCCAATCTATCTAGAATAGAAGTAACCATACTCTCTTCTTGTAGAATAAGAGCACAAAGTAGATGTACTGGATTGACATGATTCTGTCCACGTTCGATAGCGAGCTCATGAGCTCTTTTCAATGCTTCTCTTGCTTTGGTTGTTAGTTTACTTAATGGAGGCATAATTTGTATAATTTGTGATTAAAATATAATATTATTAAAAATAACAGCTAATAATA
>CAIPHR010000020.1 GCA_903864905.1 uncultured bacterium
ATATTAAAAAATTATTATAAATACGTAATAATAGACTTATAGACAAGCATCTACCAATGGGGTAATTACACCATGGGTGGATACATCTGAACTTATACACATGTTTTCCACTACAAAATGAAATAAATTGTATTTATAATAATATTTTTAATGATACAATAGTGCAACAAGTATAAATTTTATTTATGAATACAGCATCACCATATTTCAAGACTAGGGATCTGAAGGTTCCACCTCACAGCCTAGAAGCAGAAAAAGCATTGTTAGGGTCTATCATGATCCGAGGTGAGGCTATGCATGATGTAACAGATATAGTGAGCGAGCAATCATTCTATTCGAATATTCATAGAATGGTATGGTCCACCCTTTTGGAACTGCATACAAAAGGTAGTCCTATCGATGTATTGTCAGTTTCATCCAGACTCAAAGAAAAAGAACAGTTAGAACAGATTGGCGGTATGACATTCTTAACTGAGCTCATTAACTGTGTTCCTACATCAACAAATGTAGATCATTACGCGGATATGGTTGGGAAAAGGCATATTATGCGAGACCTATTGCGCGCTGCTGAGAATATCAGCAATCTCGGTTATGATGAGGAAGCTGACATACACGAGACATTGGATAAAGCCGACAAAGCGTTGTATGCAGTAACCAATAAAACTGGCTCACACAAATTCATAGCTCTTAAGGATACTTTGCATGAAGCGTGGGAGAGGCTTGAGCACTTACACAATACAAAAGATCAACTTCGTGGAGTTCATACAGGTTTTCCTGATCTAGACAATAAGCTTTCAGGTTTTCAGAAATCTGATCTGATAATTCTAGCTGCCCGTCCTTCTATGGGAAAAACTTCTCTTGCTCTAGATATTGCTAGAAAGGCTGCAGTAAACCACAAGGTTCCTGTTGCTATATTTTCCCTAGAAATGAGCTCGCAGCAACTTGTTGATCGTATGTTATCTGCTGAATCTCAGGTTGATGCATGGAAGATACGTACTGGCCACAATTTGTCAGTCTCTGATGATTTCAAAGCGATCGGTGATGCTATATCACGTCTATCAGATGCGCCCATATTCATAGATGATCAACCTGGTAACAATATATTGAAAATGCGCGCCGTTGCTCGTCGCTTGAAGAATGAAAAGGGTCTAGGCCTCATCGTTGTTGACTACCTACAACTCATGCTTCCAACCAATATGAATAAGAACAATGACAATATGGTTCAACAGGTTACTGAAATTTCACGTTCTCTCAAGAATTTGGCGCGTGAACTAGAGGTTCCGGTTCTTGCATTGTCACAGCTTTCTCGTGCTGTTGAACAAAGAGGTGGAAAACCACGTCTATCTGACTTGCGAGATTCAGGTTCGATCGAGCAGGATGCTGATGTGGTCATGTTCATACATCGTGAATCTGATCAGGACGCTGGAGGCAAGAAAGAAGAAGCTGAGATCATGATAGAAAAGCACCGCAATGGTCCTACTGGTACAGTCAAACTATTCTTTGATAGCAAGAAAACTACTTTCATATCGGTTGATAAAGCTGATTTTGGTGATTTTGATAAAGCTTGAGAATATGGATAAACTGAACCGTCTAATCGAAATATTCACTCACTTCCCTGGCATAGGACCTAGACAAGCCAAGAGATTTGCTTATTACCTCTTGGGAAAACCTGAGTCATATGTAAAGGACTTCATAAATTTGATCGAAGAAACCAGGAATTCCACCATTCAGTGTATGAAGTGTCAGAGAATCTTTATAGATAGATCTAGTCTAAAACCTCGAACAACGAATATCTGCGGTGTTTGCTCCAATATTGATCGCGATCAGAAAACTCTCATGATCGTAGCCAGAGATTCTGATTTTGAATCAATAGAGAAATCTGGCGCTTATAAAGGCATGTATTTCATACTTGGTAGTACGGTTCCTATTCTGGATAAGGAACCAGAAAAAAGGATAAAACTAAAATTATTATTGGAAAAAATATCTGAAGCAAATCCTCAGTTTGATGAAATTATATTATCATTGAATACGACTCCAGATGGAGAACATACTACACAAATAGTTCGAGAAGCATTACTTAAAATTACAAAAAATATACCAGTAAAACTAACAATACTCGGCAGAGGACTCTCTACTGGCGCAGAACTTGAATATGCAGATTCGGAGACGATAAAATATGCTCTGAAAAATCGCAATTAATTATTTGAGAAAAAGAGAAGCTATTATTTGAAGGATTCTATCATGACCTTTACAAATGGCTGTCTATGTCCGTTTTTCTTGAAATATCTAGACTTTTGTTTGTAGTGTACAACGACGATCTTTGCAGCACGGCCTATCTCTGTGACTTTTCCATTGACTGAAGCATTCGTAATATAGGGTGTTCCAATAGTTGTATCTTTGCCATTATCTACAAGTAAAACCTTATCAAATACGATAATATCTCCTACTTTCTGAGTATCTGAAAGCTTCTCAACGGCGATAATATCACCCCTTGAAACGGTATACTGCTTCCCTCCTGTCTCTATAATGGCAAATTCCATAGTGCAAACTATTATATATGAGGTTAGGCTAAAACGCAATAGGTTTGGGCTATTTACGCATTATTACAAAATAATATACTAAAGACTCTCCTCCGGTCCTTCTATTTCCTTTATATTCAAACCTGGAGATTCCTCAGTAATACGTAATATATCCTTATCAACTTTCTTGAATTCTTTATTGGAATTATTGTAATGATTGATGACGGTTCCTAGTGACTGACCAAGTTTGCCATGATATTCCTCATATTTCTTGAGATGCGCACCAAGTTGACTCACATGCTTCACTATATCCTTGGCGGTCTCCTCTATCTGCATGGCCTTCAATCCCTGTAATACAGTCTGTAAATACGCGAGAAATGATGTTGGTGACACGATAATAACCTTGTACTTACTTGCCGCACGTTGGATGAGATTGTCAGTCTCTTCTGCAACAGCACCGATCTTATTTACCAATAAATCATAGTATATCGCTTCATGTGGGATGAACATGAAAGCAAAATCCATAGTCCTTTCCGCTGGTCGAATATATTTGGATGTTTCCTGAATGCGGAGTTTGAGGTCATTTACAAAAGCTTTTTCTAGCTTATCCTTCTCTGCTGGATTCTTTTCTTCGACTAGTTTATTGTAGTTTTCTAAAGAAAACTTTGAATCGATAGGTATAACTTTATCCTTCACGAATACAGCTGCATCTACGATCTCACCATTCTTGAATGCATACTGCATCTGGTACTGCCCCGGCGCCAGTACATTTTTCAATAATGTTTCCAGATAATATTCTCCGAGTATTCCTCTGTGCTTCGGATTTTTCAAT
>CAIPHR010000021.1 GCA_903864905.1 uncultured bacterium
CCTCTAGGCTAAAGAATTTGGACGAAGCAGTCGATGTTCACTTCCTCTACGAGAGTATAGTAGTCCGCCTTACGCAAAACCGTACTGCTCCGCGCTTTCCCACCGTCTGTAGGACACAGACAGTGGGGCGCTACGCAGTACCGATATGCTTCAGGCGGAATATGGCTCAGTGAGAAGGAAGTGAACATCCACTGCTTCTAGTGCCCCCGACCATGAATCACCTAACCTCCAAAGATAGTCGAGCGGGGGCGAACAAACCCCCACTTTACACATTTTTACCTAAATTGTGGTATAGTATTTGACATATGAAAAACTCTCAAAAAGGTTTCGTTGTGCCATTATTAATAGCTATTATCGTAGTGTTAGTGATAGGGGGAGGAATATATATTTATGAGAATAAGAAGGTCGAGGTCCCTATAGTAGTTGATAATACTACACAACAGCCGGATCAAGTTCAGCAAACCAACTCACAAAATCCTTCTGTCACAAAGGGAACAAATAACTACTCTTTCAAATCTATTGATAAGGGAAAGGCTAAGACGGGGCCTTATGACGATTATTCTGTCGAGATATATAAAAATAATAAATTAGTTAGTACAGTTGACGTATCAGATGATGTGGAAGTTCATGATACCATTGACTATACAATGATCGAGCCAACTCTTTTTGTTGTTTCTCCAGATCAGAAATATGTAGCCTTTAAAAGCGCAGTATGGGGTGGATCATGTGTTGGAATTGAAAAGCCGATAGCGATCAGTCTAAATGATTTCTCGATAAAGAAATTCGATCGTTCAGGTATAGATGATAAATATGGAAGTGAGCAGAAATTAGTTAGTCTTAGATGGATTTCTAATGATACAGTGCAGGCATCGATGATTTTCGGTGACAAAGACATTGGCGGTTGCTCGAATGGCAAGGAAACAGATACGAACGTGAACTTTACTGTCGTAACTAGCGGTTCTGCTCCGCAACAAAAGGAAATGACCATTACGACATATTCTGGTGGCAATTTTTCTACGGGCGGTGTATGGATAACCCCGGATGTTTCTGGTAAGAAATGGACTATTGATTATAGTGCCGCAGCATATTATCAAAGCTGGGTCAATAATGGTCAAACATTATCGCGTGTAGGTGATATCAATACATGGTTAACCCAGGAAAAGCAAATTACGGCCCCCAACTACGATGGTCCAGGAATCCCAGGAACTATTCAAATAAGTGGTACCGTTGATTCAAATGGCGTATTGAATGCGACAAAAATTATTCAGCATGTTCAATAGGAGTATTGATTAGATATTTCCAACACTTAAATTTACGAAATAGACTGGATTGCCAAAAAGGTTCCCACTTCGTCAGACGGCGCACAGGGAAGGACGAATGGAGGCGAAAGCCTCTTTTCGTCGTTGTGGGTCATGGATATTTTCCAGTTCCAACGCTTTGATTTCGGGTAATAGCTTCTTTTCGCCTTCTTTCAAGACATTGAACCAAGAATGCAGGTCTACAAACAGTTTTTTATCATTAAGGGTGTGGTTCCAACCCAAGCTACTTAGTATCTATCTTTGGATGTACAAAGAATACGCATAAACTTTTCATGGCATGTACGCAAACTATATCTTTCGGACGATGGCCAGATCGATAACTTGGAATTTGAAAATTGGAGTTGGTATGTTATGCAATTTACCAAACGACATATCCCGGAATTTATGGCGGATTTCAAGACGGGATTTATTAAGAATACGAGGCAATTTGATACCCTAGACTTTTTTGAAGTTGCTGATGAATTCAGTCAGAACGATTTTAGAGATGCAATGAGCTATAGCGCATTTGCTACAAATTACGCCAAGGAAAAGATACTACGCAAGATTTTTGATGGATTCGAAGATCTCAAACCAAAAGCAAAGATTGAATATCTGAAAAAGCTAGATGGTCTGACGAAGCAATCTTTTTATGCCTACTTTGCAACATTGAATAGGGTATAACTGAATGTGGCGCCACCCGCCCCAACAGCACTTTCAATCGCAGGAAAGTCATACGCGGCCGCTTGGCGAGGGCGCGTTGTAGGATATGGACGGGCATATCCAACCTCAGCCCTGATTATGTCTTTGGCGCGACTTTAACGCGCATACCCGTGCGGCTCCGCTTACCCGACAGTCTGTAACGCACAGACAGTCGGCCGCTTCGCTCGCACCGATATGCGCTAGTCGCGAATAGAGTCCGTGGTGACGGGCTGAGGTAGACATGCCCTTATCTACAAGCGACACGCGCATCACTTTCCGAAAGTGCTGCAGAGGCGGGGGCGAATAACGACCGTTGCCAAAACTTCAATATTTATCACAATGGTGTTATGATATGGTCTAGTATTAAAAGCCCTAAATTTGTTTATAAATTAACATGAATAAAAACACAATTTGGTCAGTAATTATCATAGTCATTTTGATTATAGCGGGTGTTTGGTATTTCACATCAAACAAGCAACAGCAGGCTCTTGAAACAACAAAAGTTCGAATTGCCGATCTTCCTGTTGTTCATGGTCTCCCTCTTTATGTTGCAATCGAAAAAGGGTATTTCAAAGATGCTGGCTTAGATGTTGAGCGTGTAAAGTTTGAAGCTCCAAACCAGATCATTGATGCAATTATGACCGGTCAAGTTGATTTTACTTCACCTAGTGGTGCACTCGGCATTACCGGCATCGCAAACTTCAAAAATCCTGGAAAATTGAAGGTCTATGCAATTTCTGGCGGGACAAGTGGAAATTCAGGAGTAGATTTTATTGTGCCGTTAAATTCTTCACTTAAAACTCTAAGCGATTTGAAAGGTAAAAAACTCGGTATCCTTGCTGGTACCATTCAATGGCAAACTATTGCAAGAGAGATTCTGTCGCAAAACGGTTTAGATATGGACAAAGACTTGACGATCGTCGAACTTGCTCCACCAGTTCAAATACAAGCATTATCATCTGGACAAGTGGATGCACTTCTTGCAGTTGAGCCGATTCCAACAACAGCGATAAACAAGTCTGCTGCTAAAATGTGGATTACTGATCCGACCGTAAAATATATTGCTGACCCTTCATGGATTGGAGCCGGTATTGTAAATGTTGAATTCGCAAAGAAAAATCCAAATACTACCGCAAAAATTATCGAGGTTCTAGGAAAAACAATCGATGAGATAAGTAAAAATCCTGATCAGTACCGTCAGTATCTTAAAGGTTATACTTCTCTAACTGATGATTTAATTTCAAAAGTTCCGATTGTTTCAGAAAAAGTGTGTGGACAGATCACACCTCAAGATAAGGATTCTATACAGAAATTCTTTGACATTTTCACTAAACATAAGGTCGTCGATGGTACTATAAGCGTTGACGATGTGCTTTATTGTAAATAACAATGATCGCGGCGATATCGGTAAATAATCTTGGTAAATCTTATAATCAGACTGAACTTCTAAAAGACTTCAATCTTGATATTGAAGCTGGAAAAATAACAGTGATTTTTGGTCCCAATGGTTCCGGCAAATCGACTTTATTGAACATTCTATCTGGCATAGTAAACAAAGACGCCGGGAGTTATCACATTAAAGACTTCAATCATTTTCAGTTTAGTTACATTTTTCAAAATTACAGAGAATCATTGCTTCCGTGGCGAAAAAATTTTGACAATGTAGCTTTACCTCTTGAGATACAGAATAAATCAAGACAAGAAATAAAACAGAGAGTTGAGGAGTTACAAAAGCTTTTTGACTTTAAGTTTAATTGGGAACACTATCCTTATGAATTAAGTGGTGGGCAACAGCAGATCCTGGCATTTATTCGTGCGTTAGTAACTGAACCAAAAATATTGTTTGTTGATGAGCCATTTTCAGCTCTTGATTATGAGAATAATCTACGCTTGAGAGAACACCTGCAGAAATATTATCTTGCATTCAAGCCGACTATTTTACTTGTCACTCATAACATAGAGGAAGCAGTGCATCTTGCTGATAAAATTATAGTCTTATCCAAGAGACCGACACAGGTACTTGAGATTATTGACAATCCATTACCATATCCAAGAACATTGCAATCTTTGAAGGATGAGCAATTTCATCAGGTGAAAGATAAAGTGCTGTCTGCTTTTCAAAAAGCCACAAACCTATGAGAAAATACACAATTATTGGACCACTGTTGTTAATTTTGATATGGGCAATTATTGTTCATCTACAACTTGTTGATAAATTTTTCCTGCCTGATCCCTGGACAGTCATCGGAAGACTTTTTGAGGTTATATGGAACGGGTCCATACTTGGTGATCTATTTTCAACACTTGAACGAGTTGTGTTGGCATTCGTCGTATCTCTGATAGTTGGTTTACCTCTAGGACTATGGCTGGGTCGTTCCGAGAAAGTCTATCGTAGCGTCGAGTTCATAATAGATTTTTTCCGTTCAACCCCGGCGTCGGCTCTTTTTCCTTTATTCCTGCTAATATTCGGAATCACAGACAAATCAAAGATAGCTGTTGCCGCTTTCGCGTCAATGCTTATCATCATATTCAATACTGCTTATGGTGTAATGCATGCAAAGAAATCGAGGATATTAGCAGCGCAAATAATGGGAGCAACGAAGGCACAAATATTTCGATGGATTCTATTTTGGGAAAGCTTGCCGCAGACATTCATCGGTTTGCGTAGTGCGGTTAGTCTGTCGCTTGTAATCATAGTTTTGACCGAAATGTTTATAGGTACACCATCCGGACTTGGCAGGAAGATCATCGATTCACAGATAACTTATGAGATTCCAACAATGTATGCCATTATTATTTTGACTGGTATTATAGGCTACATACTCAATTTGCTATTTCTGGTTGCAGAGAAAAGAGTATTACATTGGAACGGAAAGTAACAAAAGCCAGTATTTACCATTAATTCCGTTCTAATACAGTCCAGACGGCAAACAACAAGCGTTCCTCATCGCCTATGTTATCGCGCATCGCCTACCCACCAAAGCCGATAGGGACGGGGCGTAGAAACCGCGTGGGTGCCTTAATATAGCCATATTACGACACATGTTTGGTGCAATCGTCAAAGTATTGACAACTAGCTTTAATAATGCTATACTCATAGTGTAAGTAGAGTTTCAGCCAAGAGCTTGCGTGTGCAAGAATTCAAGACTGAAAAATAGTTGCACCTTAACAATGAAAGGAACACGTTATGAATGAAGACGATGCTGTAGAGCTCGTTGGCTATTTGACACGTTCCAAGGCAATCTGGAGCAATCCGGAATTGCTGAGCCTTGTTGAGTCGGCACCGAGTCCCAATCAAGCATTTGCTCTGGTCTTACAAGAGACTGGAAGTCAGCGGAAGGCGAAAGCTGGACGCTGGTACGCATGTGCTGTTAGGGATTTCGGCAAAGATTCGCTTGGTGCGCTCACTGCAGTACTCCGGTCCCCGCAATGTGCGGATAGGCTGGAAAAACTCTTAACAACCACGTACTCCGTAAATCGGAAGAACAGGTAGAAGGAGAAATATGAAAACATTGATTGATCAGTTGTTTATTGAGAAGGCTGAAGGTAATAATCGCTACTACATTCTTAACGAAAGCCTACCGCTTACGTTCAAGGACGAACAGGAGGCCGCTGGTTTTCTGGTGGAAGCGATTCGAGCTTGGAAATCGAAAGGGTTATTCCTCAATGAAGTGAGGGTCCCTGAAGGCAGTAACGCGGCAGACATTCCCGAAGACAAGCTCGTTGTAACCTTCCGGTATTTCCGGGGGGAAGCGGCGGAGAGGTACTTCAAACCTGTCCTCGCCCTGCAGGAGAAAATCCTGCCGAACCTCACCGAACTTGGCTTTGTTGAAAAGGATGTTGTCTGTGGCTGCGGTTGCGGTCACATCAGTTACAGCTATCCGTTCCAAATGCTTGAGCTCTTTGCCAAAGAAGGTCGTGAAGGCCTCCTGCGCCGAGAGAACGAGAAACGGGCGGAGAAGGAGCGTGAGGCTCTGCGGAGTCAAAACGAATCGCTCGACAAGAAGCTTGCAGGAAAGGAAATCACTCCTGAACTGCGCGAACAACTCCTGCCTCATTCCTGGGAGAAGATCATGGTTGTTAATTCGACCGTCGCTCTCCTCCAGGGTGACCGGAGCGAGTATGGCTCGAGCGGCGGTTGCGGTTACTGGAGCCAGGTCTACTGTTTCTGCGGGAGCCAAAAGCAAATGCAAGAATGGCAGTGGCGCGACCGCTATAGCGCGGATAATGACCGCAAGTGGCTCTGCGTCCAGGACATCGGCAAGGTTGAGGTCTCAGAGAAGGAAGGCAAAACGATAGTTGTTGTGGAGCTTGTCAACAAGAATCACGGCAATCGTTCGACAACCTTCACCTTCGACAAGCCCACCCAGAAAGCTGCTGTCACCCTCTCGATCGAGCAACAGACTCTCTTCGTTGAAAAGGCGAAGCGAGAACTGGAGCAAATCATGAATGGTTTGAACGACTTGATGCCGCACAAACCGACCATGATCGTGAGCAGGGGGCCCGACAGTTATTACAAGCCGACAGTAAAGCAGTCCGAAGTTCGTCCCAAACTGGGAGTGGCCGCATTCGTGGTGGAAGAGCAAATCGACCACCATGGTGATGACCGGCAAATGCGATGCAATCTCTATGTCCTCAAGTGGGGACAGGAGAAGGCGGAGCGGAAAGCCGAGGATCATGGCTACAACACTCGTGAGGGTGGCGCGTTCCTTCAGGTTCTCGAAGTCGAAACTGATCGTGTTGTGATCAACACGAAGAGTGGCAAGTCAACCATTCAGTTATAGCGACTTCACAATCGGTTTGGTGATTAACCTTAAAATCTCCACTTAGCTTCCCGCGATCATGCAAATGGTCGCGGGTTTCTGTTTTATGCTACCATTAACTCTGTTCTAATAACGTCAGACGGCGCACAAGTGAGCGAAGCGAACGTTGCGACGAAGAAAGGCGCCTGCGCGCCTTTCGTGAGGGACGAGAAAGGGTTCTCCCATATTTTCGAGACTTCGAAGCGGAGCGGAGAAGGTAAGAAAATGGGAAACCCGTACTGAAGCTGTAAGCTTCGAGTCCCTGCTTATCGGCAAGCAGGCATCTCGGTGCAAACGAAAAATCCGCGAAAGCGGATTTTTGAGTGGGAGCAGACTGGGATGTTATTAGAACAGAGTTAAGCCAAACTAGGTGAAGTACTAAATATCTAGATTTTTTACTTAAAATATTAATATACCAACTACATAAGAAGCCACGTTCATCGCTACAAACAACAATAACATTTTCTTTGGTTATAGTTGAAGGATTGGAAAAAATCAAACAATCAGAAAGTAAGGTAGCTGATAAAGTAAAATTGGCAGAAGTGAAAGAGGGTTTGAATATTGGTACAAAATAGACCTACTCAACTATTTCTCTTTTGAGGAATTCAGGAATATGTACAGCCAGCTCATACGGGAGTAGTTTTCCTGTTTTTGCTAGTGAAGCAATAGAATTTTGATCACCTATACGGTTGCTGAATACGGTAACTTCCATGTCTTGTACAATATTTGATACATGGGATACATCTATAGTGGTCATATTCATACTAACGTTACCTATAATTGGACACATAATGTCATTGGGACCAACCTGCACAAAACCGTTATTTGAAAGTCTACGATCAATCCCTTCATAATATCCTATAGGTATAACTGCTATGGTCATATCTTTTGGAGCTCTGAATGTTCCACTATAACCAACGCTTTCATCTCTTTTTATTTTTTTTACCGAAGCAATAACAGTTTTCATCGTAAGAACTGGTTTCAAATCCAAATGTTCAGGGAATGTTGATCCATCTACCAACCCATATAGACCTAGACCAAGTCTAGAGACGTTCGCATCAATATCAGGAGTAAACCTATGCCCATAAGTTGCACCAACGTGCATATATTTGAGAGAGGAGAATTTATTTTTGAAATTATTAACACATCTATTCCACATATTGATCTGTCCTTCTGTAAATGAAGGATCATCATTATCGGCGTCAGATAGGTGAGTACATATACCTTGAATGATTATGTATGGGTTCTCAGCCAAAAGTTCTATCGTTTTTTGAATTTCTTCTACAAGTATTCCTTGTCTATGCATTCCAGTATCAATTTTCAAATGAATAGGGATAGGGCGCTCAGTATCTTCCAATTCTTGTAGTGATTCGATACTTCCTATTGTGAATGCAACATTATTCAACCTAGAATTTAATATTATATCTGGACGACAATAGCCTACGATAAGTAATGGAGTTTTGATACCTTGCGAACGTAAAGCTACTGCTTCAAAATATGAGTCGATAACGAAGAATGGAATAGTGCCTGTACCGTCAGTATTTCTCGCTTTTTTTATCGTATGTCTGTATCTTTCCAATATTTTAGCAATTTCGAATAAACCGTGGCCGTATGCATTACTTTTCAGTACTGGTGCTATATGGCCGTTTGGTGCTAGTTTACTAAATTCATTGAGATTGTTGACTATTGCATGCTTTGATATTTCAAGTCGAATCAGCGGTTCGTAAGGGAATCGCTTACGAGATATCCATGTAAGTGGATTGATCACATAGCTATTCTACTAGTAATAATTGTCAAATGGTACTTGACAAAGATAGTACAGTATGCTAGGATTGTCCTCAGTAAATACGGGGTAGAAAGCCCCATTTTTGTACCTTCACAGACACATATTAGTTAAATAGCCATTGGTGTGGTTGTTGTGTGGCGTCTAGGGAGGAAAATTCGGAGGAAATAATATGAAATTCTTGAAATCAACCCTTATGGTGGGGATTTTTATTTGTCTGTTGTACGTTCTCATCATTTGGGTGAGAATTAGCAAGACAGAAAAAGAAACCGTGCAGGTGGAGAATGTGCAGACGCAAAATGTCGTGCTTGCCAATCCAGCTGTCGAAACGACGCAGGTCGTCAA
Source organism: uncultured bacterium (assembly GCA_903864905.1). GTDB lineage: Bacteria > Patescibacteriota > Minisyncoccia > Phycocordibacterales > PALSA-1337 > C7867-002. The sequence continues at coordinate 8,928 of CAIPHR010000021.1, forward strand.
CTCAAATATATTGACGGTACACGTGTCCAAACTTAAGTTTGGTGGTGGCCGCGGTACACATTAATTTCAATTTCGGTACGGTAAAAAGCAAAAAAGTAACACAACAAAAACAAAAAAGAAAGAAAAAAGAGATGAAAAAAATGATTAGTTTGTTTGCGTCAGTCGCATTTGCGGCTTTCGTCGTCAGTACGGTGAGTGGCCAGTCGGTGCCTGTCGTCAGTATTAATGTTGGCGTCGACCCAGTTGTCCTTGGTGGACCGGTTCCTCTTGTGCTGGAGCCTGTTCCTGACCTCACGTTCCTCACAAACCATGCGGCTCTCGTGAGCCGCGAGTTCAAGAAGGTCAAGGGTGTCTTGGTTGAGACCACGTTCTCGGCCAGCACCGCAACCTACAACCCAAAAACGTTCTATCCCTATACAGATAGGGTAAAGACGTTGGAGGGTATTATGGGTTTGGTTACGAACACGTATTACTACCAAGATGTGGTAGATACGAACGCACCGATCACCATCAAGGTGACCTTCTGGGACAGTACAAATGAGTTTCAGATCATGTACGGTCAAGTGTCCGGTAGTGCTCCCGAAATGATTTTCGAGGGGTCTACCGGTGGTGTGCCTATGCGTAACCGGTGGGGGCAGCTCGAACTTCCGCAATACGCGGAGGAGGTATCAATGCGTTTGTCGTCATCGTCGATATGGATCGATATGACGAACATCGGCAGTGTGCACTTGGTCTACACCAATTCAGTTGGTGAGTTCAAAAGCACTGACTTCGCAGTAGATTGGGGTCGTGGATTCTGGTTCCCGCCAGATTTTGCTGGTCAGGGAATTGCAGTGTTTACGTGGTTAGTGCCAGATCAGAATGGCAATTACAGTAGGTATCAGCATGCCTACAATCTCGGAACTGGGAAAGAGGAGCAGATAACTCCAGTCCTGGTTCGGGCACTAGTTCGTGATTCGGACGATTTCCGGACTTCTGTAGACCAAGTCAATCTGGTTTACAGTATCTATTCCTACCAGGGCATGGGTAAGGTACCATTGCTCACGCCGACATATACTGCAGAATTAAGTGGTATTTATCTGTCTGTTGATACGACGGACGGGGATCGGTGGGCTACGTCATTTCTGATCGAGGACCTTAACACCGGTATCAAAAACCGGGCAACGGTTCAGTCGGGACAAAGAGGTGTAAGGATCGTTTTACCCAGAGGTAGTTACCATATCATCCCGTGTGGGCTCAGTCTCATGCCGTGGATGATGTATGGAGGGTCAGTCGGCAAGGGCTAGTAGTAGCCTTAACTAATATCGTGTCTTTCAAAAAACCGCATTTTCTTAGGAAGATGCGGTTTTCCTTTGATTATTTTATTTATGCATATTAAATATGTGTAAGTGTTAAGATGTTTATTGATGCAGAAATGGGTGGGGTTATTCAACGATTTGCTTTAGAACACACCATATGCTAAGCTATTCCCACGCGCCTACTGGCGTTTTATAAGCTACTAATAATTTATCCCCCACATTTTGGAATTCTCGCTGGGATACGAGTTCACATCTCGTCGAGTATTCCAAAAAAGTCGGGGCAATAAAACAATAATATGGCTACAGAATTCAATCGTACAAAGCCACACGTAAATGTGGGTACTATCGGTCACATCGACCACGGGAAGTCAACTTTGACAGCTGCTATTTTGGCGGTACAAGCAAAGAAGGGTCTTGCAAATGTAAAGGCATATGCGGACATTACAAAGGGTGGAACGGTTCGTGATGCAACAAAGACAGTTACTATTTCTTTGTCACACGTAGAATATGAGTCAGCAACTCGTCACTACGCTCATATCGACTGTCCAGGTCACGCTGACTTTATCAAGAACATGATCACAGGTGCCGCTCAGATGGATGGTGCTATTCTAGTAGTATCTGCAACTGATGGTGTTATGCCTCAGACACGAGAGCACGTTCTATTGGCACGCCAAGTCGGTGTTCCAAAGATCGTAGTTTTCTTGAACAAGTGTGATCTAGTTCCAGAACTAGACCTTATCGATCTAGTAGAAGAGGAAGTACGTGAACTTTTGACAAAGAATCAATTTGATGGAAAGAATATTCCAGTTATACGTGGTTCAGCATCCAATGCTCTAGCAGGTGATGTTGAATGGTCAAAGAAGATCGATGAGCTCATGGTTGCTCTAGATACCTATATACCAACACCAGTTCGTGAAGTCGACAAGCCATTCCTCATGCCTATCGAAGACATTTTCTCTATCGAAGGACGCGGAACTGTGGTTACTGGTCGTATCGAACGCGGTATAGTCAAGGTTGGTGAGGAAGTCGAGATCATCGGTTTCAAGGATACAGCAAAGACTGTCATTACAGGTATAGAGATGTTCAATAAGTCATTGAAAGAAGGTATGGCAGGTGACAATGCTGGTCTACTATTGCGCGGTACAGGTAAAGATGATGTATCACGTGGTCAAGTACTAGCAAAGCCAGGTACAGTCAAGCCTCATACAGAATTCGAAGCAGAGATCTACGTTTTGAAGAAAGAAGAGGGAGGTCGTCACACACCATTCTTCACAGGTTATAAGCCTCAGTTCTATATCAGAACAACAGACGTAACTGGTGAAGTAACATTGCCAGAGAAGGTAGAGATGGTCATGCCTGGTGATACAGTAACATTCAAGGTCAAACTCGTTGCTCCAGTTGCTCTAGAGGACAAGCAGCGTTTCGCAGTTCGTGAAGGAGGCAAGACAGTAGGAGCAGGAGTTGTCACAAAGATCGTAGCGTAATAAAATGCAAAATAAAGACACAATTAAAAAAGAAATTTCTCCGAAGTCGCCAATAAAAAAGGTTCCACGAGTAAAGATATCCAAAGCTGCTGGTGAATCACCACACCTAAGGATCAGAGTGAGAGCTTATGAACACAAGATATTGGATGCTTCATTGAAACAGATCATGGATACAGCAGCTAGATATGATGCTGAGATACATGGTCCAGTCCCATTGCCAACCGAGATCAAGAAATACACCGTCAATCGCTCCTCATTCATTGATAAGAATTCTAGAGAACAATTTGAGATGAGAGTTCACAAGAGGCTTATCGATATTATCAACCCAAACCCGAAAGTTATCGAAGCATTGACCAACTTGAGTTTGCCATCCGGAGTGAATATAGACGTTAAGATGATGTAAGTTTTGAAATAATGCAGGTCTTGAAAGAGCTATTTGAGAAGGTAAAAAGGTAACTGATATATGTTGAGATACCCATGCAGATGATTTTCAGTAGAAAATCATCGAGGACGGAGATACTTTACACTGCAGTGAAAGTATCGTGTATCGAAATGTATATCAGTTACCTTTAAACCTTAAGAAAATACAATGAAATTTATATTAGGAAGAAAACTCAATATGACGCAGATCTACGATGCTTCTGGCAAGGCTATTCCAGTTACAGCTGTAGAAGTTAGAGGCAATACCGTTGTTCAGGTTCGAACAAAAGAGACAGATGGCTATGAAGCTGTACAGATAGGTGAAGGTACGAGGAATCCAAACCGTATTGCAAAGCCACAGAAGGGTCATTTCAAGGACCTAGGTTCATTTGCGTCAGTATGCGAATTTCGAGTTGAAGCACCAGTATTCCAGGTTGGAGACAAGATAGAGCTTTCTCAATTCAAATTGGGTGATAGTATCGTTGTTAGCGCAATATCAAAAGGTAAAGGTTTCCAAGGAGTAGTCAAGAGACACGGTTTTCATGGAGGTCCTCGATCTCATGGTCAGAAACACTCAGAACGTGAGCCAGGTTCTATCGGAGGAGGTCTACGTACACACGTTCCAGTAGGTATGCGCATGGCTGGCAGAATGGGAAGTGATAGAGTCACAGTAAAGAACCTAACAGTTGCCCATATTGACCAAGAGGACTCAGTAATGTATGTTTCTGGAGCAATACCAGGACATAGAGGGACATTGGTTGAGATAGTTGGTGCATAATTCAAATTTTCAATTTATTATATGGAATCAAAAATATACAATCAAACAGGTAAACCAGTCGGTAGCATCGATCTTCCAGAAAGTATTTTTGGTGTACCATGGAATGCTGATCTAGTACATGAGGTTATCCGACTTATGAATTCCAATTCGAGGATGAATATAGCTCATACAAAGACTCGTGGAGAAGTACGTGGTGGAGGAAAGAAGCCATGGAAGCAAAAGGGTACTGGACGTGCTCGTCATGGATCAAGTCGTTCCCCTATATGGGTTGGTGGAGGTGTTGCTCATGGACCTCGTAATGACAAGAACTTTGATCGCAAGATCAACAAGAAAGTCAGAGCAAAAGCACTATACGCTATACTCTCTCGTAAATTTAAAGAAGGAGAAATATTGTTTGTAGACTCATTCAATTTCACAGCACCTAAAGCAAAAGAGGCAAAAGGTATTTTGGGATCACTAGCTTCGATCAAAGGCTTCGAAAAGCTATCAACAAAGAAAGCAAATACGGCTATCATTGCTCTGGATAGGAAGTCTAGTACCATTGAAAAGAGTTTCCAGAATTTTGGTAATGTATGTGTAGAAGAGTTTCGCAATATCAATCCAGTTTCTGTTTTGAATCATACATATTTGATAATTATGAACCCAGCAGATTCACTAAAGTTGTTAACAGCAAAGACTTCAAAATTACAAGCTAATATTGCCAGCCCTTCTCTCCTCAAGCGGGCGTAATATAATTTTACATTTTTCATTAAATAACTACCATGGCCATATTCGGATTCAAAAAAAGAAAAGATGATAAATTACAACAGTCAGCTGTTGCTACAAAGAACGTGGCTGCGAAGGGGGCAAAGAAGCATGTATTGGTCGCAAAGAAGCAGGAAGGTGGCAAGAAAGAAGATATAAAGGGGATTGATTCCAAGGTTCTAATAACTTTGCCAGCAAAAGGTATCGTAGTACCTGTAACTAGTTTTACCAATGTTTCTGAGGCTATCATCAGACCGAGAGTAACAGAGAAGTCTGGATTGCTCAGTCAAGATGGTCGTTATACATTCGAGGTTCATAAAAATTCCAATAAGAAGTCTATAGGAGATGCAGTCAATGCTCTATACAAAGTTAGACCTATCAAAGTAACAGTTATCAACATGCCAGTTAAGAATGTTTTTGTGAAAGGTCGTAAAGGTACAGTTCCTGGTATTAGAAAGGCTATAGTCACATTAAAGAAAGGAGATAAGATAGATTTTGTATAATTTTCCATTTTAATTTTTCCATTTTACATTAACTAATATGAAAACCTACAGACCAACAAGTAAATCACGCCGACACATGACGGTTTTGCCGTTCAAAGAATATGTTACAGCTAGTGAGCCATATAAAGCTCTAACTGTTGGCTTCAAGCGTGACATGGGACGCAATGCGTTTGGTCGCATCACGGTTCGTCATAAAGGTGGAGGTCACAAGAAGCTCTATCGTATTATCGATTTTCTATATGAGAAAAAAGACATCATTGCTACTGTAAAAACAGTAGAATATGATCCATTCCGTACTGGATATATCGGTATTGTCAATTACAAGGATGGTGCAAAGAGATATGTTTTGCTTCCAAAGACGATGAAAGTAGGCAATTCATTCATAGTTTCTGAGAATGCTCCTATAGAAGTAGGCAATAGACTTCCTCTAAAGAAGATTCCTGTCGGTACATATATTTTTAATATAGAAGTTAAGCCAGGTTCTGGTGCAAAACTAGTGCGTTCAGCTGGTTCATTTGGTCAGGTGGTTGCTAATGATGCAGGATATACTCATATCAAGATGCCTTCTACAGAAGTTCGCAAGATTCATGAAGATGCTTGGGCTTCGATCGGCGCTGTATCAAACGAAGAGAATCGCTTGGTTAATATAGGTAAAGCTGGCCGTTCACGCTGGATGGGTATCCGTCCTACAGTGCGTGGTTCTGCCCAAAACCCAGTTGATCACCCATATGGTGGAGGAGAACAGAGGTCAGGTCGTGGTCTACGAAGACTAAAGACTCGTTGGGGCAAACCAGCAGGTAAGGGCCAGAAAACTCGTCGCCCAAAGAAATATTCAAATGTTTTTGTTGTGTCAAGACGTATTCCTGGAAAGAATATGACAGCTGCCTCATAACGCTTGGTATGAATTATTGGCACTGTTAGGAACAGCTCTCACGACCCTCGAGGCCTCCCGGCGGCTACATCTCGGGTCGTTCGATCTATTCCTAACATTGCGTTATGTTATGATACTTTAATGTTTAAACTATTCGTAAAAATGGGAAAGAGGACAGTAACTTTCATAGTGCGACTTATACTTGGAAGATAAATTATTGCTATTATTTTTCATATTTGGATATGATGCAATGATAGACTATAATAGAGGATATTTATGCAACTAATTATCAATATCTATGAATAAGAAATACTATGTTGGTGTCGTAGTAGTTTTGTTGTTGGCTTTGGTCTATGGTTTTACTTCTGGCTTCTTCGTCAATCTATTGAAGAATCCATTCCACAATCCAGCTCCGAATTATCAGGCTGCTTATAGACTTGTACCAGACAAGGTTTCAAAGTCAGCAGCTGTCATGGTATCTCTACCTTCTACTATAAATGTTCAAAACTTTGATCCATCAAAACAGATCAGTTTCGAGCCAGTGATCCAAGGGCGATGGGTAGTGAATAATAGTATAAGTATCATACCAGTTGCATATGCAGCGGAGTCTTATAAGACCTATTATTTTCAGCCTGATGCAGCATTGGAATTAAATAAACATTATGCTGTAGCACTTTCTCTTCCAGGTGGGCAGTTGATTCGTTCTGATTTTCTAACTGTTGCTGATCCTTCAATAATATCTATATTGCCACATGATAGTGAAGTCATGTCCAATACAAAGATCAGTATAGTCTTTAATCGTCCTATGGTCCCACTTACCACTATTGATGAGACAAAGCAGCAGGATCCACCTGTAGTTATTACTCCGAAAACCGCTGGCCATTTCAAATGGATAAGTACCAATACACTACAGTTCATACCTGACAGTGGTCTTATATCATCGGCAAATTATACAGTGTCTACAAAATCCGGTTTCAAATCCAGCGAAGGTATTGAAGTCGCACCATATAGTGCAAAATTTAGCACATATCATTTGCAGTATTGGAAAGATGATGAGAGAGAAAATGGTGGCGGTTTACCTGTATCCGCAGTTCGTGGTTACAATCAGCCCTTTCTAGTAAGGTTCAATCAGGCTGTTGATCTTGTAAGTACGCAACAATATATCACTGTCAATAATGGCGAAAGAAATATTGGTTTTACATTGAAATATGGGCAGACAGATGGGAAGGAAGATAATTCCTTGATGGCAATATATCCAAGTGCTACCGAAGGTGGAAGTTGGGAATTGCAACATGATTATACGGTCTCAATTAGTCGTGCTTACCCTGCGTCCCATGGTGATATAATTCTCGATTCACCAATTATACTTAATTATTCCGTAAATAATATCTACTCGAATATCACAGTTCTATCGCCAAGAACGAATGATGCTAGTCTAGATCGTTTTGATCCAAAAGGACAGATTTCTATTCGTTTTTATGAGGATATAGATCTAAATGGAAGTAGCATTAGTGGTACAGGTGTAGCTTCAGTTGTTTATGGAGAAAAATGTAGAGATGAGAACAATAGCAAGTGTACCAAGATTGCTGACCAATCAGTAGTATTGATATCTTTCAAGCCAGACAATTTCAAACCTGGTGACACTACTCAGGTGCTTCTCAATAAGATCGTTTCTACAAATGGAACTTTGTTAAATACAAAATCTTTACCTATAGATCTGAAGGTTTATCAACCACTGGTTATTTATTCAGTTAGGGTTACAAGTTATTTGAATAGTATTACTGTTTGTTCCAATAACCCATTACAGATAGATGATACAAAGCCAGTTATCGATTCTACACCAGTTTTCAATGTTATTTCATGGACACATTCATTCAAATCCAATATCAATGCGTACAGAGCGGTGAATCAGTGTGATGACGATCAGTTCAGTACCCCAGTATCTGGATATTTATTGCCTCAGAGTATATATAATTTAAAGATAAATGCTACGGATGTATTCGGGAATTCTGCAAGTGGTACATATGATTTTAAAACTAGGGCTGTAGAAAGTCAGGATTATGAATTACGTAATTATCAAGATATAGATACTGTAACTGTTCCAGGTAAAACGAAGTTAACTTTTAAAGAGACATTTCTTCCAGAAATAACAGCAAAAGTCTGTAAATTATCTCCGTATGATTATTATCGAGTTAGGAATGATGTAAAACTTAATGCCAATGATCATTGTCAGGCATCGGTTATAAAGAATATAAAACTTCCTACAGATAAGCCGGGTAGTGTATTATTTACAATTGATATTAAGGATTATTTTCCTGAACAGATCGGTAATTATGTAGTATTACTGTCTAGTCCAGTTTTGCCAACGAGTGAAAGAAATTCATGGCAATATGCGACGGTATCATATATATCTGTAACAAATCTAGTAGTTACACAGAAGAGTATCAATCCAAAAACAGAGAGAAATTCTGGTGGTATAGCATTGAGAACTGATCAGTTAAATAAACTACAGAATCTATATTGGGTTATTGATGCAGTTACACAAAGTGGAGTTGCTGGTGCGTCGGTACAAATATATAAGGATGGAGTAGTTGTTGCAAGAGCTATAACAAATAATGAAGGAGTAGCTGCTCTAGCACCAGTAGTCGATGCACAATTTACTGTTGTATCTTTGGGTAATGATAGCGTGGTCATGTCTAGCTATACAACGAAATTGAATTATGCTTCAGAAGTTCTCAATGTTGAAAAGATGTTCTTGTATAGTGACAAGCCACTATATCGACCAGGGCAGAGTGTCAATATAAAGGGTATATATAAAGCAGGATATGATGGTTATTATGAATCAGCATCGAATAAACCAGTCACTCTCATTATACGTGATGCTTCATATACTGAAATAAAACAAGTTTCACTTGTACCCAATAGTTATGGTTCTATAAGTACGGTATTGAATCTAGAATCATCAGCAACATTGGGCACATATAGCGCTTGTGTAGATTATCAATGTGTACGTTTCGATGTTCTAGACTATGTACCTGCCGCTTTCAAAGTTGATATAGAAGCTTCCAAAGACGAGCTTATAAAGAGTGATAATATTGAAGCCAATGTAAAAGCAAATTACTATTTTGGTGTTCCAGTTGCTAGTGCTACGGGAAAGTATAATGTAAGTAGTCAGTATTATTATTTCAATAAATATACAAAAGAATATTTTAACTTCAATAATATAGTTTCCAATGATATTGAAGAAGGGTATTATTACGGTGATAGCTATATTACAGGTGGCAATATAGTTCTAGATAAAGATGGACAAGCTACGATAAAGCCAGATCTAGGATTGTTGAGAGCATCTATTGCAAATTCTAGTAAGATCATCATTATCGATGCAACGGTCAAGAATCAACAAGGGCGTAGTGTATCCGCGCAAAACTCTTTTGTTGTGCATGCTGCCGATACGTATATAGGGAGTAAGATCGTAGAACCATTCGTAAGCAATAATGATACTGTGTCAGTCAGATTGAAGACTGTTGATACTGAAGCCAATCCTAGGTCTCTTGAAGTTAAGGTCAACCTATATCATCAATATTGGACTAGTAAGAAAAATGGTAATGGCAATCTCATCTGGGAGCAAAATCGTGACCTGGTGAACAGTTTCAATGCTAGCACTGACGCCAATGGGGATGGTGAAATTTCTTTACCAAAACAGAAAGAAGGGGAATATACTGTGGACGTTGTTTCTAGGGGTAGTGGCGCAGCTGTCGGTAGTAGGTCATATTTCTATGTATATGGCTATCAGAGCGTTTCTATAAGAGGTAGTGATGATACTTCACTTGATTTGGTTATGAGTAATACAAAGTTGAATAGTGGAGGTACTGGAGAAGTCTTGATCAAAATGCCAGAAGGAAAAGGTAAAGCATTGATAACAATTGAGAGAGGTAAGGTCTTTACCTATAAGGTCATTGATATAAGTGGGACATTGACCAAATTTCAATTTCCAATTAATGCGGAGTATTATCCAAATGTATATATAAGTGTTACTGCTTATGCTCCAAATCGAGCAGTACGATTTGGTAGTGAAAATATCACAGTGAATAGTGATGAGAAGAAACTCAATCTTTCGATCGTAGCTGATAAACAAAACTATAACCCAGGAGATAAAGTCACACTACAACTCAGATCTACGGATATGAATGGCGAGCCTAAGGCTACAGATCTATCTCTTGCAGTAGTTGATATGAGTGTTCTAGCTCTTCGTGGTAATCCGAAAAAGGATCCACTAGATTATTTTTATGGAAATATAGATCTCACAGTTTCCACTGATTCGAATTATAAGAGTCTTCTCAAAGAAGTAGAATGGAAAAATAATGATGGTAAGGGTGGAAGTGGTGGAGATGCAACTGGACAGAAGAGTAGGGGTGTATTCAAAGAAGTCGCATATTGGAATCCAGATATTATCACAGATCGGTCTGGTAATGCTTCTATTACATTCACACTGCCAGATAATCTGACAACATGGCAGGCTGAAATGATCGGTATAACGTCAGATGTCTTGCTTGGTGCGGCATATAAGGAATTTACAACGAATAAGGATTTGATGATCGTTCCGCTAAAACCACGATTCATTCTTCCTGGCGATAGTTTCTCTCTTGGCGCTACGGTATTCAATCATAGTAAAGATAATTTTAATGGAACCATATCTTTGAAAACACCATCAAATATCGATACTTCTAAAACATCTCTTGTACAGAGTTTGGGTCTAAAACCTGGTGAATCCAAGGACGTTTATTTTGATGTCTCTGTACCGGATACGACAGCTACTGGAGAACTTAGTTATTCCATCACAGCAAAGGGTGGGACTCTGACTGATGCTATAGAGGATTCAATTAAAATTAATGAAAATAATTCATATGAAGTTACTGCTACGGCTGGCATGAGCAGTACTCAAGCCACAGAAACTATATATATCCCTAGAACAGTTGTATCCAATAAAGGCGAATTATCTGTGAGGAGTTCTGCAACTTTGGCTATATATTTGCCACAAGCAATCAAATATATGCTCGATTATTCTTATGATTGTACGGAGCAGATCGCAAGCCAGATCCAGGTATTGGCATTATTAAAGAAAGCAAATCTGATTGCTGGAGTTGATAAGATCGATAATACAACCAAGCTTTCTTTCAAAGGACGACAAATGACTGCAGATGAAATCATAAAGGAAGACTTGCAATCGATTTACAATAGACAAGTTGTCGTCGGTGGTTTCAAACTTTGGTCACAAGATTATGAACCTAGTATATTTGCAACACTTAAAGCTATAGAGGCTTTTCTCACATTGAATAATGCTGGTTATACAGTAGATCAGAATGTTTGGGAAACTGGGGCCAAGTATTTGTACGATCAATATTATCTTTCACAAAATACGTTTAGTGATGCAGATACTGTGAATATTGCTAGTGCACTCTTTACTAGATCAAGTTATGTCAATAATCAGAGATTCCTATCAGATTTTTATGCTACAGTAAATAAAATTCTTAGACAAGATAAAGTTCCAACAGATATATTGATAACGTTGAGTCATATATCACATAGATATGGACTAGTTATAGATCAAGTAAAAAAGATTGATTCATTACTAGAGAATCGTATGATAGTAGATTCGAGAGGAAGTTTCTTGGATACTTCGATTAATGACTATTATAGTACTTCTATATCCAATACAGCACGTTATGTAGAGCTTCTATCTATGAATAAGCAGAACAATGTCGAATTACCAAATCTTTTACGCTGGTTGTATCTAGGAAGATCGAAAGATGGAGCATGGGGTTCAACACGAAATACGCTAGCTGTCGTAAGCGGTTTTGTAAAATACCTAGAGTGGAAGAATGAGACCAATGCTTCATTCACTGAGATAAATTCTCTGAATGGTGCCGTTATCGATCAATGGGATTATACACCTGCAAACATTTTGACTGTTTTAGCAAAGACTATTCCATTACACCAATTAAAGACTGATGCTATCAATACTATAACTTTTGCTAAGTCTGCAGATACCAATACTTCAAAAGGGAATATCTATTATGATCTAGGATTCAAATATTATTTACCAGCAAATTCTATGAGTCCGAGAGATGAAGGTTTCGTTATTGAGCGTGGTTTCTATGCTTTGTCTGATACAAAGATGGAGAAGCCATTGAATATAGCGAATGTAGGAGATGTGGTTACAGAGCATATAGAGATCACTGTTCCAGTAACTAGGAATGCAGTATCGATCGAGGATTTTATTCCTGCAGGCATGGAGATAGTCGATACAAGTCTCGATACAGAAGACAAGACGCTTATCAATAATTCAGAAGTTAGAATATCAACTCTTTTGCCAGACCACCAGGAATGGAAAGATGATAGAGCATTCTTATATAGAGAAAACCTCAGTCCTGGAACATATACATTTGACTATAAAGTTAGAGCACTTATTCCTGGAACTTATCTACGATTACCAGCGCAGATTTCTGAAATGTATACGCCAGAGAATTTTGGTAGAACTGGAGCAAGTTTATTTATTATTAATAAATAAATTCTTTGCTTTCTCAATGTCATCACCTGATAATCCATAAGCGGAATCGTTAGAATCAGTAACAGATCGTATCTTATCAAAAGAAAATGGTATTTTCTTATTATATGTAGTATGAGTCATGAGCTCCATGATTCGACTCCATATCTCACCGGCACCACTTTGTCCAGAGAGATTCTTTGTTGAGGTCTGATCAGCGTTACCAACCCATACACCAACAAGGAAATCTGGCGTAAAACCCATAACCCAACTATCACGATAATTGTCAGAAGTACCAGTCTTCAATGCATAGTTATCCAATTGGAGATTGAGGTTACTTTTATAGCCAAATTGGTCTATAGCTAGATATCTATTGGATAATATTTTTGTAACTAGTTGTGTATATTCAGGTCGTATAACTTGCTTAGTCTCTTGCGAGAATAAATCTTTATTAAATTTTGTTTCCGAAAAAAGATGTAATGGAGACAAATTACCCTGATTTGGAAAGATCGTATAATAATGGGCTAGTTCAGTAGGTGTCATGTCTATAGTCCCTAGAGCAACGCCCATCTCGAAATCATGAACTTTCTTTGAATCCATATAACCCAATTTTTCCAGAAATGAAGCAAAATTATCAACGCCGATAAAGTCTAATGTTTTTACAGCTGGAATATTGATACTATTGTCCAGGGCATAAGCTGCAGTAATCCTACCGTGGTATTGTGAATCGTAGTTCCTGAGATAAAAGACTTGTCCTTCGTAAGTTGTATATTTGTATTCAGTATCGTCGATGAGGGAATAAGGTCTAGCGCCCATTTCAAAAGCTTTTGCATAAACAAATGGTTTTATAGTAGATGCTACCTGGCGAGGTTCATTCAGCATATTTATTTGTTGTCCAAAATCGTTACTTTTTGGATCAGGACTGCCAACTAGGGATAGGATTTCATTTTCTGGAAGCTTGATTACAATGACAGCCATGTTATGCGCATCTCGATCAGAAAGTGAAGGTAGTGTAGATTTGATAATGCTCTTTATATCGTTATTCAGTTTTAGATCTATAACAAGCTTGATTTCCTTGTTATTGGTATTTAATGAAGATATATAATGTTCGATTTCAAAATTCTTCAATATAGATTGGAATGTTTTCAGGTTTTCATTCACTATATTTGATCCAATAAATTTTTCTTCGACTATATCTATTCCGAGTTTGACTGCTAGAGTTTTGGATCTTCCGATATTTGTTTCATTGGCTGGATTGTTATAGCTAGGATTGCTTAGAGTCGATAAAAGTTGAAGTATTTCCTCTGTAGTAAGCTTTTCAGGTGATGTGTTGAAATATGCTTTGCTAGCCGTTTTCAAGCCTTGTATATGATTGCCAAAGTAAGCAGTATTGGTGTAATAGAGTAGGATATTATCTTTAGATTTGAATATATCTATGATCAAAGCAGAAAATGATTCTACGGTCTTATTCAGTACATTCCTTTTTGTCTCATTTTCAAAAAGTATCTTTGTTAACTGCTGATCGATCGTGCTAGCACTTTTGCGTCTACCAATACCGATCTTGGATAGTAATAGTTCTATTGTTCCAACTGGGTTTATTCCTAGGTGATAATAGAAGTATTTGTCTTCACTTTTTTTTAATAATTCGATAAATAATGGGGGAGTACTAGTCGCAAATGTTGAGTAATTATCACGTTCATTTGGTAGAATCAAGACTGTTTCATTGTTTCTATCAGTGATCGTAGTTGATTCTATATTTTTATATAAAGTATTCAATCTAAATTCAATTCGTATTGCAATTACAATAAATACAAATAATATAAATATGATTATTTTCAAAATACTTTTTTGTTTCGGGCTATGCATATTAAGGATAGTAGTGTTTATGAATATTATCACATTTTGGTACTCTATAAGGCGCTTGACTTAAAAGAACGGCTCTGTTAACATGGCTCATGAGCTCACAGGGGCTTATTTTAATTCTATTTTATGTCACGATCACTAAAAAAAGGCCCATATATCGAAGAGAGATTGCTACGCAAGATCTTGGGTAAAAAGCCTGCAACAGCTGGTACTATAAAGACATGGGCACGCCGCTCACAGATCTCACCAGAAATGGTAGGTTTTACTTTTGGAGTACATAATGGCAAGGCACATATTGATGTATTTGTAACCGAGGATATGGTAGGACACCGCCTTGGTGAATTTTCACCTACACGTAAGTTCGTCCGACATGGAGGTAAGATGCAAAAAGAGATAGAAATGAAAGCCAAGGAAGCTGAGATGACAGCTGCTAAGTCTGCTAAGGAAGCTGCTACATCTGTGGCTACAAAGAAATAATATACTATTATGATCACCGCCTCATTAAAGAACTATAGAATTGCACCGAGAAAGGTTCGTCTTGTAGCAAATATGATCAGAGGCAAGAGTGTTATACAAGCCGAAAATATCCTATCTGGAGCAGTCAAGAAAGCAACAAGCCCACTAGGCGATCTTCTAGCTTCAGCTGTTGCAAATGCTTCTCACAATCACAAGATCGAGAAGGATGCACTTTTCGTAAAAGAGATTCGTGTTGATCAGGGATATGTTTTGAAGCGTAGTCAACCTATGGCTAGAGGATCTGCTTTTCCTATAAAGAAGAGGACAAGTCATGTTTCGATCACTCTTGCACCTATAGAAGTGAAGGAGAAGAAAGCAAAGAAAAAAATTATTAATAAAGTAGCCCGCCCTTTTCGGGAGAGTAGTTCCTCCCCTCAAACCCTAAAGGGAATCGTGGAGAAACTCTCTCCCGATCGAGCGGAATAACAATTTTCCATTTTGATTTTTCAATTTTAAATTAATATCATGTCACATACCGTTCACCCATATTCACATAGATTAGGAATCATACGAGACTGGAAGAGTCGATGGTTTTCTTGTGATAAGTTATATCGTACATCATTGAAAGGTGATCTCATCATACGTGAATTTTTGCAGAAGGAGTTACGCGCAAACTACGTTGGTGGCCTAGATATTGAGCGCAATCAGAAGATTCTACGTGTTATCGTGAAGACTTCTCGCCCAGGAATGCTCATAGGTAAGTCTGGCGATGGAGTAGTCAAACTTCGTGAGAAAATAATCAAATTATTGCGAAAGAATAAAGTCGAATTGAAGGGTGTTGAATTGAAGATGGATATAGAAGAGATACGCAGTCCAGAGTCAAATGCAGCTATAGCAGCTATGATGGTTGCAGAGTCACTAGAGAAGCGTCTTCCATTCCGACGTGTTATGAAACAGACTATAGAGAAGGTTATGGCCAATAGAGACGTGAAGGGTATACGTATCCGTCTCGGAGGTCGCCTAGGTGGTGCTGAGATCGCTAGAACAGAAGAGTTAAAGAAGGGCCAGATACCTCTACAGACTTTGCGTGCGGATATAGATTTTGCAAGAGAGAAAGCACATATGACCTATGGCGATATAGGTATAAAGGTTTGGATATATAAGGGTGAGATTTTCAAGAAAGATCAAGTCATAGCCAAATAATTTTCCATTTTACATTAATTAAATATCATGTTATTTCCTAAAAAAGTAAAACATCGTAAGTGGTTCACAATGCGTACTCATCCAGATAAGGAGATGTCGCATGCCGATACACGAGGAGTAAAACTCGCTTTCGGATCTTTTGGTTTGAAAGCTATGAAGTATTCACGCATCACTTCCAATCAGATAGAAGCAGCTCGTAAAGTTATGGCACGTTATGCTACAAAGTCTGGAAAAGTATGGATCAGAATATTCCCAGATCACCCATTTACACAGAAGCCTGCGGAAGTAAAAATGGGAAAAGGAAAGGGTGATCCAGTAGGTTTCATTGCTGAAGTAAAGCCTGGTCGTATCATGTTCGAGATCGATGGAGTTGATGCAGTAGTTGCAGCTGAAGCTCTACGCAAAGCTGGTACAAAATTACCAGTAAAGACCAAGATAGTATCCAGAATATAAACAACAAATACCATGAAAATGAAGGAATTAATTAATAAGAATACATCAGACCTAAACCGACTCATTGCTGAGAAAAGAGAAGCATTGAGGGCATTCCGATTTGGCTCTGCTGGTTCAAAGACGAAGAATGTCAAGGAAGGTCGTAGTATCAGGAAAGATATAGCGCGTATAATGACACAGATCGCAAATGTAAATATAAAAGGAAAAATTGAAAATAGAAAATGATAGAATTGTATTTTCCATTTTAATATTTCAATTTTACATTAACTATAGACAAACACGGATAAATCAAGTAGTATCTAAAACCACATGACAACAACAATAACAACTGAAAATACACCAAAACGCCAGACTTTTTCTGGTGTAGTAGTATCTGATAAGATGAAGGATACATCAGTAGTTGTAGTTCTGCGATACGTAAAACATACAAAGTATCACAAGTTTTCAACAAAGAAGACAAAGATAATGGCACATGATCCAGGCAATACAAAGAAGATGGGAGATAAAGCCACAGTCGAAGCATGTAGACCGATATCAAAGAGAAAAGCATTTAAAGTAATAGCATGAGATAAGAGATATGAGATAGGAAATATGAAAAAAAGTTACAAATCATAATTCATATATCATAATTCATAATTCAATTTAACCAAAATGATTCAACCACGCACAATCGTCAAAATAGCTGATAATTCCGGAGCAAAGATCGGAAGAGTATTCAAAGTACTCGGTGCTACACGTAAGCGTTATGCTGAGATAGGTGAGATAGTGGTTCTATCAGTTCAGAAAGCAGAACCTCGCAAAGCTATCAAGAAGAAGGATGTCTTACATGCTGTAGTTGTCCGTCAAGTAAAGCCAACCAGGCGTAAGGATGGTTCATACATTCGTTTCGATGAAAATGCAGTAGTGATCATCGAGAAGGACAAGAAAGAGCCAATAGCAGGACGTATATTCGGTCCTATACCACGTGAAATTGCTGAAGCAGGTTTCAAAACGATCGCTTCAAAGGCGGCCGAGATCGTATAAATATTATGAAAATCAAAAAAGGAGACACAATAAAGATGCTTTCAGGAGATGATAAAGGCAAAACCGGCAAGGTTGTCAAAGCTTTTCCTGCAACCAATAAGATCATTGTTGAGAAGATAAACACCGTAAAGAAACATGAGCGAGCACGTAAGGAGGGTCAGAAAGGTCAGACTGTCGAGGTCGCTATGCCATTCGATGCTTCAAAGGCAGTTAAGACGGCATAATTTTCCATTTTACTTTTATAATTTTACATTAATACCATGGCTTACAAATCAGTATACGAATTAAATAAAGATTCATTCAATACACTCAAGGGTCCTTTGTCATTGAATAATCCTATGCAGACACCTCGTTTGGTTAAAGTAGTTATTTCTAGTGGTTTTGGTTCAGTTAAGGATAAAAAGAAAATTGAGACCATGGCAGATAGGCTTGCACGTATAACTGGTCAGAAGCCAGCTGTGAGAGCAACAAAGAAGGCTATTGCAACATTCAAGACTCGTGTCGGCGATCCTATCGGCTACCAGGTCACTCTTCGTGGTAAGCGTATGTGTGAATTTATGGATCGTCTTATCCATATAGCTTTACCTCGCACCAAGGACTTCAGAGGTCTTGCTAGGACATCCGTTGATGCAATGGGGAATTATACTATTGGTATCAAGGAACATACTATATTTGCTGAGACATCAGATGAAGACCTGAAGGATGTTTTTGGTTTTGCTATAACTGTCGTTACTACGTCCAATGACAAGAAGACCACATTGGCTTTTCTAGAATATCTAGGTATGCCTCTAAAGAAAGAGGAAAATAAAAAGTAAAAATATAACCTTATAATAGATAAAACTGGGCTATTGACAGCCCAGTTTTAGTATGCTATACTCTAACCTGATGAAAAATAGAAATATTATTGATCGGCTCCTTGGGCCGTGTCGCATGCCCAAAACGGCTCCAAAGGAGCCAAATTTGGTGTTGCAGTTCATAGGCATCACGATAGTGTTTGCCGCACTGGCGGCAATCTACATAATGATGTCATTCATGTAGATCAATACCTTTGCAGAAGATAAGGTTAAACTGCAGAAAGCCGCCATAAAACAGCGGCTTTTCTATATCATTTTGATTATGCTAGTATATAGATGTGGAAAGAATCCCAGAAGAACCAAATTTTCATGAGATATCTGAAAAAAGGAAGGAACTCCGAGAGGCTATTTCTGAACTTGGCGATAATGGATCTATTTTTGAAAAGCATTATAAAAAACCTCTAGCTGAGGCGGATGAAGAAGCAAGCAAATTTAAGGTAGAAGATTTTGGTGGTATTCGTGGTGCCAAGGAAGTTCTTAAAAAACAAAAAGCGGAATATGAAGAAGGCTTTTCTGAAGATAAGGCTCATATTGATTATGAAGCTATTTTGAAGGTAGCTCCAGAAGTTGGAGAAGTACAGAAAGTAATGGAAAAAATTTCTGGCGATAAGGATTTTAGGATGCTCCGAATGTTTGAAAATTCTAACCCTAAAACTTCAGAGTCAGCCAAGGAAAGAAATAAAGGAGTTCTAAAGTCAATCGTTGAGGAAATTAAAAATGGTAAAGAAAAATTAGCGGAAGCTGACCCGTTAGTTCTGAGGCAGGCTGAACTGATAGAGTATAAGGAAGATTTAGCGGCGAGTGGTCATATCTGCATTACTCCAAGTACAGAGGAAGACTTAACATTTATTAGCGAAAAGATGCTTTCTGGTGAGCCGATGCTTTTATATGGTCCGACAGGAACAGGTAAAACTTCTTTGGCAAAATATGCGTCTGAACACTTTACTGGCAAGAGAGCGAGAGTAGTGGCCTGTTCCAATCAAACAAAAGAATCAAATATTTATGGTAAAACAAATATCCGCCCAGCGGGAGATTCTGGTGCAATGGAAACTTATGTTGATTATGGACCTTTGATTATGGCCGCTCAAGAGGGTTGTCCGGTAGTGTTTGATGAGTTTAAT
Source organism: uncultured bacterium (assembly GCA_903864905.1). GTDB lineage: Bacteria > Patescibacteriota > Minisyncoccia > Phycocordibacterales > PALSA-1337 > C7867-002. The sequence continues at coordinate 28,543 of CAIPHR010000021.1, forward strand.
ACTTTAGACCCTGGGTTATTGGTGGTATTAAAAAATGTTTTTGCCACTAGGATTGGAGATCCTCTTGATGTCCCTGGAAATGGAACTGTCATATTACAACCTGGTTTTCAGGCTATTTTTACCGCAAACTTAAAATCTGAAAAGAATCCAGAGAGACAAGACATATCACCAGAAATTTTAAGAGAATTTGACGTTAACAGCCGTAAGGTTAAATATACTCCATCAAGTGAAGCTTATGATATTATTCTTTCTCGTTTACTAAATAAAGATGGTTCATTGGATATGTCGTATTATGATTTGAATACTACTTTACCAAATTTAGTTAAGGTAATGGCTGAAATTCAACAAAGCTATACCAATGAGACAGATAAGG
>CAIPHR010000022.1 GCA_903864905.1 uncultured bacterium
AAACCAAACTGGAAACCACCCGCAGGTCATCCGTGGAAAAAGCTATTTCTTTGAAAAATTCGAAAAAATTTCGCTAAACGCATAAAACAAGAACACATTAATTCAAACTACAACAGATGTCATTTTAGCTTGGGTCTGACACCTCTAGCACAACTTGCACGCATTCACTGTAATATTCACGGCAATAAAGCTTACAGAACCCCCGAAAGGGGGTGGTTCCGTTTTTGGGACAATGTAAAAAACGCTCTTATTCACTATGAAAAAACCGCACTTTCGTACGGTGTTTTGAAATCTCTCACCATTGTTCTTACGGTGACAATACACTCTTTTGAGAAGGTTAGAGTGATCCTTTGGAAGTCTTTCCTGCGGTCAGGACTTGAACTCCCTCGCTTCACATGGTATGAAGGCTATCCACTGTCCGGCAACCATAGACTTCTGCCGGGTGGAGATGTTCCCTGCCTTGAGCTGAGTCGTCAAATGCCCGCGCTTGGAGCTAGGCACAACTACGGGACGACCCTTCCTCAACTCGTCTACGTAGTCTGAACACACCAGTGTCTTGTCCAGTCGCGCAACAAGGTACTCGACCCCATCGACCTCTTGAATCTCCGCACCATTCACTGGAATTTTCAACATATTTTCTTTTTTGCAAAATTTCACCGAACACTCTATGAACCGACGAGAATCTTTCACTCGTACAGCTCAATTGAGTAGACGAGTTTCTGTAAAAACTCGTCTGGTTAAAATCAACCTGTTACAGCAGGTAAATACCACTATCAACTTCCGTCGCCCGGAAGAGCTTCATGAGCCTGTGCCACATCGGCAGTGATGAGCTCACTCCTGACGTTCCATTCGTCTATGGAATAATGCTCGACCTTGATGGTCTCACCATCCCAAGCATGGCGGTAGACTTCGTCCTTCCTCCTGCCCCAGGAATGAAATGCGATAGACTGATCCACCTCGAGTATTGCGATGACGGCCATCAAGCTATCGCAAGCATCTCCGGCATGACACTTCTTGATGACGTCAGCTGAATTGCTCCCACCGATGAGTGCAACGCCGCCACGAAACCCACCCTTGCACTCTGCGAACAGTAGGCATCGTCTGGTCAGGTCCTCGCCAGGTACAACCATGATGGTTCCCTTCTCCTTGGTCTTGATGACCTGGAAGCGATTCTCCGGCAGAGTCTGCGGTGATACCGTGAAGATAGCATGCGACAACGTGAACGGAACTTTTTTCCGCTGGATATCATCGAAGTCTGCGACTGTTTTTTGCGCTTGAACGCAGTCCGTTCCCTTGTAAAGGACGACTCCTCCGCCTTCCACAGTAAATGTGGTAACGGGAGATATTCCCTTAACAGGGAGAAACTGTTGGTCGTGCTTGTGCCGACCATAGACTATCTCCGACCGGAAGGCCGGAAACGGTTCAATACTGAATCCCCACTGCCGCGGGGTCATATTTACGTGCTTCATATTTTTTCAAATACCAACTCTGTTTCGTCCTTCACTCTCATCCCGAAAAGGATGTAGAGGGACTCATCAGGCGAAGTTTGACTTCGCGACAGAAGGAAAGATTTGCATCTTTCCAGTAGTTTCCGCTCACCAGGCGCCGAGGAGCTTCCCCTCGGAATTACGCACCCACTACCGTAGGGCGATCACGTCTACCACTGCACTCCGTCTAGTCAATCAAGTCACCAGTAGAATATCCAGGTCCGTGCGAGACTGACACCACATACTTTCCGATCTTCGGGTCAAAGACGGCGACTATCCCGTAGAGATGTGATACCGCGTGAGCGATAGCCACCGCTACTGGCAAACTTGCCGGCCCGTTGATCTTGATGACCTTGCCGCCCGCGAGCTCCCCAGTGGCAACCATTTCGTCGAGACGCGCCTTGGCGTCTTTTACAATCTGGTCATTCTGGGCGAGTGTACCGAACCCAACCCTTAGGACACCACCGTTATCTAGGACTATGTTGTATGTACTCATATATTTATTTTCAAATTTATGAACTCTTTATCTGTAACAAGACTAGCATACGAACATTTTTCTGTCAAGCATTATTCAATATTTAATCCATGTTTGTAGCCGTATTTTTACTAGCATATTGACACCCATCAAAAGACTATATAGTATATAGCTATTATTGTTAATATTTTGTAACACTTTATGAGTAACAAATTACTGGAACAAATTGGATTAACTGGAGAGCAGGCACGTGTATACTCCTGTCTTGTATCATCAGGAACTTTACAAGCACGGAAAATAGCATCAGAAAGCATGATAAATAGAAGCCTTGTATACAGGATATTGAAGCAGCTTATTGAATTTGGTCTTATTATAGAAAATTCTTCACCAGGCTCTGTTAGCACATTTACAGCACTCCACCCTTCTAAACTTCATGCCATCGTTAAAAGAAAAGAGGACGACCTAAAGATTGCAGACCAGGCGCTTCACGAGGCCATAAGTAGTCTCGGTTCCCAATTTAACCTGACCAATGGGAAACCCTCAGTTCGTTTCTATGAAGGACTCGACGGATGGAAAATACTTCATAAAGATATCTTGCACACAAAAGAAAATATCATGCTAATACGATCACCAATGGATAACAATACCAACGATCTGAAACTTATAACTGGTAAGAATCGAGCCGAAATGAAAGCGGCGGGTATTTCTATCAAACTAATAGTACCGATAAAAAATACTCCCAGCTCTATTGATCCTAAAGAAGATAAGCATTATTTGATCGAAAGAAAAAGGATTCCTCGTGAAGATCTCAATAATCCCGCACAGGTGGTCATTTATGGAAATAAAGTAGCCCTCACATCATTCAGAAATAGCATGATTACGACAATTATTGAAGATTCTGACATAGCAACAACTTTCAGGATGTTTTTTGATGTACTGTGGAATAAATATCCAAAATGAGTGACTCATTTTATATCTGAGCTACATATTTTTCTTCACCAAGATGAATAATAAAATCAGCAAATGCTTTTACTGTTTCTCTGTCTGCAAAATGCTCACCTCGCTCAAGATGGTGTACTGATCCACGAAAAACTCCATCATCACCAACCCCTTCTATAATATCGTCTTTTCCATGATAATCCGAGTATATCTCTGCAACTACAGGAACGCCAAGCTTTGAAAAGAAACTCTTCCACTGACCAGGTAGATCATTCTCTACTGAAGCTTGGCCTGATAATATGACAGCCCCATTCGCTTCCGCGCAAATAAGTCGATTTTCTTCAGACATAACTCCTCCTATGTCTATAAAATTTAATGAATTTGGGTTATGTGGTGAAGACAAATTCTTGACCCATTGCGCATACATTTTTCCGTGTTCTGGAGTAAATTTCTGCTTATACTCCATCTTATATTTTTTTGCTAGTTCTGGATCAGCATTCATAGCTTCTTGAAACCATGACCCCTCTCCATCAGGACAAGCTGTCAGAATATATGCGTAATATTGGCCATTTGTCATCGCACGAACGGCATCTTTTATGCCCTGTCGAAAACATGATTTACCAGAGCGAGGTGGACCTGCCAGTATGATTTTCTTTTTTTTCATTGCTTCCTTACCTTCGTGGGTCTGCATGAAATCTATCAAATTAATGCCCTCTACTTTAGAAGTTGACAGTTTAAGTAAACGAAGACCCTCAATACCGGTCAATATCTTCGGCTCAATTTCAGTAGTTATAGGATTTTTTTGATCAAATTTTTCCATAATAGTATTTACTAACCAACGAGATCACCAACTGAATATTGTGAATCGTTTGCAATAGACACAACATATTTACCTAATTTTAGATCAAATACAGCAACAGCCTTAAATCGTTTATCTAGATAATTACCCAACACCATGGAAACAGGAAGGCTTGCAGGTCCATTGATTAGGGCCAATTCTGAGAGAGTTGATCTGGCGTTAGTATTATCAGAAAAATCTTTTACGGTTCCACTATTTTCGATTTTCTCTAGCTCAACTAGAACATCTTTTACAATCTGATCGTTTTGGGCGGGCCGTCCAAAGCCAACTTTGTAAAGAGTAGCTTTTAATTCGCCTATCTCTATTTCTTCTACCCTGATATTGTATGAACTTATTCTTTCCTTTGATTCAATATTTATTTTTGGTGATTGTTCCATTATTATTCAAATTATTGTTAATTCTCAGTATTCATTATTTATCAAAAATCAATAAAAATTATAGCAAAATCTACCCCAATTAGCATCAAAGTTCCTTTTTGCCACCTTTCCTTCTTTATGTCTTAATTCACAGTCCTATCTATACCCCATTGCCTATTATATGGCTTACTATATAATAGAGAAATGGTACAAGACTCGTTCCGCTGTGAAAGCGGCGGGCCGAGACCAATTATTAGAAACGTTAACAATAAAAACAATGAACAAAGCAGCAATTGTAGAAGCAGTTCATGGAGTTCTCGGAGGAACAAAAGTTCAGGCCGAGCAAGCAGTCGACACCATGATCAATGGTATTATCGACTCTTTGAAGAAGGGTGAGGAGGTTTCGATCGCAGGTCTCGGCATATTTTCAGTAAAGCAGCGTGCAGCTCGTGAGGCTCGTAATCCTCGTACAGGTGAGGCCATAAAGGTCCCTGCTATGAAGGTTCCAAAGTTCCGCGCCGCAAAGGCACTCAAGGACGCAGTAAAATAACTCTCTCGAGTTATTTACACTCAATCCAGCATCGCCGAAAAGCTTCGCAGGATTGCTATCGAACAAAAGGCCGTCTTAGGGCGGTTTTTTGTTCTTACTTTTACTAGGTAGTTCGAAAATAGCAGGTTACCCTGCTCGCTTATTATTGTGCTTGCACTACGTAACTCGAACATAGTGAGAGCGAAGTAGTGCGGGATGGGAGAATCGAACTCCCAACCACAGTTTGGAAAACTGTTATTATACCATTTAACTAATCCCGCTTCGTTCAGCTATACTAGCAAACAATTTTGATTTTGAAAATCATTTACCCACTTCATCGTGTGGCTTATGATGTTCATTATCAACATGTTGAACTATCTCCTTGATCTCATCAACCTCCTTTTTCATTTCTTTGATAGTAGTACGCAATCCCGCAATTTCCTTTTCTTCTTCCCTAACCTCTTTCTCAGTCTTATCAGTAACCTTTTTCTCGCCTTTCATACCACTCATGAGTATCGTATCTCCTATAAAATATGATACGAAAAGTCCAGTAGCAAGAAGGATCAACGTGACTATGATCATGTTTATCGGTTCATAGAATAACCAACCGAGTATTCCACCCTGTTCCTGTAATATATCTGCTGTATGCCATACACCTCTCCAGAACAATACAACAGCTGTACCGCCTATAAAAGTGTAAACAATTGGATACTTACTCAAATGTCCACGTATATTATCTTCAAACTTATCGAAAAATGTTATTATTTTTTTATAAATTTGCATGTTTATTTTTAAATTAACACTATCTTGTCGGAGCGCCGGGATTCGAACCCGGAGTCACCTGTACCCAAAACAGGGATGTTAGCCGTTACACCACGCTCCGAATGTTGCTATGCTAACACAATTTTCAATTTTGTCATAATTTATCATAATAATAGAAACTATACATTAAATAAGATTTACAAAATAACATTTTTGATCCACTTTACCCTAGCCAATCTAGTACCCATATTGAGATAAACACAAAGTACATGAAAATTAAATTCTGAACTCATTCCCATATTTGTATCTGACATAAAAGTTTCAACCATTCGTCTAATCTGTCTAACCTTGAAGCCGTGAACATTGTCCTCAGCCTTATGAGAAAATCTAGACTTAGAAAAATCAAAAGTCACGCTCTTCACTTCAAAGAAATGAATAACTTTGTCTTTTATAGCTACAATATCCAATTCTCCCCAATTTTTCGCATAATTTCTCGTCAAAATAGAAAAACCTCTACCTACTAGAAATTTACAAGCGACATTTTCTCCTATATTTCCTTTTGATCTTGTATTCATATGATAATGACTTATAAGAATAAATAATAATATATTAAGCTACAAAGCCACCAAATATAGTTCTCCAACAAAAAAACATCAAAAAGACGGAAGTTAGCCATATTTCTCGTCTCTTATACACACAATCCACAGACTTATCCACAGTTTTGTCTCTTAATCAACGATTCTGAGCCGTTTATTAAGTACAGAAATTTAAGACAATTCCCTTCTGTCTCTATTATGAAACCGTCCTAATCATGATTTCTAAATTATAGATATAACGTGCCTGCTTGCAAATCATTTTACTTGCACTACGAAGCTCGAACGTAGTGAGAGCGAAGTGGTGCGGGTAGGGAGAATCGAACTCCCACCTCGTCCTTGGCAAGGACGCGTCCTACCACTAAACGATACCCGCATAATATTTCTCATTTATCAACTCATCTACCATCATTTCTTTCCATTTCAACATTTTATTTTTCAAGTATGCACTATTCACTGCTATATTGCAAACACCGTGTTTATTCCCTATTTTAGCAGTTTTATACCCCTTTACGTCAAGTAAATTTTGATTTTTATACCCAGAAATTATTGTTTTTCCAAAATATTCTTTATTTAAGCCAGATTCTTTAGCCCAAAAGGACTCAGCCAAAAATATAAGATTCCCTCTTCTCAGGTTGATCCAAACCTTTGGCCTCTCAATGCCACAAATTCGCTCTAGAAATAGTTTAAATAGCTTAACCTTGAAAGGATCAGCACTAAAAAAACACACCCTGTTCTTGGAGGTTATATCGCCATGCATCCAATATGACATAATACCAGCAATAAACAGTGGGTGGTATTTCAAATCCTCAAAATCAAGCATTGCATCCTGTCTCGCTTCCCTGTGCAAATTGTCTAGACGACCATTTCGAAGAGTATTCAAAACAGCAAACCTAATTGCCCCACTATTCCTTGACCTATCAATACACTTAACAGCTATCTCATTGGACCATTTCTCATCCTTGAACCACTTAGATAGCGTACTACGAGGAATAGCCATTCTGGCCTTGATGGATGAATAGCTCATTCCAGACTTGCGGAGTATATTAGCTTGTTCTCTATCTATTCGCATGTATTATATTATATACTATCCATTGTCCACTTTCAAATACATAAATAAGTGAAACGTATACAAATGTTTTCACGTGAAAGAAATTTGACAGATTCTTTCCCTACGGGAACAGATTCTTTCCCTACGGGAACAGATTCTTTCCCTACGGGAACAGATTCTTTCCCTACGGGAACAGATTCTTTCCCTACGGGAACAGATTCTTTCCCTACGGGAAC
>CAIPHR010000023.1 GCA_903864905.1 uncultured bacterium
GATTGCGTATCTGAAAGATCTTAATGGAATTACACCGCAAATGGTTTATTCCTATTTCGCTTCAGTATTCAGACTGTAGTGGCGCCACCCGCTCCACAATCTTTTCCGGCTAGGTGATACATGGTCGCGGAATAACCCTATCGGCTAAAGAATATGGACGAAGCAGTCGATGTTCACTTCCTCTACGAGGGTACAGTAGCCCGCCTTACGCATAACCGTACTGCTTCGCGCTTTCCCACCGTCTGTAACGCACAGACAGTGGGGCGCTACGCAGTACCGATATGCTTCAGGCGGAATATGGCTCCGTGAGAAGGAAGTGAACATCCACTGCTTCTAGTGCCCGCGACCATGAATCACCTAACCTCCAAAGATAGTCGAGCGGGGGCGAAGAACCATTTTTCATTTAACGGTTTTTGTTTTATAATGCAATCAATGAAAAAACTAAAATACCGCATTATTCTTAAGTACGCGGGTCTAATAGTTGTTTTATCACTTAGCATCTTTTTTATCTGGCAAAATACAAAGAAAGTGCCAACTGGAGGTGATTGGCAGGCGAAAGTTGCTGTATTATCGAAAGCTGAATTCAAAGGTCATCTAGTTACCGTAAAAAATGTTCGTAATTTTACTTATGAGAGCGGATCAGAAAACAATCCGACGATTGCATATTATGATAAGACATATGATCTCAATAAACTGATAAAAGTCTGGTATGTCACTGAACCATTTGCCCCAGGTGCTGCTGTGGCGCATACATTTTTATCATTTGAATTTTCAACAGGTGATTTCTTAAGTATTACGATTGAGTCGCGTCTTACGAAAGGTCAATCGTATAGTGCCCTTGCCGGAATGCTGCATACCTATCCATTGATGTATATCGCAGCCGATGAGAGAGACGCAGTATATCTTCGAGCCAATATTCGTAAAGATCCAGTATATTTATATCCTGTACGCACTACACCAGAACACGCACGATTACTTCTTACGGATATGCTTCAAAAAATGAACGACCTAGAAGTGAATCCAGAGTGGTATAACAGTCTTACGGCAAATTGCACCTCAATGATTGCCTACCATATCAATAAATTATTTCCTGGCCGTTTACCAAAATTTCTTTGGCAAGGAGCACTGACCGGATATGCTGATGAGTTAGCGCTGAAAAGTGGTCTTTTGGATACCGATCTTTCTATCGATCAGGCTAGACAAAAGTACTATATAAGTGATATCTCGAGAAAAGTTGGCTATGTAAAAAATTATTCAGTCTTGATTCGAAATACAAATATATGAATTACTCCAACGTTATAAATGAAATTTTCAGTCGATTTGAAGGTCCTAGATTCTCGATCAAATTGTGGGATGGATCGGAACGTTACTACGGATCAGGTGCATCAACAACTTTTACTCTTGTTATAGAAGATGAGGTATCTGCGAAGCGTCTGCTGGCGCAAGGATCACTTGGTTTTGGGGAATCATATATGGCAGGGAAGATACGGATTGAAGGTGATATAGAAGCTTATCTTAGAATTCGCCGTCAATTTAAGAGTGTGAAGCGTTCATGGAGACTTATTTTTGCTACTTTTCTTGCGACGAGGAGTATTCCTAAGGATCGAAAGGATCAGATCGCTTACCATTATGATCTTGGAAACGACTTCTTTCAAATGATTCTTGATCATGAAACTATGTCATATTCCGCCGGACGCTACAATATTGGCTTGGAAGATTTGGCAACTGCCCAGCGAAAGAAATTAGAGTTTATTTCGGAGTGGTTGAATCTTCCCGCGGGTGCTTCAGTCCTAGATCTTGGCTCGGGTTGGGGAGGATTCGCACAACATGTGGCAACGAATAATCAGTGGCATTTCACGGGATACACATTGAGTAAAGCTCAACTTGAGTATTGTAATCGACTTATAAAAACTAACCATTTGGAAAAATTAGTGTCATTTGAATACCGTGATTTTATAGACAATTTACCCGATATTCAATTTGATGGGATTACGATGATTGAGTCCATCGAACATGTCGGACAGAAAAGACTCGGACACTTTTTCAAGCAACTTTACAGAGCACTTAAACCAGGGGGTCCGCTCGTTCTTCAATTGACCGGCAGATACCAACCTCATCGTGTTGATAGGTGGACATTGAAATATGTATTCCCGGGTGGTTATTTGCCAGCGAAAGGAGAACTTATCACTGCTGCCAATGAAGCTGGCTTTTTGGTTGAGGAATTTCGTGATGATACCCCTGACTATATCCGTACTATGACTGAATGGATAAAAAATTTGGAAAGTCGTCGCAAAGACATCGAACAAAAATTCGATAAGCCTTTTTATCGCCTATGGGAATTATGGATGCATGGGGCAAAAGTCAACTTTGAAATAGAATCTATGAATTTATTTAGGTTTAGACTAAGGCGTCCAGGATAGTTTCTAGTATCGATATTAAAGTCAAAATGAAAAGACTATCATCAAGAATCACTATCTGACTTTCGCTAGCTGGAAAATCTTTTCCATTATTATTGAAGCAGCTTTTTCGTATTCATTTCGGTTGTTGTCTATTGTCGTACTCCCGCCGTTAATAAAAATATCATTCGGATTAATTGGTTTACCAAAAGTTATAGTCAATTTCCTCTTTCGACTAAGGAATGATCTCAAAGAAAAGCTCTCAATACCCTGGATTAAAACGGGGACAATTGGTGATTTAGTTTCTTTTGCCAAGAAGGCTACACCACCTCGTGCTTTTGTGGGGTCGTTCTGAGTATATTTTTTCCCCATTGGGAAAATAACTACATCCTTATTTTGATTGAGCAGGGCGAGATGGTGGTTTAAAGCTTGTTTGTAATCTTTTAATCCAGAATACGCTGGATAAGCACCCATCAATCTGAAAAACTCTCCACCATAGAGAAACGAAAGTCTGTTGTTTTTATAAAAATCTTTTACTCTAGAAACATAATACAGGGGCAGGTGGCTAGAAAAATATGGCAGACAACATGAAATAAGCATGGGATCAAGTTCTGAAATATGATTACTGGCGATAATGACCCCCCGCTTCGATCTCGTTAAGTTTTCTATGCCGACTATTTTGAATGAACAGAAGAGCTTCATGGACCACCGAAGAGGTGCCCACGAAAGATGCTGAAAAAAGCTAGGCATCCTTAAAGGATATTGTTGAATAGGAATATTTGAACTCTCAACCATGCGAGTGGACAAATGGTCTATCTGTTTTTGCGATAACATTGTATAATCTTTACATATAGGTCTTATTATTACAATAATCATTCATTACTATGAATTCAACAGTTGCTTTATTTTTCGCTGTTAATGTCTTAGCAGCAGCCCTTATAGGGGGAAAATTTTTGAGTAAAAACAATCCAGTCTTCAAATACTTCGGTGTCGGTCTTTTGTTTGACGCCCTTGCTTTTGCATTTTGGACTATCGGATATGTCAATTCTAGCTGGCTTCTAAACTGTGTAACATTGGGTGCTATTACGCTACTTGTATCCCTTGTGTTTTTCCTATATGCGTCTCTTCAGAATCATTCCGCAGGTAACCGTACTTTAGGAACTGTACTCGGTATTGTTGTCGTTATTGTCATATTTATGATCGGAAGATACTCGCCTAATTTGGCATATATTTCTCCAGAAGGATTATTATTCTTCAATCTGACACCGCTTGTTCAGATGCTCTATGTTTTTGCGCTAGCCTTCACTTTCCTTCCGTTGACCGATCTTGTCGCATCAAAATTTGGTTCACCGTATTCCGCATTAGTGCGATATGGATTCATAGCGCAGTTTGTGGGTGGTATCATGCTTATCACGAATACGGATGTTCAAGTTCTCTATGTAACAGGTTGGGTTATTGGTATCGTATATCTGGTTTTATGTGTTGCACTTTTTAACAAAAAAGTCTGGCATAGCGCAAATTAGTTGTCTCCTAAACAGTTTTAATTTACCGCGCTCTAATGTAGAGTATAGAGCGTGTGTATTTGAGTATTTATTATTAACACATGAACACATGAACACAGAAATCATTAACTACAGTCAGTGCTGGGAAGATCCGGATATCATGCTCGCAGCACTTAAAATAAATTCGGATGATAAAGTTCTATCTATAACATCTGGAGGAGATAATACTCTCGTTCTTCTAATTGCCGGACCGCTCAAAGTTGTTTCTGTAGACATGAATATCGCGCAAAACTATTTGCTTGAATTAAAGATAGTTGCAGCGCGAAGTCTGCCATACAACGAATATTTGGAATTTTTAGGAGTTACGCGATCAAAACAAAGGCTGGTACTTTTTGAGAAGGTACATTCTCGTCTATCAGACGAGGCCGCTGTCTGGTGGTCAGCTCATGTGAGCCTACTTAAGTCAGGTCCAATACAATGTGGACGTTTTGAGAGATTTACAAATATATTTGCTAGTTATATTTTGCCATTAGTTCATAGCAAAAAGACTGTCGCAAAATTATTAGCTTTTGACGATTTAGAAAAACAGTGCATCTTCGTTAAACAAAAATGGGATTCGAAAGCGTGGAGATTTTTTTTCGGACTGATTACTAGTCGGTTCATACTTAAAAGATACGCGCGTCAGCGTGGCATGTTCAGGTATACAGAAAAGGAAACAGTGGCTAACATATATCGTAAGAGATTGGAACAGCATCTTGTCTCGGTACCAACCAAGAGGAATTACTTTTTACATTACATTCTAACCGGAGAATATGGTGAGACCTTACCACCTTACCTTGAAGAAAATGGTTATACCCAATTACGTACAATATCTGACTCTGCTCTGCATATTACAACCAGTAGCATTTTTAACTATTTACAGTCAATGCCGGATAATACTTTCTCGAAATTTAATCTTTCTGATATATTCGAGGCTCTCTCTTCTGCTGAAAATGATGCATTGTGGGAGCAAATCATTCGTACCGCGAAACCTGGTGCTGTAGTGGTGTATTGGAATAATTTAGTCGAACGATCATATCCAGCTTATCTATCACCCAAGATTAAGACTGATGATAATTTCGTAAATCAACTGCGCTTGAAAGATAAGGTATTTTTCTATAATAGTTTTCATGCACACACTATACTAAAATGATTAATAAAACACTTACAGCCGCTAAAAGATTCCATTTTTACCAACGTGAGCGTTTTCCCATTTTATTGCTAGCATTGAGCCTTCTCCCTGCAGTTTTGAGTTCAGGGACTATAATTTCTGTTCACCCAACGATTTTTCAAGGAGTACTCGCCTTAATCGCGTCCATTGCGTATCTGTTACACATTCGAGTTATAGACGAGCATCGTGACTTTGGACATGATAATCAGCATCATAAAACTCGGCCTATTCAAAATGGGAGTATTTCTAAACGAGAATTGCAATATGCTGATATTGCATCAATATTTATATTAATAGTGATTGCATATATTGCAGGATCATGGGCTCTTATAATTATGGCAATCATGTTGGTATACTCATATCTCGCAGGAAAGGAATTTTTTATCGGAGAAAAGATTCGCCTCCATTTTTTTATTTATAATAGTGTCAATCTGGTACAGATGCTCTTGATGCAACTTTTTGTTTATGCTATTTTTGCCAATCCATTTCCGTTTACGACTCTTGTTTGGGCACATTTCATTTTTACAACCGTCGGCACTATTGCCTTTGAATTCATAAGGAAGTTAAAAAGACCAGGAGACGATGGAACAGGTAAAGATACTTATACGTGGTATATTGGCTTCAGAAATTCTCTCGTCATTTATTCATTGCTGCTTCTCACCAATACAGCTCTTTTCTTTTGGATTACGACATTGATTTCACCGCATATAATATATATGTTAATCCTGTCATTGATTCTGGTATTGATTGCGCATTTTACTATTTTTGTACACTGGGCAAAAAAGACGCATCTGACAGATCAACTTATGCAGCTATCCCTTTTGTTACTATATGGAATATATAATATTGTCATTTTTCTATTATTACTCAAATGATGACAAAAACCGGAAAGGCACAATCGCTAGAACGACTAAGAAAGCATGGATTTACTGTACCTGCATTTTTTATATGTGATAAGAGCTGGTCAGAGAAAAGTGTTTTGGAAAAGATAGAGATAATACTTCCAACATCTATCTATTTTGCAGTCAGATCCTCTGCAGAAAACGAAGATTCGAAGGAAAAATCTTTTGCTGGTCATTTTTATACGGGTATTGGTATAGCGAAAAAGAATGTTTATACCGAGATAACGAAGGTGCAGAAATCATTCGGTGACTTAACGGGCTCGGTCATCGTACAAGATTTTATAGCAAGCGATATTGCTGGTGTAATGTTTTCTGAAGTTAACAAGAATACCGTTGTCATAAATGCAACTTCTGGCCTTTGCCAGGCAGTAGTTATTGGAGAGGCTTGTGATGAGTATATATGCAACAAGGATGGAGCACTTCTTAAAAAGAATATTTCTAATAAAAAAACTGTTTTACATTTTGTAAACGGTAAAATCATCTCAAGTAAAAGTAGACATGAGTCTCTTAATAAATCTCATATAAGCCGGCTAGTTAAACTCGCATCCAGAATACAAAAGATTTTTGGTTCTCCTCAGGATATAGAATGGTGTTTTAAAGATGACAAACTGTATGTACTTCAATCTCGTTCAGTTACTAGAGATTTTAGTATAGGGGAAGAGACTTATTTTGATAGTGCCAATATAGCTGAAAGCTATTCGGGCATAGTTCTTCCTCTTACCTGCTCTTTTGCTAAAATGGTATATGAACAGGTCTATAAAGATTTGTTACAAATGTCCGGAGTGTCGAAAAATAAAATAGAACGGTATTCTAATATATTTGAAAACCTACTAGGTTTTTTCTATGGAAGAGTATATTACAACATGAACAATTGGTACCGTATGGCTGAATTTGTACCGGGATATAACAGAAATAAGAAGAACTTTGAGTTAATGATCACGAGCAATATTAGACAAAATGTCGTAACCCAAATAAAACCTTCTCCTGTTTTACGAATTCTCTATCCCATAATTGTTGGTATAAAGATAGCAACATTCGGATTTACATCTACTCGCTTTAAATCGCAAGTAAGACGACACCTGCGTCTCCTAAGGAATAGAGATTTTGATCGTCTGGATTACCAAGAATTAATATCGCAATTTGAAGGCCTACAAAAGAACTTATTACGCAAATGGTATGTCACACTTGAAAATGATTTTATTGTGATGACATATTTAGGAATCCTGAAAAAGTTTTTGAATGAGGAGTCATTACAAAAGGCGATCACCTTTCCAAGTAAGGCAACTGAACAGGTCAATGCCCTCGCTTTTCTTAGCAAGCAAATGACTGGCATAAAGGAACTATGGCAATCAGTTCAGTCTGACGACGTTGCGAAATTTCATACTGAACTGAAGAATAATCTAGGAATATCTACTGATCTTGATAACTACTTACACACATTTGGCGGAAGGTTCGCAAATGAATTGAAACTTGAGTCAATTGGCATTGATGAAGATACAAAAAAGCTTTTTGCGGTATTAAGGGCATACCAGAATTATGAACCAAAATCCTATTACAATAACTTAAATATAACTTTACCAATTTACAAAAAGCTCATTTTAAGGGTAATAGTTAAAAAGTTCAGAAAATACGCTTCTCGTCGTGAAGAGTTTCGTCTGCTGCGTTCCAATACATTTGCAATTGCAAGGCGTCTGTTTAGACATATGGGTACTTTGCTTGCGGAGGCACAGGCAATACAGAATCCAGATGATGTTTTTTATCTCCAAATGAATGAAATACTCAATCCTGCTGCTTTGGCGAATAATCTCAAAGAAACGGTCAAAAAAAGAAAAATGGAGTATGCTTCTTTCAAAGATATAATTTCCCCTGCGCATTTTTCGACAACTAATAATCAACTTCCATGGGTCCAAACGTCAAATATGCGCATGCAACAGAAACTAAATGGACGGCCAGCATCGCCTGGAATAGTGAAAGGAAGAGTGAAGGTCTTTAAAGAATTTTCAATGCCATCCCAAGTAGATTTTGATATACTAGTGACATCGCATACTGATCCAGGCTGGACATCGCTCATTGCACTTTCTAAAGGACTTATTATTGAACATGGTGGAGTACTGTCTCATGCCTCAATCGTAGCGCGAGAGTTAGGCATACCAGCGGTCATAGGTGTGGCAAATGCAGTCGATCTTCTTACCGATTATCAAATGGTCGAGATAGATGGTTCGATTGGAACGATTAAACTCATATAAGAACATGGATATCAAATCATATAAACCTATTTCTGTTTCTTCTGATCTCAATGGATTATTGCAAGAAAAATACGGGAATAATGCGAACTTCAACTATTTCTTGAGTGATTTCAATAAGTCTTATAATTTCTGCGTAAATAACGATAATATTTCTTTTCATCCGATTGCTGGATTTGAAGGAGAAGAGTTGTGTGCGCATATTGCTCTTATAATTGATAAACGGTTACCAGCAGGTGAGGCCTTTTTTGGATTTCTTGAAGTACCCAATGATGTTTTGGTATTTAATTCAATGTGGAATAGTCTTATAAAAGAGGCTCACAGCAAGGGAATCTCGGTTCTTAAGGGTCCAGTAAATGGAAGCATTTGGCATCAATATCGTTGTATTAAGGAGACAGACGGATCGCCTTTATTTAAGACCGAAGTGTTTTCTGAACTGTATTATCACGATTTTCTTACATCGAAAAAACCTAGTTCTGAAGTGGACTATTTTTCAGCATCTCGTGAGCCGTACGATATAGTTTTGAAGTTGGTAAATCCAGAATCTTTTGAAAAACTTACACAGCATGGTTTTCGCATAGAAGTGGTTAAACAAGTAGCGCCAGGCCAATTGAAAACTATTGCTGATATTTCCAGATCAGTGTTTCGGGAAAATTGGGGCTACACAGAGTTGAATGATCAGGAATTTATCGATCTGTATTCGACAGAGAAACTTAAGGATTATCTAGATTCGTTATATTTGCTCTATAAAGGAAAAGACCTCATCGGGTTTTGCAGTACTTCCGAAGAGAACAAATCTACTCTCGCACTCAAAACCATTTGTGTTCTTCCGGTCTATCGTGGCTTGGGTTTGGGGAATGCACTTGCGTACAAGATTCATTTAGATGCCAAGAAAGACGGTTTTAAGAAAATCATATACGCCTTGATCCGTGAGGGTAATAGTATTAATAATTTCCCTAAAGAGGGAACTGAGATATTTCGCCGTTATACCGCGTTCGAATATAAAATATGAATTTTATTCTTATCATCTTGGCTTGCTCCGTGATTATCATCGGAATCGAATTATTGAAGAGACGTTTTTCTCTTTCGACAAATATCACGCGCAGAGCTACACATATTGGAACATCATTAGTAGTGGTAATAATGCCCCTCTTTATTTCAGCAAATCAGATCATTATAATTGGCCTCGCATTTGCAGTGGTCCTTTTCGTTGGTCGTAGATATGATCTATTTTCAGCAATCCATGGGGTCGAACGTCGAACTTTTGGTGAAGTATATTTGCCTTTAGGCGTAGCCATTACGGCCTATTATTTTTTACCCAACAACCTCGCGTCCTTTCAATTCGGAATTTTTATCATGGGAATTTCAGATGCTCTAGGTGGGCTGATAGGTGAACAATTCGGAAAACACTACGTTCATTTTTTTGGCAATAAGAAAAGTCTTGAGGGTTCGGTTATCTTTTTCGTGAGTAGCTTGGTCATAACCTTTTTGTTTTTTCCAATATGGGGATACCAAGTAGTAATTGTGCCGTTTATTCTCACTCTGACAGAATTTAGTCTTGTATATGGTCTAGACAATTTGATTTTACCCGTGTTGGGTGCATTTCTAGCTCGTGGACTATTTTAACCGTGCAAGAGTTTTTGTTTTAGAATAGCGGCATACATCCGTTCAGATACTCTCCCACACGACTAGCAATTTAAGGCTCAATTGTAAACATTTATATTTGTGGTATATATTAGCCTATGAATACATTTACTGAATGTTTCAAAACAATATTAACTGGAGAAAAGGTTGAAAGCCGAAAAGCGGCGCGACAGGTTAGAAAATTACTATATAGTTCCAGTAACGATCGAAGCAAATATGAGGACATCAGGCCGTTAATCAATAAAGCTCCAGAGGAGTATGCGAATATTTCCGAGGATTGGCGCCAAGATAATTTTGTCATGGCAATATCTGTTTTGTATTTTCTGCACCACAGAGAGAGTGAACCTGATTTTCTATTCCCATGGCTCTTTGATTTACTTCAACATGATAACGGATACATTCGCCATGCCGCTGTACGCATGTTTGATAATGAGCTTGGACCTCTCACATATCATATTCGTTGCCCGGATCGACAACATAACCAATCGAGGGCTGACAAGGCCAATCAGATTTTATTCCAGCTATACTGCAACTTACAGGATTTGATCAATGATCTTTCCAAGCCTTGCTTCAATAGATACAAACTCATTGTTTCTCTCCCGACCGGACCATTTAAGTCAATCCAAATGGTTATGAGTCAGCTGAGGGAAGATTGTGGAGAGGAACATATGAAAGATTTTGAAAACAGATTTGGCTCCCGATATCTAAATGGAATTGAGTTAGGAGGATTGTGTGATTGCGAGATATGCAAGCAAAGATAAACATTCTTGAAGTAATGATTTTATGGTAAAATGTCAGTCATGTTAAAAAGATTTTTAGAGTGGATAAAACTCAAAGAGAAGCTTCATGGAAACGAAAAGTGGCCGCCTCCGTTCGTGAGCGAGAGAGATTTGTGGTGGGTCAGTTTCGGAGAAAATGTCGGATCGGAAATGAATGGTAAAAGTGATCTATTTTCCAGACCGGCTCTAATATTGAAAAAACTATCTAGCAGCTTCTTTTTGGTAGCTCCAACAACATCACAAAAGAAAGAGGGTACATGGTATGCGCACATAATACATGAAAATAAGGACATGTATGTTTGCCTTAATCAGATCAGAACCATAGATTTTAGGAGATTATCGACGCGTCTCGGTAGAGTCGATAGTAATGACTTCAAGAAAGTTAAGAAGGCCTTCGAAAAGCTATACCTATAAACATATTCCCCACCTTTGTGGGGTGGGGCCGCGGCGAATGCCGAATGTAGCTACATGATAGCAAATCAAGATATAATGTCAATGACTTGTCGCAATATGGCTTAAATCCGTTCGGATAACATCCTAGACTTCAATAAATCGGTTCCAACAGCGGATCTCATCCGGCCAGCCAAGTAAATTTTGTATTGTATTACTGAGTTGTACATTTTTTGAGCTACGATATTGTAAGCAAAAGCGAATAATGGTAGTGTAATATCAATATTTATCAGTTTTATAATAAATACAATAATCTAATATAATATCATGAAAATATTTTATACAATCATCATCATAATTGCGGCGTTAATTATTACGTTTGTAATATACAATAGACCTCATATTGGTAGTCCAGCAAATCCCTTCACTAATGCTGGAAAGGAGAGAAATATGGTAGTAGTTCTCAGTGATCTTCACCTCGGTGCAGATCTAGCTTATGCCGAATTTAACAAAAATACTCCATCTCTCGAAAAATTACTCAAACAGATAAAGGCTTCGCCAAATGTGAAGGAGCTCGTTATCGCTGGAGATCTGATCGATGAGTGGTATGTGCCGGCTCCTGTAGATACATATTCTGGAAAGACTCAGCGTGATTTTGTGCAACGTGTTGCGACAACCAACAAGGGTGTGATCGGTGATTTCAATGACATTATCAAGTCTGGAAAGATCCGAGTCACTTATGTTCCCGGAAACCATGATCTAACGATAACAGCGGATGATATTGAGCTTATTCTCCCAGGAATACATCAGGCGCGAGATAATGAACAAGGCTTGGGCACTTACTCACCGGCAGAATTTCCAAAGATAGCTATCGAGCACGGTCATCGTTACAACTTCTTCTGTGCACCGGATCCGATCTCAAACCAAGATATTGCGCCAGGGACGATAATGCCTCCGGGATACTTCTTTACTAGGATAGCAGCTCTGCACATACTAGAAAAAGCCACACAACCGGACGCTACTATGCCAGTAGTTACACCGAATATTTCAGGTGATAAAAGCCAGAGTTTATTGTTCGCTTATTGGAAACTCTGGGAATGGACGATGGACAATCTGCCAATAAAGGAAAAGTCAGATGAGAAGGTTATTGTAACTAACGTTGACGGGTTTACAGAGAAATATGCTGTTAGTGATCTGTTGCCTTACCAGCAGGTAGCTGGTGGACAACTCGATGTAAAACTTTATAAAGGGATTCAGGATACCTGGAATGAGAGACAGATATTGAACAAGGTGTCTGTAAATATTCCTGTAGATCAAGCTATTGCTAGGGCTTCTCTTGCAGAGGAGACAGATGATCAAGCAAAAGCGCAGTATTTCATGAACCCCAAGTCTGACAAAAGGATCGTCATTTTCGGACATACTCATGATGCAAAGATCATTTCATCTCCGAATTATCAGGGACAAAAATCCATCTATGCAAACTCCGGCACATGGATCGACAGGAATCCAAATTTGACGACTATGAACTTCATCGTTATAACGCCACAAAATGCTGCTACGACTTCAGAGACCTATGTCAGACTTTACAATTTCGAAAATAACGTCGCAACAAAGATGAGTGAAGACTTCTTGCGCTATTAAGAGTCGGTCTTATTTGAATGACCAATGAGGACGCACTGAATTTGATATAGTATAATGTATATGTTTACTATCGTTATTATAGCTATAGCGACATTTATTTCCACAATGATCGGTGGTCTCGTAGCTTTGCGTCTCAAGGATAAACTACATTTGATACTAGGCTTTAGTGCAGGAGCAGTTATTGCAGTAGCTTTATTCGATCTATTGCCAGAAGCCGTGAGTCTCGGAAGCAATTATTATAGTATTTCAACTATGACAGGGGTCGCGGCTTTTGGTTTCCTTATCTATCTAGTTTTGGATAGATCTATACTTTTACATACACACATACATGATGTTGATCATGATGAAGATCACAGCCGCGGAATATTGGGAGCAGGTACATTATCTATACATAGTCTATTGGACGGTATAGCTATAGGTGTAGCTTTTCAGATCGGTACAGCAGTAGGAAGCATCGTAGCTGTAGCCGTACTCATGCATGATTTTTCTGATGGCATCAATACCGTTAGTCTGATACTTAAAAATACTAAAGATAGGGTAAAAGCTTTCAAGTGGTTATTCGTAGATGCTTTGGCACCAGTTATCGGTATCTGTTCGACATTCTTCTTTAGCTTGAGTCAATCTAGTTTGGCTATATTATTGTCTCTATTTTCTGGCTTCTTTCTATATATTAGTGCAAGTGATCTTATACCAGAGAGTCATCATGCGCAC
>CAIPHR010000024.1 GCA_903864905.1 uncultured bacterium
ATCCTCCTAAACAGTAACGGAGGAGCCTAAAGGTCAGCTAGCCGTGAATGGAAACCATGGCGATAGTGTATGGGCACAAGCTGGCTTGACTGCGAGACGTACGTGTCGAGCAGATGCGAAAGCAGAGCCAAGTGAACCGACCGTAAGCGTTAGATGCTGCGGAAGATTATCGGACAAAAGCTACTCTAGGGATAACAGGCTAGTTCCGCCTAAGAGTTCATATCGACGGCGGAGTTCGGCACCTCGATGTCGGCTCACCACATCCTGGGGGTGGAGAAGCTCCCAAAGGTTTGGCTGTTCGCCAATTAAAGTGGTACGCGAGCTGGGTTCAGACCGTTCAGAATACAGAGATATGATATATGAAATACGAAATATGAAAGGGGTATCCTGATCATATTTCATATCTCATAATTCATAATTCTGTGCCTGGGCAGTCTGAATCACTTCGAGAATTAAATTTTCGTTTAGAATTCAAGTAAAGTCTTTTAAGCTTTACATGAAAAAGTAGAGGAATGACACAATCAACCACGGCGGTCCTACTACGCTCCTTCGGAGCTTCGTAGGAACAAGTCGATTTATATCGGTGGAGTCCGGAACCAAGCAATTGGAAGTCGGATAATACCGAGGGAAGTTAGAAAATTGAAAATGAAAATTGTAAAATTTAAAATGTGACCGCTAAGGCGGCTACATTTTCCATTTTGACTTTTCCATTTTACATTTATAATGCCCGTAGAGACTAAACATCGACCTCTGACACTTATTTGCCATTCAGGGCTTGCCCTGAGCGAGCGAAACGAGTCGAAGGGAAGCTATAGTCCATTGCATAAAGTAATTTATGATAACAAGCGTGAGACAGGTTGGTCTCCTATCTACTGCAGGCGTTGATACTTGAGGGGAATTGTTTCTAGTACGAGAGGACCGAAATGAACGAACCTCTGGTCTACCTGCTGTCGTGCCAACGGCACCGCAGGGCAGCTAAGTTCGGATCGGATAACCGCTGAAAGCATATAAGCGGGAAGCCGGCCCCAAGATTAGGTATCGTTGAGACCCGTGAGAGATGATCACGTTGATAGGCGTTAGGTGTACGCACCGTAAGGTGTTGAGCCGTGACGTACTAATCCGTCGATCCCGTTAGGAACTCTGAATGTCGCTATATATTACATTTATCCCGGAGCTCCTTTACGAGTTCGGGATTCCGACGAACGTTGGAACCTACACGATTTGAGATATGAATACGCATTTGAATCTTGCGTTCTGGTGATTTGGCGCTATGGCAACACCCGTTCCCATTCCGAACACGGCAGTGAAACGTAGTTGCGGCGATGATAGTCCTTCGGGGCGAAAGTAGCTTGTCGCCAGAACATAGGATTCAAAAATAATATGGTATAATCTTTCTGTATTCAATAATCAATTGAAGTTATGTCTTCATGGTCAAAAAATAGAAAGTCATTATATGGTGGTGGAGTGATAATATTTTTATTAGTGGTTATTATCGTACCTCTGTATTTACGTTTTTATAAAGCACCAACATGTTTTGATAATATACAGAATGGTAAGGAACAAGGATTGGATTGTGGTGGATCGTGTGAGAGGTTGTGTCAGAATGCATTCTTTTCACCAGTTGTAAAATGGACACGATTTGAAAAGGTTGCTCCTGGTATATACAATGAGGCCGCATATATCATCAATCCGAATACAGAAGGCGAAGCATTACAGGTTCCATATCATATAGCCCTTTATGATAATGAGGGAGTTATCATCGTTGATAGGAAAGGTACTGTAACTTTACCTCCTCATAGAAATACATTGGCATTTCAAGGAGATATTTCAGTTGGTAGTCGTGTACCAGCTAGAGCTTTATTCGAATTTATCGATACTCCAAATTGGCATAAGAAAGTTGATCCATTATCAAAGCTTAATGTTTCAGATAAGAAATATAGTGAAGATTCTAGCGGTTCTACATTTTCTGTAGTGTTAAATAACAATGGGATATTACCACTCAATAATGTGAGTGTTTATGTAGTGCTATCAGATAAAGATAGCAATGCATTGGGTTTTTCGAAGACTTCTATAGATGAGATACCAGCAGATAAGTCATCTATAGCACCATTTACTTGGCCTCTGAATAGGGAAGGTAACGTTATTTCTATTGAAGTATTACCTGTAATAGAATAGTATTTTTATTTTAGTCTCTAACTTGTATTTAAATATATTTGAATATATACCGTTAGCACTGTAGACTTTGGATATGCCCACGATTGTTGATAAAGGTTACCATCTTCAAAATACGAAGTCACGAAGCCAGATAGATTGGTGGCTTTTTTTTGCTATTTTACCAATTATTGCTGCAGGTCTCATAACGATGTATTCCTTTTCAGGTGATAATTCATTTGCAGCACATCAGATCATAGGTATAGTAGTAGCTATAATTGTATTTTTCGGTGTTAGTTTTATCGATGTGAGATTCCTACGATCAACTTGGGTATCTGTTACATTATTTATCCTATCAACTTCTTTGCTTTCAGCACTATTCTTATTGGGAAGAGTATCCCACGGTGCACAAAGCTGGTTCTCTATAGGTACTTTTTCATTTCAACCGTCAGATATTGCGAAGATTGCACTGATAATTGTTTTGGCAAAGTATTTTTCTAGAAGACATATAGAGATTGCCAATATTCGTCATATACTAGTTTCTGGTGCATACGCTTTTGTTATTTTTGCTCTAGTTCTTGTCCATCCGGATCTAGGGTCTGCAATGATAATAGTCCTCATATGGTTAGGTATGACTATGGTTTCGGGTATTTCAAAAAAACATCTTTTTTCTATGATAGCAATTGCTGCCGTTATCTTTGCTGTATTATGGAATTTTGGTTTTAAGGAATATCAGAAAGATCGTATAAGAAGTTTTATTGATCCATTGGCTGATATTCATGGAGCAGGATACAATGCATATCAATCAACTATAGCCGTAGGGTCTGGTGGTTTATTGGGTAAAGGAGTTGGTTATGGTACTCAGTCTAGGTTAAAATTTTTACCAGAATACCAGACTGACTTTATATTTGCGGCTTTTTCAGAAGAGTGGGGGTTTGTTGGCATTTTCATAATATTTTCTTTGTATAGCATTATCATCTGGAGAATATTGAAAAATGCAATAAATGGTGATACAAATTTTGAAATATTGTTTGGTGCGGGAGTAGCTGTATATTTCATTGTGCATATCGCTATCAATGTGGGTATGAATATGCAACTATTGCCAGTCACTGGAACACCATTGCCATTCATGAGCTATGGTGGAACACATATGGTGAGTGAATTTCTGGCTCTTGGTTTACTTATGTCGATGCGTAGATATTCGAGAATTGCTCATAAAGATCTTACGAAAAATGAATTTATAGGACCACAGTGAGGTGAAAGGTAATACGGTTACTTACTATTTATATCTATACCTTTATTTCCATATAGCCCTTCGATCATCCATATCATTTTTTCCATTGAAAATTTTGTTAGTACACGTTCTTTGAGATTTGCTCCATACTTCTTGCGTTCTTCTGGGTGTTCGATCATGAAAGAGAGGGCATGAGACAGTTCACGAGAATTTCTAGATTGAATAAGGATACCAGACTTCATATCCTCAACTATTTCAGGTATTCCTCCGACTGTAGTTGCCACAACTGGTAGAGATGCACAACCTGCTTCCAAGATAACATATGGAAGACCCTCTTTGATCGAAGATAGTGCGAAAATATTGAATGCTTTTAGATAGTCTGCTGCATTATCTATATATCCAACTAGGAATACATTTTTTTCTAGATTAATTCCTTTTATAAGTGTCTGGATATTGATATTTTCTTGCCCATCACCAATGATGATACATATAGCATTTGGTTGTTGCTCTACAACTGCAGTCATGGAATTGACCAGATATGTTAAGCCTTTATTCTTATGTAACTCTGCAATAGTACCGATCACGACTTTTTTATTGAAGTCAGTAAGCTCCATACCTATAGATTTGCTTATCATCTGTTTTGAACCGTCCACAGACATGAATATTGGTGGCTTTATGCCAGGAGGTATCAAAGTTATCTTATGTTTTACAAATGGGAAATACAGTGCTTGAGAGTATTCTGCTTCTGATAGTAGAATAGTTGTATGAGAGAGTATCATCGTAATCCATGAGAAAAAGATGATAGGTATGCGTTCATATATAGGTCGACTTTCATTGAATGTCCAGCCGTGTACGGTAGTTATGATAGTTTTTATATGAAGTAATCTTCCGGCCAATGCACCCAAACCTGAAGCTTTCGGACTATGCAGGTGTAATATATCAGGCCTTTTGTTTTTGATAATCGTGTATATTTCTCTAAATGATCCAGCATCTTTACCTGGGGAAATATCTCTACCAAGAGTTGCTATAGAGAAAGTATATATTCCAGCTTTTTCAAGTTTTTCTGTCAAAATACCATTTCCACCAACAGCTACCCATACATCATGACCTTTTGCTTTCATAGAAGTAGCTAGGTCAAACACATGCCTTTGTGCGCCACCCCAATTGGATTTGGTAATTACATATAGTATTTTCATATATTAAAGCTAGCATTTTAGTCGATTTTCGGCAATTGACGTTGTTTTGACATGAGTAATTCATGAGAGTAATATACAGATGCGAAAGACGCCTCACGCGAGGTGTTTTTTGAAACACATAACAATAAATATCATGATTGAATTCACTGAACAACAACTAATGGAGGTAATTGCTAAAGGCGAAGAATTATACAAATATTGAAATCCCCTCAAATCCGTGTTAGCGTTCTAGCTATGAAGACAACGATAAATTCAAAGATGGGCGGCTTATTGCTTATAGGAGACATGGTAGTTTATCTATTTTCATTAGTCCTAACACTAGCTGTGCGATATGGTGAAATACCAGGAAGGCATTTGCTATATACTCATACATTATCCTTTTCTATATTGATAGTAGTTTTCGTAATTGTCATATTTAGCTCAGGACTTTATGACAAGCAATTGACGATCGTTCGTGGATATAAGCAAGGTTTATTGATAAGGGTACAGATCGTGAATCTCATGATAGGTATTGCTTTTTTCTATTTGGCACCAGTTGCTATAGCACCAAAGGCAAATCTATTGATATATTTCGTAATATCAACATTATTATTATTACTTTGGCGTTTGATAATGTTTCCTGTATTTAGTTCTACGAGGAAACAAAATGCTATCATTGTTGGTAAAGGAGAAGATATAGAGGATCTTCATGAAGAGTTAAACAGGAATCAAAATTCTGGTATAACATTCAAAGAATGGATCATTCCATCTGAAAATACAGATCAGATAGTTAGAGAGATCAATGGTGCAGTAAAAAATACAGGATCCTCTGTAATAGTAGTTGATTTTCATAATAGAGCCGTCGAAGCAGCTATGCCGTTTCTATATTCATTGGTTTTTTCTGGTATTCAGATCCTTGATGCTAGCAAGATGTATGAAACAGTTTTTGATAGAATACCATTATCAATGGTTGGAGAAAGATGGTTCGTAGAAAATTCTGGAACATCTCTAGGGAATAGAAGAGTTTATGATACTTTGAAAAGGGTAATAGATATTGTTGTATCTTTGTTTGGTGGAATTGTGTCTCTAGTTTTTTATCCTTTTGTATATATAGCTATCAAGCTTGATGATGGTGGACCGATCTTCATCACACAAAATCGTGTTGGTAAGAATGAAAATTTGGTTAAATTGGTAAAATTTAGAAGTATGTCTGGTAATGATCATGGTAAATATGGTGAAAATGGTGCTACTACAAATGTTGTTACGCGTGTTGGAAAATTCTTGCGTAATACGCGTATAGATGAGCTGCCGCAGTTTTGGGCAGTGTTTGTTGGTCAGATGTCACTTGTTGGTCCGAGATCAGAATTGCCTTCTTTGACCAATATTTATGATGCTCGTATCCCATATTACAATGCTAGACATTTGGTAAAACCAGGTCTTTCAGGGTGGGCACAGATATATCATGAAAATCATCCTCATCATACTATCGATACTGAGGATACAAAAGACAAATTATCTTATGATCTATTTTATATAAAGAATAGGTCTCTATCACTAGATATCAAGATAGTATTACGAACTTTACAGATCCTAATGAAGCGAGTTGGGAAATAAGTTGCAGAATTTCTGAAAATAGCTATACTAACGCAATGCTTAAACATAGAGCTCGTGCCGTCTTCATTATCCTCATAGCCTCAGTAGTAGGTTATTTTGTATACACTTCCAATCAATCAGGTAGCCCGTATGCTTTTCATCTAGGTCTAGACTTGTCTGGAGGTACTCATATGGTTTATCAAGCAGATGTGTCAAAGGTAGTTCCTGCTGATGTATCTGATGCCATGATATCACTCCGTGATCTAGTCGAGAGACGAGTCAATATGTTCGGTGTAAGTGAACCGTTGGTTCAGACAGAAAAGGATACAGCTCTCTCTTCTTCAGGAAATGCTTATAAACTCATAGTAGAATTGCCGGGTATTACAAATGTTGATGAAGCAGTAAAATCTATAGGAGCTACTCCAGTACTAGAATTCAAATTGGTAACAGCAAGTGAGATGCAGGTTTATGCTTCATCTAGTCAAGCCAAAGAAAGTACAGATATACAGAAGGATCCTACTTACCTCGCACTATTCAAAGAGACTGGTCTAACGGGGCGTATGGTTTCCAAAGCAAGTGTTGAGTTCAATCCTACAACAAACCAGCCTGTAGTTGGTCTCACATTCACTAGTGAAGGAAGGGATCTTTTTGCAAATATTACGAAAGCTCATATTGGTGACTATCTAGGAATCTTTCTAGATGGAAACCTAGAATCAGCTCCAGTTATCCGTGATGCTATCCTAGATGGGAAAGGTCAGATCAGTGGTACATTCACGATCCTCGAAGTTCAATCTCTCGTTCGTAATCTCAATTTTGGAGCTTTACCTGTTCCGATATCACTCATTTCTTCACAGACTATTGGTCCGTCTCTTGGTCAGGAAGCCGTGAATGGTGGTATAAAAGCTGGAATTGTAGCTTTTATAATTATCGGATTATTTCTAATTGCTTGGTATCGTCTACCAGGTTTGGTGGCTACTATTGCATTGGCTATCTATGTCACACTAAGTTTGGCTATATTTAAATTGGGGGTTTCCCCAGTAGTTA
>CAIPHR010000025.1 GCA_903864905.1 uncultured bacterium
ACCTCAAACTAAATTTGTGGTTAAAAACAGGTTTCAGAACTTAGATTTCGAACTAAAACCTATTTCTTTTGATTTGACCGAAGTGGTGATTCTGCCGGGCGAAAATCCCGCTGAAGTTATTTTGAAAAAGGTGATTAAAAACAAACATTTGAACAATAAAGAATTTTTGGATGCTTTTCAATACGAGGCTTACAGCAAGGTGCAGATTGATGCCAACAATTATTCCGAAAAATTTCAAAACAGCTTTTTCCTAAAACCATTTCAATTTGTTTTTGAAAATGCGCCGACCGCATCCACTGCCTTACCGACCCGGAAAGAATAAATCTATTGATGGCACTCGCGATGCGAGAGTAGGGAAAAGGTAGAAACAAAGGAGAGAATACCGTCAAATCGGGCTGAACCTCCCTAAATCCACGAACGCTTTTCACCCAGTTGACTATTCTTTCACGCATCCTGCCAATATCTGCAAGCCTTGGACCGCGTGCACCGGTATTTTCCACAAAAAGCACCCTGTTCCCGGCTGCAACCATCGAGGTCGCCAACTGATGATGCATCTGCCAGTGCGTCGACCAGTCAATGGAAGAAATAATAACAATATTCTTGTTTTTCATAAACAAGGATTTATTTGGCAGAGAGTATACTGCATATATAGAAATAGCATGCCTTTACTCGATAAACAAAAGCTAGAGAACTACAGATGGATTTTAAATACTTTTCCCTTGCCTCTTTATGGCTTCCATATAAATGCTGGATTCGGGCAATACGATAATTCAACAAATATTCTGCTCTCAACCTGTCTTTTTCCTGCAATTCATCAATATATTGGGAATAAAGCGTTGTTATCCGAGTGACTTGAATTGGTGATGCGGCAGAAATATTACCACCTCCTCCCCAGTAATATCCAAGAAATTCTGGAATACAGATAAACCGCTCAGTTAACTTCGACAATCGAATCCATGTATCGTAATCCTCCACAGAAATCAAATCCAGACTCTCAGAAATACCGCCGATACGAATTAACAAATCTTTTCGTACTAAAACACTGGAATTCGGTATTGACATCCCGTTGGCTAACAAACCTAAAAAAACTGGAGACGTCGGCTTGCTGGATACAATTCGTTGATTAAATCTGGTGTGCTTGTATGATCGCTTCACATATAGATGGTGATAAACTATATCTACGCTGTCATCAAATAATTGAATACATCGCAGCAATTTTGATGGCACCCACCAATCATCAGAATCCAAAAAAGCTATCAATTCTCCTTTCGCAGCAAGAATCCCCATATTCCTCGACGCCGCAATTACACCATTATTTTGAATTTTAAATATCTTTATTCTTTCATCAGTAAAATATCGAAGAACTTCATCGGTGTTGTCTGTTGAGTGATTATCAATGACAATAGCTTCCCAATTAAGATAGGTCTGATCTATCACTGACTGTAAAGCGCGACCGAGAAAATGAGCATGATTGTAAGTAGGAATTATAACAGATACAAGAGGCATGATAGAGGCACTCATAGTCCTTTATTATTGAAGACCTAGAAATAATATAAAAGTAATTTATCTCTGATAATATAATCTTATGGAGACAATCAGTTTGCTGAACCAGAAATGAAGCTTATTTGAATACTATCGAAAGAGAGAGGTTTAAAGCAGATCAAAAAAGTGTTACTATGAATCCGATAATTTCTTTTTGTGAAAAGAAATTACTTCCTAAATAAACGGAGTCTTTTACCATTAAATTTCAACGAAATAATATATTTTTATAGGGAAGCCAAGCCCAAGCATAGGAACCAAAATTAAGCCAAACAAACATTGTTGCTATATAAAAGAATAAAACACTTAATACGAATAGCGTTCTGTTATAAGTAGATGTAATCAGAAGGGGGGCCCTTGAAAGAATAACAAGCTGCATGGGAATAAAATAGAGAGCCATTCGATCAATTGTTGTGGAAATGATAAAAGTAAGAGGTAGCATGATTAGACTTATTACGCAAAATATAACCCACAAACCTGTATCACTGTATCGTGTCTCCCATTTTTTTCTGAAATAGAGAAAAACCAAAGCCGAAACAACATTCATCATGACCCTGATAAAAGCACCGGATGACTCCATTCCTTGTGTGTCTGTTATATAGTAATGAACCAGATGAGCTATACGTTCAGCCAGAAGAGCTATAAAGGCTATAAAAAAAAGAGCTATAAAAAAAAGAAGATCTCTTAAATTTCGGATGGAATTCCCATAAAGAAAGCCTACCGGAAGCATAAACAATGCGGTTTTGTGGAAGAGCGTTCCCAGCAAAATCATCCCATAAAACCTTACCCCTCTGCCATTCAGTAAGTCAATCAATCCCCACATAACAAACCCGATGGCAGCCGCCTGGCGGGTGTATCCCATCGCTACTACAATAACCAGATAGGGTATTGCGATTGATAGAGAAAGCCATGGAACGGGCATATTTTTGCATATCCTTAGCAAACCTGCGATAAAGATTGCCGCACAAATTAAATTAGTAGTATAGATTCCATTAAGATAATTCAAAGAAACCCAATGAATAACTACAAAACCAAAGTCATTTGAGATACTCTCTGGTGTTATTAGATCAGAAAATATTGTGCCCTGCAAGTGCGCGTAATTCTCTATATAGTTGCTCCAATCTCCCCCAACTTCATGCCGCAACCCGATAATAACAACAAGAAAGAGTCCATATAAAAGCCATTGTACTCGTGGCAAGGCTCCTTTTGCTTTCCATGGGCTTAAACCTGCAAACATCGGAACGAGCAACATTAACCAGTAAGTTGTCATCGATTCTCTTCCAACCAAGCTTGAAACATCAATACCGACCAAAGCCTTACTGTCCAGTCATGACGCCCACTCAGATGCTGCTGCCAGAGGATGTGTATCGGGGCCTGTTTTAGAT
>CAIPHR010000026.1 GCA_903864905.1 uncultured bacterium
GCAGCAGCAGTACCAGGTGACAAGAACGGTACAGTCTCCATATCAGGTAACAATATAACCATCACATCCTTGAGCGATGGTCTAGATTGGCCAACACTCAAGATATCATGGCCAGCATCAATACAAGGAGGTTCCGCTTGTACATTCGAAGGTACTCTAGTAGGTCGTTCAGGAGGTCAATTCAACTTCGATCCTAGTACCAAGTCATATACTTCTATTAACTATATGAATCAAGATGCAGGACAAAGTACTCTCTATCTCCGATGTGGTAATCTACAGTCCAATACATTCAATATCACTGCAGTGACATCTTCTTCACAAGATTCACAAGATGCAGCATATATATCAAACACTGAATACATAGCAAACGTGATTACAGCTATTCCTAGGGCTATATTGGAGTGGTTTGGTTTGTCTAATATCGTGAAGTTTTAGGGTCTCAGATATAGATAAATTATTATAGAAATTTAGTTACAAATCGGATCAGGATTTCTGGAATTTTTTCTATAAAAAATCTATTTTTCCAATCAAAGAAGATAACTTCTTGGCTTTCTTGTATATCTCGCACAAAATATGCTGACAGTTCTTCTGCTAGGGCAGTATTCGAAGTCACAATGTTTGCTTCGAAATTATATAGAAGACTCACACTGTCCAAGTTCATTGAACCTATAGTAGCCCAGTTACCATCTATCACTGTTGATTTGCTATGGATCATATTTCCCGTAAATAGAAATATCCTTACACCTGACTCTAGAAGTGTATAGAAAAAAGCTCTAGCGCCAAGGTCAACAGCGTAGTAGTCTGACTTTTCTGGAATAATGATACGAACATCAACTCCTCTTTCTGCCGCTTTCTTCAATGTATGAGCTAGCTTATGTGTTGGTACAAAATATGGCGTGGTTATATATATGTAGTGGCGAGCATTGCGTATAGCTTCAATTAGATCGGAGTATACATGTCTCTTTCCTGGAGCAGGATAATTGGTAACATAACGAAATTCAGTATCATCAACATGTATACGTGGTGGCAAGTTTTTCATCTTATTTGCTCTGTGCCACATACGATCAAATGCATTGGACATCTCTTCTGCAATTTCTCCTTCAACGCGTACATTCGTATCTCTCCAACTCTTCATTTTGTTATTAACACATAGACTACCTGTATAACCGATTTTTTCATCTATAACTAGAGTACGTCTATGATTACGCAAATACCACGATCGAAAATTTGGTACAGTGAAATAAGATGGAATAAGGGTGCGCCAGAAAACTAGTTCAATACCTTTTTTCTTTAGATCCTCTGCGATATTTGTGCCAAAAAAAGTAAAACTACCAGCTGCGTCCCATAAGAATTTGACATTGACGCCTATAGCAGCTCTCTCCGCACATACATTGATAAGTTTTTGACCAAACTCATCATTGACGAATATGAATTGTTCTAGAACAATACTTTTTTTTGCATTGGCACAGTCATGAAGCATCTCATACCAAGCTTCCTTGTTTGCATAATATAGCTTCCAATTAGTTCCTGTAGACATTATTAGACAAGTGTACAGGAAAAAGCCAACCTAGCAAAGGTGAATTTTTGGTATACTAAATATTACAGAATCTATGTTACGATAATATAGTTATGACAACGTTGGTAAATAATAAAAAGGCACATTTTGACTATGAAATCCTGGAGAAATACGAGGCTGGTATTGAGCTGCTCGGCTTTGAGGTCAAATCATTGAAGAATAGCCAGGGTTCACTAGAAGGGGCGTATGTAATTATTCGTGGTGGTGAAGCATATGCTATGAATATTTTCATCCCTCCTTATCAGGAAAATAATACACCTAAAGATTATGAACCACGTAGGAATCGTAGATTATTGATGTCCAAGAAAGAAATGGGGGAATTGGCAAATATTGAGTCGGATAGGGGCTTGACAGTAGTGCCAATTTCGATATATAATAAGTCTAATCTCATCAAAGTATCAGTTGCAGTCGTAAGAGGTAAGAAGAAGTTTGATAAGAGAGAGACGACCAAGAAGAGAGAGACTGATAGGGAGGTGAGGAGAGATTTCAAAGATCGTTGACAAGAGGTACGCCCTACTTCGCCACCTTCGGTGGCTTCGAAGGGCAAATTTACCTCGTAAATTTGGGGATGATCGGCATAGACAATCAACCGTTTTCGTTCGTGCGGTGCGAGCACCATTAACTCGGAGCCCTTCGAAGCTCGAAAGAGCGTAGTAGGGCGGAAATCTGATGGAAATCCTAAATGCTAAATCAACCGTTTCTCCGTATTTCGGACAAAAGGACTTTGCATTCGCTCTCGTTTAACGAGGCCGTCCTTCTATAGGGATCCTAACTATAGTGTGGGCGTAATAACTTGGATGTAGGGTAATGTGTCTTCTCAGCACATTGCTTGAATCCGCCTTCGGGCGGACCGAGATCGTGACTGTGTGTTTCGCAATACTTTTAGCACAGTCATTAAACAAAAGTTTTGCTAACATCGTAGAGTCGTTCGACAAACATTGATTGCACGGCGGTTCGATTCCGCCCATCTCCACAACACAAAAACTGACCTAGACTGCTCTAGGTCAGTTTTTCGTGTCTATAAGAGAGATGGCGCGTGATGAGAACGGCGGAGGCTATATGCGAGCAGTAGCGAGCATGCCGAGCCGGTGCCCAGACCGAGGCGAATGGGTAATGAGCCCTCGAGTCGCGGGCGATTCCGCCCATCTCCACAAAAATAAGGAACGAACAAAGTGAGTGACTATATTTTTGTAGGATGTCGCAGGAGCTTTGCGCAGGCGACGCCACATGTACAATTAGATACAATTTGTACAAAATTGTATAAAAATTCATAAAATAACTCTAACATCTTGTTTAAGCTGTAAAATCAGTTTGAACGTGATAGACTTTTGATATGGAAAAACTTTATCTCCAACACAAAGGGAAGGTGGTTAATATTGATTCTCAATTCAGCCACGTCATGGCTATCGCTCTTGACCCACGGACAAATTACCGAGAAGGAGTCATTCGTTGTATTACGAGCCGAGAGGGTGACGTAACAGTAAGCGGATACATTGATAGAAGTGAACTCCATAAGGCTGTCGGGAGCTCATTGGAGAATTTCAGCATAGGGAATAAATTGAACGTAAAAAATGAAGCTGAAATTACGAATCGGCTCAAACAGGAAGGTTTAGATTTTATTGGATTGGAAGACCCTGATATTTGGATTGACGAGAAAAACGATTTACTTCATTTGTATTTCACGCTCCCATTAGTCAATGCTGTCGAACATAACAAAAACCAGATACATCTTGGTCATGCAGTAGGAAAGAATCTTGATAGCTTGGAAATGACGGTGCCTGCACTTCGGGCCGATGCAATTGGCGGCGCGAAGGAGTTATCCGTTGCTCCAATCAATAGGCATGGATTTCGGTACAATCTTGTCGAATCAAGTAAGAAGGAATCGGATTTCACCTACTCAGTAGTGAGACTTGCCTTAGCTCCCGACATGGGCAAACCGTGGAAGTTTGGAGAAATAATTTTTCATCCGAAAGAACATAAGATCCCATGGATTGGAGGCCATGCGTCTCCAGGGCCGCTCTTTTCAGAGAATTTTATTAACATGGGAGCAGGAAAACGACTTGGTCTAATGAATGGTAGGGAAGCTAATCAGCGCATTGATGGGGAAACGAAGTACGGGATGTTCTCAATCGGCTTATTTATATACGATTATGAAAAAGGAAAAATAGACTGGGTTTCGTCGGAACCGTTTATACAAGATAGCGAAGCAACGACGATAACCTTTGTGAGCCAGTTTGTTGAGACGAAAGCAGGTGAAGGTATTCTGTATGCACATGTTGACGATTCATTTATTCGAGCTTATACATTGAATGCTAGTTTGATGAGATCACTGATTCCGAAGCGGTGAGTTGTAGGATAAAACGTAGGAATATAGATTGTTGCGTCATTTTTAGCCTCGAAAATATTGACAAAATCATACTGTCCGAGTGTGATATATTGTCCCAGGACCTTTACCCCCATGGCCTCAAGCGCAGCCTTATTGGCCTTGATTTTCTTGGGATTGGTCTTGATGGCCTCCCTGCCACTCTCATTTAGGATAGTCAACGCGATGTAAACCGGCATAACAACCTCCTTATAAATAGAATCAGTAATTAATATTAGATTCCACGCTCTTCCAATATGGCTTTGTTGGCGGC
>CAIPHR010000027.1 GCA_903864905.1 uncultured bacterium
AAAGATATTGAATTAATTGAAGCTGTTATATATAAAAGTGCGGATGATATAGCAGTTTCCATCGCTAGGAGCTTCGAAAGGCTTGAGGAGCGCATCGATACTACAGAATCGAGGCTATACACACGTATGGCTGATATAGATGGTCTAGTTATTGAGGTTAGAGAAATTCTGAAAGCTGATCTAGATGAAGAAATGGAATAATATTGTACTAAAATTATGTTTTGACAACCTTAAATCCTTTTGCTTCGTCCAATATTTTATAACCTCTTGTTTCGATCTCGATACGTAAAGCATCAGATTTCTTCCAATCCTTTTCTTTGCGAGCATCTTCGCGAGCAAAGACGAGCGCAGCTATTTCATCTGGTAATGCTTCTAGCTCTGCACCAGGATCAATCTTTGGCACTTCCGCAAGCCCTAGTCCCAATACGCGGTCAAATTGTAGTAAAGTTGCCAATTTATTGGCATCTGTATGCTTCGTATCCTTGATAAGTTCCCATACCAATGCTAGAGCTTGAGGTGTATCTAGATCATCATTGATAAAATTCATGAATCGCTCGAAATAGCTTGTAATAGCAGAACCATTATCATTTTGACCTTTATACTGGCTCACGCTAGTCATGAGTCTTATGAGGGCATTTTGGGCACCAAGGACTGCTTCCATGCTGAAAGTGATTGGTGATCTATAGTGAGCTGTTAGAAGCCAATATTTGTAACCAATCGGTGATATTGATTCATTTTTCAGACTATTTAGTGTGATGAATCCTCCAGATGACTTTGACATCTTTCTATTATTCATTGTGATGAATTCATTGTGCATCCAGAACCTTGCCAACGGCTGATCATAGCACGCTTCTGACTGTGCTATCTCATTGTTATGGTGTACTCCTATATGGTCTATTCCGCCAGTATGTATATCGAATGGTTGCCCAAGATATTTTCTAGACATTGCTGAACATTCTATATGCCAACCAGGAAAACCCTTACCCCAAGGACTATCCCAACCTAGTTTTGTATCAAATTTCCATAAACAAAAATCTTTCGCATCCATTTTTTCTGAATTTGGAGCAATCCGAGAAATATCCTTGGAACCTAGTTCATTCATAATTCCGTTCGTCGACTTATCATCTGTTGATTTGCCGAGTTTTCCATAATTTGGAAATTTTGAAGTATCGAAATACATTCCGTCACTTATTTTATAAGCAAATCCTTTTTTATATAATAAAGTGACCAATTCTATGTCTTCCTGTATATGTTCACTAGCTCTAGGAAATTTCTCTGGCAGCTCTATATTCAATGATTCCAAATCATTAACGAAAGCACCAAAATATTTTGTTGCAACTTCGTTCATGGCTTCTAGAGTCAATGGCTTATTCTCTCTCTTCAGAGCTTTAGTCATTTTATCCTCACCATCATCACCCTCACTAACTAGATGGCCAACATCTGTGATGTTGATTATTTGATGTACCCTGAAATCATTGATTTCAAGAGCACGTCTCAGTGTATCAGCGAAAACATATGCACGTAGGTTTCCTATGTGTGCAAAATCATAAACAGTAGGACCACAGTTATACATAGAAACTTCACCATCTTTTAGTGGCTTAAAAACTTCCTTTGTCTTTGAAAGTGTATTATAAAGTTTGATTTCCATTTTGTATTATTACATCCACCTCTTCTTCTTGAAATACCACCAGAAACATCCTGTAATTATCAATATAATACCCATCAATATCACCCAACCATAAGGGCTATTTAATACCGGAATATTTTGTGCGGGTATTGTGAATATAGCAGATACGATAATTGCAGGGTAGCAGATCAATGTGATGATCGTGAGAAGCTTCATTATGTCATTCTGTCTCGTATTTAGGAGCGAATCATTGGTTTCTCTAAGATCAGTGATGAGTTCACGTGCATTACCTATAAATTCATGGATGATATTGAATTGGTCACGAATATCTCTTACATAAGAAGGGAATTCACCACCAAACATACTTTGATCAGAATATTTGACCATATCTTCCCATATATCACGATGCATTCTAGCTGTCTGTTTGAAGTCTATAAGCTCACGACTCAAACTAGATAGTACCTCAACAATCTCTTTTTCATCACCACCAAAAATACGCTTTTCAGCAGTAATGATAGAATCCTTTATATTTTCAAGATCCTCTATCATACCAGCATAGATTTTCTTTACCATGTAATAGAATAGATAGCCAGCATGTTCGATCTTTTCTTCTTTATTCAGTATCGAATTGGCTTCAAATATTTTTCCAAAATATTCGAGTTGCTCTATTGTTTCGGTTCTAGAAGTTATAAGAAAGTTTTTTCCGACAACGAAGTCGATTTCTCTCTCTACTATCTGAGTAGAAACATTCTTTCTTTCACGAACAGGTAATGTGAGAACGGCTAGGAAATATTCGGGATAGAAATCAACCTTAGCAATGCTTGATTTCATCTTTAATTCCTCTCCAACCAATGGATGGAGTCCGTATCTATTGACCAGAGATGAAACTTCTTCATCTGTTGGATTTTCTAAATCGATCCAAACAACGCCACGATAAGTATGTGTATGAGTCATGTATATTATTATTGCACGGTTAAATCTCTGAGGCAACAGAGGTTACAGGTCATTTCGCTAGCCTCATATCGCAAATGAAAAGGGTGTTGTAATAACTTTTGAATATCGGTTTCTATAAAAATTTATTCCGTATCCAATTTTCTAGTATATATCCACCAAACAGTTACACCGAACGCTATCAATATGAGAGATATCCATAACCAACCAAAGTCAGCCGGTGCAGCATCAGCCGCTGCTGCCGTCTGTGTACTTGGTTTAGCTTGCGCAACAGGTTGTTTTGGTACAGCTTTAGCTATCTGTGTATTTATAGGTGTAGTTTTTGCGACTTCCTTGATTGGTACAGTCTTTGCTACTTCATCACTTACAACCTGAGCAGGTAGCTTATTTATAACCTCGGCTGGTTTACGTACATAATTTGGCTGAATATCAGTTGCTCCAGCTTTTATAGCATCCTCTTTGGTAGGGAATGTTCGAAGTTTACCATTCACATAGCCTATAAAACCACCAGTATTTTGTATAGGATCAGCTACTTTTTTTGGAGCAGGCTGGATCATATAGTTTGCAATAGCTGAGGTAGAACCAACAGATACTCCCTCGCTTATTATATCAACACCTGTAGAGTAAATAGTAGAAGTACCAGCATTAATAGCAGTAACTGAAGCTGTGAATAGAACTTTATTTCCAGTTGTACAGTTCGGTATACCTATCAAAAAGTGAGGATTTGAACAACTTGGAACCGATTGCGACATGAGACCACTAGAGACTGCTATATTCTGACAAGATAAATTTTTGAGAACTATAGTACCTTCAACAGCACAAACTTTATTACCAGAAACATTGACCCCAACTTCTACATTGAAAGCGTCACCCGATACTTTGGTCGTATTGGATGGAGTAACATATAGGGAAGCTCCTGCTCCAAATACCGTACCAACAATACCGCTTATAAATAAAAAGCTTATTGCTACAGATAATATAATTATTTTGACACTTTTCATAATTTCATTTTACTTACCCCAATTTAACATTAATAATGCAAAGTCATACTTATCAACCTTTCCACTTTTATTATAATCAGAACCATTTGCTCCAACCTTGCCCCAATTGGACATCATTAGAGAAAAGTCATATTGATCAAATATATAATCTCCGTTTGCAGATAAAAGTTTCGAAACTATTGTTGTTGTTGTGGCTACTGTTGTTGCAGGCGCTGGTGTAGCTCCACCATTCACTGATGCGGCTACTGGTGCAGCATTCACAATGACTGTACGAGTACTCGTTGCAGTATTACCAGCAACATCAGTTGCTGTATAAGTGATTGTATAGGTTCCAACGGTGTTTGTATTGACTGTACCAGAAACAACGACAGCAGTTACGCCATCTACATTATCTAGTGCAGTTGCTCCAGGATCAGTAAATGAACTACCAACTGTGATACTGATTGAGTTCAAACCGCTAAGAGTTATGACCGGTGGAGTAGTTTCATGTAGAACTATTACACTAACAGTGTAATCTTTCGTTGAACCATCGGCAGCAGTAACTGTATAAGTTACAGGACTACTGAAGTTATTTGCCACGCCACTACTCGGACTAGATGAAGCTCCTGTAATCCCTATTGTTGGGATAAGAGACGTGATATTTGTTGCATAGGGAACACTTAGGGTGATATTTGTAGCATTTATAATACCAGTAACAGCGGGACTTAGTGTCTCGAAATTGAATGAACCGATATCTTTGGCATTATTGGCTGCAATATTAACAGTTACCCCATATTCTTTTGTCGTCGTTGCATCCTGAGCAGTAACTGTATAAAAGATCGGAACTCCTTCTACAAATGTAGTACCACCAGCCATTGGAGTAACTGATGCTCCATCTGAGATCACTATTGTTATAGGTAGGTTAACTAAACTAGTAGCGAAAGGAACGGTTATAGTAATATTGTTTCCACTTATAACACCATTAGAAATTGGGTTCGTTATACCGAAAGATACAATATTAGCCGCAGTATTCGGGGAAACTCTTACAGTAACAGTATAATCTTTAGTAGAACTATCATCTGATGTAACTTTGTAAACAACTGAGTTTGTAAAGTCTTCTGCTATGCCGCCAATTGGGCTTACGGTTCCTCCAGAAAGGGTGATGCTAGGTATGAGTGAAGTCAATACAGTTCCATAAGGTAGAGTAACTAGAATATCATTTCCTGTTATGACACCTTCGGTTTGTCCAAAACTAAAGGCTATAATAGATTTTTCATGATTGACAGGGTCAGCATTTACCGTGATTAAATATTCTTTTGTCGTCGAAGCATCCTGTGCTGTAACAAATAAACTATTTCCAGTTACTACTGGATCAGTTATGCCAGTATCCGTCCACGCTTGATTGGGTTCACCCTTAGTCAGACTAGATATAAAACTAGCCTTTGAAGTTCCGAAGGGAATATTTGTAATAGATGTAGTCGAAGTTTCACTTGAACCTATCGTAAAAGATGTAGAAGTTATCATTGTAGATGTACTTGCTGGCAATTTCAATATAGTCAGATCGAAAATCTTGGTAGTAGAGGCGATTCCTCCACAACTCGTATCACCTGGACTACATATCATTGGCATTTCTAAACCAATTGTTGCTGTGAGGTTAACTGAAACATCCCCAAATGAATAGGCTGGCCTAGTTATTGTCTGACCATCATTTGTTAATACTTCTGGAATTCTAGATAGCCATGATATAACACTACCTTTTGAACCACTACTTGGAAGTGGGCTCGTAAGTGCAACTCTGATATGTGATATATCAGGATTTCCTCCAAGTATAGAGCTATTTAGGAGGTCTAGTTTATCACTAGCAATATTTGCATCTGATAATGTTTGAATAGCTATATTATATCTATTTATGAAATTAGTTTTATCTGTTCCTGTTGCGACTAATCCGATAGAACTGCGCGTTGCTCCAGCATGAGTATTTGCAATTGTTAGGTTTGCTCCAATAGTGAGGTCTTTTGCTACATCTATTTCGAGTTCCGCCAAGCTAGTCGAAGCATTGGCAAGTTCTGGGCTAATAGTCTCTGCGAGCACGGTCATATCAAATATTTTGGTATCTATGATGATTCCTTTCGTGATAGTTGCAGTGAGAAGTACATTTACATTTGGATTACCAAATAGCGGTCGGACTATTGTCCGACCGCTATTTGAAATGTAACTCGAATTGTTTGATATCCATGTGATCGTTGATCCATGTGACCCACTACTTGGTAGTGGGTTTGTAAGCTCACTCGTAATATGTGATATATCAGGATTTCCTCCAAGTATAGAGCTATCTACTAGCGCTAGCGTATCACTAACTACATCTGCAATATTTGGGTTTTCTTCTGTAGTTACATTCACCGTATAGGATTGAGTTCCAGAATTAGGAGCTGTAACAACATAAGTTGTAGAACTACTAAAATCATTGGCTGCACCAGAAAGTGGACTTACTGATGATCCGGTTATAGAAATAGTCGGAACGAGGGCTGTGACATCAGTGCCAGATGGCATTATTACAAGTATTGTATGACTATTTTCATCGATAGTAGTGCTAACCTGACCAGCAATAGTGAATGACGTTATAGATTTTGCAGAATTAACAGACTGTATTGCATACTGAGCATTGATCCTTTTTCCTGAAACAGTCTTATTGAATAGGGCTGGTAAACTGTCACCAGTTGAAAGAATAGTATTTTTTATTTGTGAGTATGTAAGGTCTTGATCAAACCCTTTTATGAGTGCTGCGAGACCTGCTACATACGGTGCAGCCATAGATGTTCCACTAGAATAATTATATGTATCAATAGACCCGTTACTACTAGATGTAGCTGTACTATAGATATTTACTCCTGGTGCACCAACGTCAACTGAAGTTATACCATAGTTTGAAAAAGAAGCTAGATTGTCATTCTGATCTGTTGCTGCAACTGAAATGATATTATCTAGGTTATAGTCAGAAGGGTATACATGATATGGTGCATCACTATTTTGTGCATCATTTCCAGCTGCAGCTACAAAGATACCTCCAGCATCCTTGAAGCGGCCAATTGCATCATGTTCTGACTGCGAGAAGCCATCTATTCCGGGCAAAGGGACGCTTGTAAAGCTAGCATTGATTATCTTCGCACCATTCGCAATTGCGAAATTGATAGCTCTAACCTCACTAGCTACGTCAAAACGAAATTTGAGAGCCATTATCTTTGCATTTGGAGCAATTCCCATTACTCCAATGCCATTGTTCTTCCCAGCAGCTATTATACCTGCTATCTCAGTTCCATGAGGTGAATATGTAGGTAGTGGATCATTATCATTATCCTCAAAATCATAACCATGAATACATGCAGTTGACGTAGCTATACCATTTTCATCCTTACAATTGGTACCGTCCCACATATTGTTTATCAGGTCTGGGTGATCATAAGCAACACCGGTATCGATAATAGCTACTATAACTGGAGAACTACTAGTTGCATCAGTTACAGCCCAAGCTTCCGGAGCGTCGATGTCAGCATCGATAGTTCCTGTAGCGTTGTGGATATATTGTCCAGTATTATCTAATCCCCAAAGTTCATTTCTGTAAGTATCGTTATAAGCACTATCAATATTTACTACTGTAGGATAACGCAAATAGTTTGGTTCAGCATATTCAATATTTGCATCAGTCTTTATTTCGGCGACTTTTTGTTCTACTGTTTTCGAATCGGTAATTTTTAGAACAGAAATATTTGTATTTCTCATATCCTCGGACTTTTTCAGAGATTTTGACCCGATAAATTTCGAAGCAGCTGTTCTTCCAGCAGTTGTCTGTAGATTGATCTTA
Source organism: uncultured bacterium (assembly GCA_903864905.1). Lineage (GTDB taxonomy): Bacteria > Patescibacteriota > Minisyncoccia > Phycocordibacterales > PALSA-1337 > C7867-002. Next base: position 7,418 of record CAIPHR010000027.1, read on the forward strand.
TTGGTCTTATACTTTACGATGATTTCTCCTGGTACATAACTAGCTCTAGTCTTTTTAATAGTTTCGAAGGCAAAAGCGTTAGAGACATTAAAGTTTCCTATAATTATTGAAAATATTAAATAGATCGAAATAATAAATTTAAACTTTTTCATGGAAAATATTATCACAATACATCCGGCATGTTTCATTGTCTGGAGCACTAACCCAATAACTATATAATAGTATTGAAATCAATGCAATGGTGTGTATCTGATAACTTGGTAGTTGTTGTAATTCCACAATATTAGAGTCTAATAATATAACTTGTTTGAAATACGATTAGATGTAATAATAGTCCAAATGAATACTTTCAATAAAAAGCTGATATATGCAATTTCAGCTGTAGTAGTTATTATAATAGTTTTGTTTATGGGCATTTATATAGGTGGGCATACAGGATCTACAGTCAATCGTTCTGATTTGGTCGACCGATCGATCATAACTTCCGACAAATTCCAGATATTCTGGAAAGCATGGCAGATTTTAGACAACAAATTCGTAACTGCAGCAAGTTCTACGGTAGACAGCAAGATATATGGTGCAGTACAAGGCCTCGCTGCTTCATATGGAGATCCGTATACAGTTTTCTTTCCTCCAGAGCAATCAAAAGCATTCCAGGAAGATATAGCAGGAAATTTTCAGGGTGTAGGAATGGAGATTGGCATCAAGAACAAGCAATTACAGGTGGTTTCTCCTATCAAGGATAGTCCAGCAGACAAAGCAGGAGTAAAGTCTGGTGATTATATATTGAAGATAGACGGTAAAGAGACATCATCCATGAGTGTTGATCAAGCGGTAAAGCTCATACGTGGTCCAAAAGGTACCAAGGTCATCATCTCATTTTTTCAAGCAGGCGCTACAAAGATGACAGAGAAAACGATCATTCGTGACATTATCAATATTCCTACTCTAGATACGTTGACAAAGCCAGGAGGAATATTCGTAATTAAGCTATATAGCTTCACTGCTGATTCTCCTGATCTGTTCCGCAATGCTCTACGAACTTTTGTAACATCAGGTAATCACAAGCTGATCCTAGATTTACGTGGCAATCCAGGCGGTTATCTAGATGCTGCTTGGGATATGGCTTCATGGTTCCTACCAGCAGGAAAGACCGTAGTTACAGAGGATTTCGGTATAAATCTGAACCCTAAGGTATATAGAAGTAAGGGTTATGATATTTTTAGCAAGAATTTGCAAATGATGATCCTTGTAGACGGAGGTTCTGCTTCAGCGGCTGAGATTCTAGCTGGAGCTCTTCGAGAAAACGGGGTTGGAAAACTCGTAGGTATAAAAACATTTGGTAAAGGATCCGTTCAAGAGTTAGTTCCTCTTACGGGAGACACATCTCTCAAGGTTACGATAGCTCGCTGGTTGACACCAAATGGTCACAATTTATCACATGATGGACTTGAACCAGATTATGTAGTAGAAATAAGTGAAAAGGACATTGCTGCAAAGGTTGACTCGCAAACGGATAAAGCAGTTGAACTTTTAACAGCTTTGCCGTAAGGTTTTACTGTTATCGAGTAGTACACCTTTCATTTCCTCCAATCGGCTAGTGAGATGTGGTATTCTGATCATTGTAAACATTTAGTAGCCTCATATCGGAAATGAAAGGTGTACTACTCGATAAAATAGTTTAATAACTTAATAATTAATAAAAACAATATGAAAGTAATACTACTCAAAGATGTTCCAAAGCTAGGAAGAAGGTTTGATATCAAGGATGTTTCCAGTGGTCACGCACTCAATCTTTTGATTCCAAAAGGTCTAGTTACCAATGCTACTCCAGAAGCTATAAAGCGTATGGAATTGAATAGAAAGCAAGTAGAAGGCGAGAGAGCTATTCATGAAGAACTTCTAGTCAAGAATATAAAGGGCCTCGATGGTATTACTCTCAAAATATCTGGTAAAGCCAATGAAAAGGGTCATCTTTTTGCGGGTTTGCATCGTGAAGAGATCGTAAAGGAAATAGAGAAACAGACGCAGCTCCAACTTGATCCAGCATTTATTCAACTTGAACACCCACTGAAAGAAGTCGGTGAACACGAGATCGTCGTCGAAGGGGGAGGAAAGAAAGCGAAGTTTAAGGTGGTGGTAGAGAAAGCATTATAAAGTATACGTAACCCATTACACCCTTCTTCGTTCCTGCGGATTCGTTCCCAATATACCTACATTTTCACAAAGGACTCGCTCCAAGGATTCACTCATCCTTTGGAAAATGTAGAGGTATATCGGTTCACGAAAAAGTCCTCGGAACTCAAAGGGGTGTAATGGGTTACGATAATATTTATCCGCTCTACTTAAATAACACTCGCCGTCTTTTTCCTATCAATAGAATTATTGAAACTAGTCTTTCTCTTTGTTCCGAAATTGACCTTACCATCCTTTAGCGCAAAGAGGGTATGATCTTTACCCATACCAACATTTCTGCCTGGTAGGACCGTCGTACCTCGCTGGCGGACGATGATCTGGCCCAAGGTGATGCTCTGACCATGGTTAACCTTAACCCCCAGATATTGTGGGTTTGAATCGCGCCCGTTTTTTGTTGTTCCTGCGGCTTTCTTATGTGCCATATTGGTGAAATTATATATTTAAAATTATATTCAAAATCTTTTCGTAGACATGAACCTAATTGGTAAAATACAGCTTAACATAGGGCTATAATTAATGCAACTCTCATACTAGGGCTAGGAATAAGGCTATTTTGACCAAATTATACGGCCGAGTAGAGCCATATAATGGGGCAGTAGGTATTGACTTATGAATGCATAGGTGCTATACCTAGAAGCAAATAAGAACCAAAGTTTGCTCATGCTTACTTAGGTTCTTTTTTAATAAAACATATGATTGAACTTACAACAAGTGCAGTATTCCTTATGTCAGCACTATATGGTAACGGCAGAATAGACAATTCAAAGGTAATTATTCCTGCCGACGATACTCCTATAGAGGTCGCTGTAGAGGCTACTACAACCATGATGAATAATGTAAAAACAATGGAGGCATATCTTCGAAAGGAGTTTGCTGATACGCCAATTTTGGTAGACATTGCTCGTTGTGAGTCAAGTTTTCGTCAATATGATAAAGCCGGCAATCTAGTGCGAGGTAGAGTCAATAATGCCGACGTTGGTGTTATGCAGATCAATGAAATATATCATGACAAGACTGCATTGAAGCTTGGTTTCGATCTACATACTCTAGAAGGTAATGTTGCTTATGCCAAACATCTATACAATGAACAAGGTTCGCAACCATGGGTATCTTCATCGCCATGTTGGTCAGGTAAACAGGTTGCTAGCAACATATAGTATCGGCTATTTACATATAATAAAAAATCGAGCTACCAACTTGGTGCTCGATTTTGTGGTAAACAATACTATTTTTTAATACGCTTTGCATTGCGACTTTTTCCGTACCAAATTTTCAGCTTTTTGATAGCCCTGTCCTCTATGATGCGTATACGCTCTCTTGATAATAGAAATCTATCACCGATCATACTCAATGGTTCTGGTTCATTATTCAAAAAACCAAATCTATAAAAGAGTATAGTTCTTGCGAATCTAGCTCATTAGACATTGGTTGATCTAGAGAAACCTCAGAATAAACATACCCACGTAATTTATTTAAATGATCAACAGTGAGACTGAGCTCTTCGCCGATCTCAGCATCTGTCGGTGTACGTCCGAGGATTGCATATAGCTCTCTATCCTGGAACTTCTTTGCAATCGTTATAACCAACCTCAGATTGGCGGTGATGAGGTGAGCACGAGCTTCCTTGTCACCTTTGTGCATTTTCTTGAAAAGCTCGATTTCTTCCTCTCGTTTCAATAGTTTGGACTTTTCGTTTTGATTCTGTATGTCTCGAAAATACATACCCACGAGATCACCTCTAGAATCGACCTTATTTCTTTGTTCTACTCCGGTTTCATTATTAATGTACATGTAAAGATCCTTTCAATAGCATACTACAATTAAGTATCATTATTGTCAACAGTAATTAAAGTAAGATTTTTATGCTAGTATATGATTACGGATATGATAAATATTGAAGCAATAAAACCCAAAACTAAGACTCTAGCAGAGAAATACGGCCTATCTCTGATTTTACTTTTTGGATCACAGGTGACAGGAAAAACACATAAAGAAAGTGATGTTGATATCGCTTATCTTTCGTCTAGGAAGTTTTCTTTTGATGAAGAGTCCAATATTGACACTGATCTCATTGAGATATTCAAAAATAATGAAGTACAGTTGGTAAATATAAAAAAGGCATCACCACTTTTTATGAAGAAGATTGTCGAGAAGTGCATTGTTCTTTATGAAGAAGATCGTAGTATTTTTACAGATTTAATCTTACATTCTATACGGATGTATGAAGAATCAAGCGCTTTATTTGATTTAAGGAGACATTATTTAGATTACAAGATTAACAGTTACCAAAATGCTTGATAAACAGCTTTTAGAAAAGAAGATGGATATGTTGTCTGAATATATCGGTAAACTAGAACCACTAGTTATTGGTACTAACATTGAAGATATCAAGGAACACAGCTTGGTGTTGCCAGCCATAGAAAGGTATTTTCAACTCGCTGTAGATCAGATGATCGATATCAATACTCATATCATCAGAGAGAAGAATCTTGGATCTGTAGATGATTTACAGAGTACGTTCAAAATGCTCGGTGATTTCAATGTACTACCTAGCGAATTTGCAAGAAAAATAGCACCGATCGTTGGTGCGAGGAATATGCTAGTTCATAGATATGAAAAGTTGGATAAAGACATGTTTTTAAACAATCTACAGAGAAATTTTGGTGATTTCAAAAAATATTTGATTCAGATCAATGATTTTTTGAAGAATGAGAGATAGGACTCACCATTATTAAATATACCTTGATATACAGCTCTTTTAGATCTTCACTATCGGGAATAAGAATATCTTTGTTGGTATCCCTTTATATCCCAAACGCCTCTCATCAACCTCATTTTTAATACCTCCTGCATTTATTTGTGCGAAACCCTCACTATGGATCATTGGAATACCACCGCAGCTAGTTAAAGGACTACCAAGCGCCATCAACCCCATAAGTGGAACATAGCCTGATCGTGAATCTGCGCTAACAGCTCTGGCATTCGGATACTGAGTATTTAGAGCCACCATTTCATCAGTGGTAGCGTAGCGATATCCTGCTGGCACGAGACTTTTGATGGTTTCAGTATTATCAGCACCTACGTATGTTCTACCTACAGCCATGGTTGGTGGTCGTACACTAAGCAACTTCATTATCTGTTGTTGACCACCGATCTGAACTGTATATTTTATGCTTGGTATAACATAGTTGGCTATAGAAATCCTATAGGCAGGTAAATATGCAATATTGAAATTAATTGGTGAAGTTATTATCGATTGTAGAGATGATGGTGTCCACGTGCTATCTTCAACTGCTATTATTTGTGCACTTTTTACATCAACAATTTGATTGTTTAGCATAACAATTTTGAAAGTATTTCCATCATTGCCTGTACCACCAGACTCCCTAATTTCTTTAGCACCAGTAACATAAGGCACTACTAGAGAACCTGTGCGTGGTTGATTTGCTTCAGAGTTAACTTCAGAACGATTACTTGGAAGAGCTATTCTTGCAATAGAACCGTAAGCAACTCCAGAAATTTGTGGGTATCTGGTCGAAAGTGCAATAAGTTCTTGCAGAGTGACGGGTCTATATCCTTTAGACTTCAAAGTAGAAGTAAACTGCTCATAAGATATATTGACATTGATTGGGCATGCTTTCAAGCGACAAGTCCCGAGTGTAAGTGGATCTACAGCATGTCCCAATGTATCTGTCATAGTACCTACTACATTTGGAAATAAATCACCTAAAGTAAATACTTTCGCAACAAGATTTTTCTGTCCACTTCCGTTGTTAGGAAATAGCTCTAGTCCTACAGTATCTGAGAAACTTATTGGTTTGAATGCTGTTAGCATATCTTCGAATGTTTGACTATAGTTCACCGTTACTGGGTATGTACCAGCTATAGCAACAGTTGATGCAACTGGAATTATAGCAGATTCACTATTTGAAATATCAGCACTAGCCATCTCAAGTGCGGAAGCTG